>DAOMZH010000185.1:0-14182 GCA_035437985.1 Polyangium sp. (in: bacteria) | reverse complement strand
AGCGGCGTCTGGATCCAATCCGCCGCCAAGCGCGGCGATTACGCAAGATGCACTCAAGCCAGGGCGGACGAGCAAGCCCCCAGAAACCGAACCAGGCGTGTCGACGAATCCCTCGATTACGGGATCGGGTTCGTTTGGTAGTTCGTCTAGTAAAACCAGCGATCCGCTGCTGCAACAGGCGGGATCAGTATCGGGGGCCTGGGGCGCGACGGCTTCTGGCTTGAAACGACGACGAATTCCGGCCGCCGCTATTTTGCTCGCTTGTGGCGCAATGCTTGTCGCCGTAGCGATTGCCATTGCGGTCGTAACGAGCAAGCCGCCAAGTGGCAAACCTCTGGACGCGAATTCAGCTGTGGCCGTCGAATCTACAGTGCCGCCCGTACCTTCCTCGGCCATGACGCAAGCAGCCGACGAACCACCGGCAGCAGCAACCGCATCGGCGGCACCGAGTGTTTCGACACCTTCGGCGAATACTGCAAAAACGCGTTCGACCGGACGAACGAAGACCACTCCGCCGTCGGGAACGGGGACGGGGCAAGATCCGTTTGGAATGGACCGTAAATGAAGTGGAATCGACGTCGTGTAATCGCCCCTTTGCTCGTCGCTTCGTCGATGATGCTCACGGGTTCGTCGGCGTGGGGATCGGACGAGAGCCGAGAAAAAGCCGCCCAAGAATTTTTCGTGCAAGCCATGCGCCTCATGCAGGCCAAAAAATACGCTGATGCATGCGAAAAATTTGCCCGATCCCAAGAACTCGATCCTGGCATGGGCACGCAATTTCGTTTGGCGGAGTGTTACGAAAAGCTCGGCCGACTCGCGACGGCGTACGAACAATACGTATCGGTAGCCGATGCCGCGCAAGAATTGGGGAAAAAGGATCGCGAAACGGTCGCGCGCAAGCGCGCGGAAGCGCTCGAGCAACGCGTGGCGCGATTGACGATCGTCATCAGCCCGAATTTGTTGGAAGTTCCAGGCCTCGAAGTGATTCGGGACGGAAATGTCGTGGCCAAAGAATTTTGGGGAAAACCCACATTCATTGATCCCGGTGATCACGTCGTCACGATCAAAGCAACGGGTCGAGTTCCTCTCGAAAGTAAGTTATGGGCCGAAGGAGCAGCGCGGCTCGTCGTTAATATCACGTCCCTGGAAAAACCTCCGCCCGTGACCGCTCCTCCGCGTAGCAAAATGCCAGCGTACATCATGGCCGCCGGAGGTGGCCTGGGCGTGGTTCTTGGCATTACGTTTTTGAGTGTGCGGGCGGTGAAAATATCCGAGGCGCGTACGTTGCGAGATGAAATAAGTGCGGCTGGTGGGTATTGTCGCACGGATCGATTGCCTGAATTCGCGACGCGTTGCGATTCATTGCATTCTGCCACGTCGACGGGCGACGCATTGGGAACGGTATCGGTCCTCAGTTTTGCCTTGGGCGTGGGGGCTTTGGGGGCCGCGGGGGCCTATTTGATATGGCCCGAGCCGAAAGCGCAGCAAACTGGCAGCATCAATTGGCGGTGGATTCCTAGTGTTTCACCGTCGATGACGGGGTTGACCGTATCGGGAACATTTTGAGGTGCAGCATGCGGATCTCCTCACTCGTCATGGCTCTCGGCAGTTCCACGATCATGGCGCTTTTTTTATGGGCGTCGGGATGCACGACACTTACCGACGATTGCAAACTCAATCTGGATTGTCCGACCGAAGTCGTCACCAAGCCGAATTGCGCGCAAACGCTTTTTCCGGGTGAATGTGACGCTTGTCTGCAGAATGAGTGTTGCCAGGAATTGGCCGATTGCTCGACGAACAGCACGTGTCTCAACATTTGCATCAAAAATCTCCTCCCTTATTCTCCAGAATGCACGACGGTCGCCGCAAATAAAACACTTCTCGACGGTTTCACGTCGTGCATGATGACCAAGTGCTCGGACAAATGCCCCCCGCCTGATGGGTGCAATCCGGTCACCCACAATGGTTGTACGTTCGATGGATCGTCGTGTGATTTCGTTTATCCTGGTAGATGGGATTGTTATGGCGCCGTAGGCACACCTGCGGCCATTTGCCAGCCGTGCGACTTTTATCAAAGTCCTTATTGCGGTTCCGGTCTGCATTGCCATCCCGCCTCGAAACAATGTGCCCGCTATTGTTGCAGCGATGCCGATTGCGGAACCGGACATTGCGAACTCGACCCCATGATCGCGTTTGGGGCTGATGTTGTCCGACCCGATAATCTCGTCGGAATTTGTCTCACCATGGCCAACGACAAGCCGTCTTGCGATGCTCCATTGATGCCCATGTCCACGGGTGATTGTTTCAAAGGATATCCGCCCAAGTGATCATGTCGTTCGCTCGTTGGATTAGGCGGCAACAGGCGAGCTTCACCTTGCTCACAGCCGTCCCCTTTGCTACTTCGCCTCGGGTGCGACGCCTCGTTCTTTTCGCGTTCGTCCTGTCTACGTTTGTCGCGGCACCTGCGCTCGCGCAAAACGGCGGTGCAGGTGGTCCCGTCCTCGACACTCCGCGCCCGCCTGCAGGTGATGGATCCGCTGCCTTCGACCTCGTGAAAGATGTCGAAGCTCAGGCCACGGATGCCAAAGCCAAAAAGCTCGTGGCTTCATCGCTCGAAAAAGCGAAAGGCGCGCTTGAACGGGCGCATGGAGCGCGCAAAGCAGGTGATCCGGCGCATGCGCACATGCTCGAGGGCTTGGCGCTGGAATGGGCCGAAACTGCGCGGGATCTCGCCCGTGCAGCAGCTGCAGAACAAGCGGCTGGATCGGCATCGGACAAAGCGCGCGAATCGGAAGTGCGTACGGAACGAGCGCGGGCGCTGCTCGAAGAGACGCAAGCGCGTCGCGGGCGGGCCGACGCGGAGCTCGAAAAAGCCCTCAGCGCCGAGCGGGAAGCGCGTGAGCGAGCGGCACAAACCGAAGAAGGCCGTCTTGCGGCAGCCAAAGCGGCGGCAAGCAAACCTGCGCCGGCTGTTGGTAAAGACAAACCAGCCCCGACCAAAGGTTCTTCCAAACCCGCCGGTACTCCGACAAACGCGCCGAAAAAGAAGGGCAAGTGATGAAAAGGCTCATTCTCGTCGCGCTCGTTTCGTCCCTTGCCGCGTGCAATCCGATTCCTCGACCGCCCGTCTTCAGTCAGGTCGATGCCGTTCACGACAACACGGCATCCGCGGAAGATCGCAAGCTTGCGCCGACTGCCTACGCGCACGCGGACAAACTTCGTGCCGATGCCCGTGCCGCTTTTGATGCGGGTGACGTCGCCGGCTCGCAGATCCTCGCGGAACGCGCGCTCGCCGCGTACGAACATGCTCTCGTGTACGCACGTATTGCGCGTGCGGAGGCGGACGCAAAAAAGGCCGATGCAGCATTCATGGCGTCCCAAACGGATGTCGCCGCGCTCGATGCCGAACAAGCTCGCCTCTCCGCGGAAGTCACGGCGCTCGAAGCGCGGATTCGCGTTTCCAAGGATGCGCAACCCATCTCGCCATCTGGTCAAAGCTCGGGCGAACGCGAAGCTGCGCGACTAGCTGCAGCCAAATCGTTGGTGCTCGAAGCAAAAATGTTGTGCACCGGCGCGCGCCTGCTTTTGCCTTCGTTTCCCGAAGGAAAACCGCCTCCCGTGGGTGCGCCCGAACGTTCGGCGCTCATGACCCAACTCGATGAGGCGGAGCTCTTCGTGACCAAGACAAACGAGTCCATCGCGGCTGGAGGACTCGCTCCGATCGACTTGGCCACGCGAGCGCGTGCCTCGTGTTTGTCCGCGCTGACGAACATGCGCCGAGGGATGACGTCAGCGGCTCAGGCGCCTGGGGTTGGAGATGCGTTACTGACGGAGATCTCGGCGACGCGTTTGTTTTCGCCGTTTCGCGATGAACGGGGCGTTGTCGTGACGATGCGGGATGTGTTTAGTGGAGACAAACTCACGCCAGCGGCCTCGCAACGGATCGAAGCTTTGGGACGGATTGCAAAAGCCAACCAGAAATTTCCCGTGGCGGCGGTCGTGCACTCCGACAAAGAGCCGGCGACCAAGGATGATCCTGCGGCCAAGACGCGAAACGACGCGCTGGCTTCTGCGTTTCGTTCGGCGGGAGTTGCCTCGATCAACGTCATTGAAGCGGGTACGGCGGCTCCGGTCGTCGATCCGCGCAGTGCAGAGCGTAAGCGTAATGCCCGGGTGGAGATCGTCTTCATCACACCGGAAACTTTTTAGTACGATGTTGTCCCTTGTCCGATGCGATACGACGTCATGATGCGACCTGATACGGCAGTTTCGTTCGTGGTACCCGTTCTAGTGGCCAGTCTTGCGGGTTGTGCGGATCCGGCCAAACAGGAGCAGATCGCGGTCGATGTTTTGGCCAAGGTTGCGCCGCTGGCGGATGCAGATGCGGCGCAGGTTCGTCGCGGACTACCTGACGGTGCCAAAAAACTCGGCGAACATATCGATTCGGAACCCGATACGAATCTCGTCGCGCTTCAGCGGACCGTTTTGGGGGCCCGGGTCAATACCGAAGATCTGCGCACGTCGAAGTGCACATTTTTCTCGTTCGCCGATACGTCGGGCGTCGTCTTGCGTAGTGAGATCGACCCGGACAACCTCGCGCAAAAGCAGCTATTTAAGGTTTTTCCGGGATTGAAAAAAGCGCTCGAGCCCAACGCGGGTATCGCGGAAGCGTGGGGCGACATGGAAGAGATGCGCATCGCCAAAATGGGGCCCGAATACCAGTGGGTCGTGGCGCATGCGGTGAAAGATAAAGAAGGACAAACCAAAGGGTTGTTCGTCACGGGCTGGTCGTTACGGCGATTTGCCTATCATGTTGATCAAGCCGCAAAGGCTGAATTGATTAAGGTCGCCGAGAATCAACGAGCGGTCAAAGTGCCCCTCGTCTACGCATTCATCATCAAGGATGGCAAAGCGTATGGTGGCCCGATGGCTCCGGACGTGAATGCGCGTGCGCTCGAAGGGCTCGATTTGCCGACCAAGACGCAAAGCGGTGCATATCGCGGGCATGTGGAAGTGACGGGGCGCATGTTTGGCGTTGCCGCACAAAAGGCTCCGAACATTGGTGAATCGGTCATTCTTTCGATCATGATTTCGGAAGTTTGATGGTCGCCGCGGATTCGAAAAAGAAAACAGTCTCCAAAAAGCAATCGCCACGTCGTCGCCGCCTTGGTTGGGCGGTCGTACTCGGTATCGTTCTTCTGCTCGTGGTTGATCAACTCGGTGTTCGTGAATTATCGGGGCGGGACTTTCCAGTCACGGATCCGCTCGCGGAAGCGCAACGCGCGCATGTCGTCGAATTGGCCAAGCCAGCCTGGAATGGGCGTGTTCCGGGTACGGAAGGTAATGCTGCCGCGGCCCGTTATCTCGAAGATGCCTTGAAAGCCGCAGGTGTTGGGCCTTTTCCTTCGGCCGGTGGATACTTCGTGCCTTTGCCGGATTCGCGTCTGGGCCACAATGTTTTGGGCTGGATTGCCCCGGACGAACCCCAAGAAACAAATGCGGGCGTCATTGTTTTGGGGGCTCATTTCGATCACGTTGGTCCGACGCGCGAAGGCGTGTTGCTCGGCGCGGATGACAATGCATCATCCGTTGCGGTTCTTCTCGGAGCATTGCCGACGCTCGTGGCCATGAAACCACGACGTATGGGCATTGCGGTCGTTTTTTTTAACACCGAGGAAGCTTATTTCGATACGTCGCGCCAAGGGTCGCGAGCTTTTTTCGATGCCTTGCCCCCGGAAATCGGCTCGCCGAAATCCATTCGTTTGGCCATAACGTTGGATCTCATTGGCGGCGTCGTTTGGCGCCAAACAGCAGATTCGATTTATGCTTGTGGTGCGGAAAAGTCTCGAGGGCTTGCGCCGATCGTCGATAACGTGCACGAAGACAATCTTCGCGTATTGCGTCTCGGTATTCACGCGGTCGAAAACATTCCTGGATATCGCCCGTCCGCATTTTCGGATTATGATGTTTTTCGTGACAACCGAGTTCCATTTTTGTTTTTGTCGAGTGGTCGCACGCCGCGTTATCATCATGCTACGGACCTTCCTGACACATTGTATTACGATCGTATGGCCCGAACGTCGCGCTGGATTCAAAAACTCGTGGCGGAAGTCTCCAATGCTTCTACGCCATTCGTTTACGATGCAGCGGGCGAGGATTATGCGGTCGATCGTGATTCTTTAGCCTGGGCGCTCGATGTCGCCGTAAAACCCTGGACGTCGATTCCTGGCACGAGTCCCATGACGGCATTTCAATTTTTCAGGGATCGTTCGCGGCTTGCAGCTCTAGCCGATCCCCAGCATGTGTGGACTCCGGCGGATGCATTGACGATCGAGCGGGCGAGTTTTCGTATGCAGTGCCTGCTTTATCGATACCCCATTTGCTTTACGCTGTGACCATCATCTTCTACACTCCAAACTGCCATGCGTCATTCTTTCGTCCTGCTGGGCGGCCTCGCGGCGGCCTGTCTTCTTGCTGCTTGCGCGCGAACCGGCCTCGATGAGCCCGGAAATCCGACGAATCCTTCCGGAGGCGTTGGTGGAGAAGGCGCCGTCGGCGGTTTTGGAGGCACTGGCGGGTTTGGCGGGGGCACCGGCAACGCCGGGGCAACGGGAGGTCAAGGGGGCCAGTTTTGCGGCGATGGAATCGTTTCCACGGGCGAACAATGCGACGACGGAAACTTCAGCGACAATGATTCTTGCACCGATTGTCGAATCGCTCGTTGTGGAGACGGCATCGTTTGGAGCGGCGTCGAGCAATGCGACGACGGCAATACCGACAACGGCGACGGCTGTTCGAACAACTGTACGGTGTCTCTACCGTCGTGCGGCGACGGCATCGTCGATCCTGGCGAGCAATGCGACGACGCGAATACCAATTCCAATGACGAGTGCATCAACTGCACGAAGGCTCGATGCGGTGACGCATTCATTTGGTTTGGCGTCGAGCAATGCGATGACGGAAATACCATCGACAACGATGGATGTTCGAATCGCTGCGTCTTGACTCTGCCCGGTTGTGGCAACGGCATCCTCGATGGCGGCGAGGAGTGTGACGACGCGAATGTCAATTCCAACGATGCCTGCATCAATTGCTTCAAGGCGCGGTGCGGGGATGGGTTCATCTGGCTCGGCACCGAGCAATGCGACGACGGCAATGCCATCGACAACGACGCTTGCTCGAACCAGTGCATCTCCAGTTCTCCACGCTGCGGCAACGGCATCGTCGATCCTGGCGAGCAATGCGACGACGGCAACACGAGTTCCGCGGACGCGTGCATCGCGTGCGTCAAAGCGAAGTGCGGCGATGGGTTTGTCTGGACCGGAGTCGAACAATGCGACGATGGCAACGTGATTGATGGTGATGGCTGTTCGAGCACTTGCCGATTGGCTTCGTGCGGCAACGGCATCGTCGATCCCGGCGAGCAATGCGACGACGGCAATACGAGCTCTGCGGACGCGTGCATCGCGTGCGTCAAAGCGAAGTGCGGCGATGGGTTTGTCTGGACCGGAGTCGAACAATGCGACGATGGCAACGTCAACAGCGGCGATGGTTGTTCGAGCACGTGCCTCCTGGCGCGTTGCGGCGATGGCATCGTCGATCCGGGCGAAGAATGCGACGACGGCAATACGACGAACGGCGACGGTTGTTCGAACACGTGCACGCTGTCGCGTTGTGGCGATGGAGTCGTCGATCATGGCGAAGCATGCGACTTGGGTTCGCAAAACGCCGATCGTCCTGCGTTGCGGGTCAAACAGGGAAGCTTGCAGTTTGCGGTTCGTCCTTTGGATCGCGGCGCCAATGTCGTGACGTTTTACGCGTACGGATCTGGCAGTTCCCACACCGGCTACGAAGTCCTCCAGAGCAGCCGCATTTATTTCTATCGCGATGTCACGACCGGAAACTTGAACCTCGTTTTCCACCACGGGATCGACAAGAATTCATCGGGACAAACTCAACCACCGGCGAAGGTGAACTGGTCGATTTCGGGTTTGCCGAGCACCGTTCTCGTGCAAGTCGCCGATGACAACGCCAATGAATTGGCCAAGACCTCGCCGACCTCCGTGAATGCGAAGTGGAGCTTCCAGAACAACTCCGATGGTGGCGCTCTGGGTTCGTTCCCGTTCCCGGGCAATTACACCGTGACGATCGCGCCCTCGACGATCACTGGCATCACCAACTGGTCTTGGATCAACGGCGACGAAGCGTTGACTGACTTGAATCTTCGCCAGTCGGTCGAGATCACCGCGTTCTCGACCCCGTCGATGTGCCGTGTGAACTGCACCGTGCCGGCATGCGGGGATGGAATTCTGGATGGCGGTGAAGTTTGCGACGATGGCAACACGATTGGTGGCGACGGTTGTTCGGCCAACTGCTCGTCACTCAACTGAAATTGCGCACGATTCGTAAAAGAACGCGATGTTTTGATTGGGCGTTATGGACGTTGTGCGTTTGCGGTCCGGATCATGCTAGCGTCGTGCGCGGAGATAGTCGGAGACGATGCCTGCACACATCGACCAGATGCTGAAGGTTTGTCGCGAAGTGATCGCGCCCCTGGTTCGCGCGGATCAAGGTGAGATCTACCTCGTCGCGGTCGAACCGGATCAAATCACGCTGCACCTCGCGGGCATGTGTGCCGGGTGTCCGGGCGCAAATTTGACGGTCAAAGGAGTCATCGAGCCTGCGGTGCATGCGGTCGCTCCTGCGGCACGTGTCGTCGTTTCGGCCGGCATTCGGATTCCCGAGGGCGCTTCGCTCATCACCTGACGAGCTTCGTTTTTCCGGGCTTTCTTGGGCCTGGTTGCACGCATCCCAAAGAAAAAGCGGCGAGCCCTCGATGAGCTCGCCGTTTTCATGTTGGTCATCTAGTTTGCCGCGGGGGGCGCGGTCAAACGAGACTCACTTCTTCTTTTCTTGCTTCTTGTCGGCGTTTGCCGGAGGAGGGGCAGGGGCCTCTTGTTGTTCACGGGCGATGGCGCGGATGGCCGGATCGATGTCATCGGTCGCGGCGGGTTTGTTGACGCGCAGGGTGTCGATGTTGTTGAGCGTCGCGAGCTCTTCGTAAATGATTGCGGCGGCAGCTTCGTGACGTTCGACGAGGCGCAAGTGGGTGGTCTCGTCCTTCCAATCGACGACGTTTACGAACACCTGTTTGTCCGGGTTAGGCGGAGTTACCCGCCCGAGTACGCCGTGTTGGGTCGACAGTTTGATCGCGGCTTCCGTGAAGTCCTTGCCGTACGGGCTCTTCGCGTCGAGCGCGACTTCGTGAATGATCTTCCAGAGGCGATCCTGGATGTAGAAGAAATACCGCGTCTCGCCTTTGCGGCTCAGCGTGAGGATCGATTCCTTGTTGCGGTAGGTATATTCGCCTTTGAGGGGCGTTGAATCGAGCGCGACGGGCAGATTGTCGAAGTTGATGCGGCTACGTCGGAAGATGCTCTTCTCTTCTTCGAGCTGATGATCGAGCTCCTTCATCTTGATGCCGGGCGACGTGGCTTGATAGATGGGCTTGTATTCGAGATCGAGCATCTTGTCGATCGCGGCAGCCGTCTCTTTGATCGTCATGCCCCAGCGAATACTCGCGTTTGCCGGCTGATATTGGATGGGTTTTACCGTTTGCGCCGGACCCGTTGGTGCAGCAACGGTCTCCGCCTTTTTCTTCTTCTCGGCATCGGCATTCGTGGGCGCCATGATCGCGGCGAGGCCAAATGTCGTTGCCAGAAGTGCGCCCCAGATTTTGTTCGCCTTCATCTCCTCATCCCTCCGCCGTATCGGCTCGTAGCCGAACCTCGGAATTTCAAATCATCGACCGTGTGCAGGCAAGAGCAGGTTAGCAAGAGAATGAACTGCGCCCCAATTGCTCGCATGAATCATTGGAACGTTGGAGCGCTCGAGGCGCTCGTGGCCCGAAACCCGATCGCGGTCAGTTTGCTGGGTTCGACGAGCCATCTGCGGGATCGATGGAAAGAAAATCGACGACTTCCAAGATCAAGCGCAAAGACCGTCCACTAACACTGACACCGCATGTTCCCCGTGCTAGGGCAACGTGCCGAAACGTGACGACCGTCGAGCGGAGCCGACCGTGAGCAATGTCAGCGTCAAGACGTTCAAAGAGGTGGAGGCGATGCGAATCGTCGGGCAGATGGCTGCCGATACCCTCTTGGCCGTCGGAGAAATGATCAAACCCGGGATCACCACCGAGGACATCAACCAGTTCGTCCACGACGACACTGTGCGTCGTGGTGGATGGCCGGCCCCCCTCAATTATCACGGCTTTCCAAAAAGCGTGTGCACCTCGATCAACGAGGTGGTTTGTCATGGTATCCCGGGTCGACGCGTGCTCGAACAGGGTGACATCATCAACGTCGACGTTACGACGATCTACAAGGGGTTTTTCGGCGACACGTCGGCGACGTTCTACATTGGCAAACCGTCTCCCGAAGCGCGACACGTCACCGAGGTTTCGCGACGCAGCCTCGAACTGGCGATTGCCGAAGTTCGGGAAGGCGCGCGTCTTGGCGATATCGGCGCGGCAATCCAAACCTTTGCGGAAAAGGAAGGTTGTTCTGTGGTGCGTGCGTTCGTTGGGCACGGCATCGGCCGGCAATTTCACGAAGCTCCCCAAGTCTCGCACGTGGGCAAACGCGGCCAAGGCATGCGCCTGCGCGCCGGAATGTGCTTCACCATCGAACCGATGATCAATGTCGGCGGTCATGAAGTCGAAGTGCTCGACGACAAATGGACCGCGGTCACAGCCGACGGTTCGTTGTCCGCGCAGTTCGAGCACACAGTCGTTGTTACCAAAACGAGTTGTGAGATCCTCACCCGACGGTCGCGAAAGCTTGCAAATAGCGAGATCTTTGGCGACGTGTTTTCCGCGCCGACCGTTTCGGCGGCCGTTTCCCCCTGATTCCCAGCGACACCACCATGCTCCTCGACGACGCCGCGCTTGCGCGCATTGCACCGTACGTTTCCAGCACGACCGAAGATGTTTTTGCCCTGAGCGGACTTCCCGAAGAAGTCATCGCCGTGCTGTTTGCCTATTACTCGCGCAGCCGTGACGATCTGCGGACAAACTTGTCGCGGCTCTTGGCCGATCAAGAAATCGATGTCGCCGAAGGAACGACCGCTCGTCCTTCGTTTGGCTTGGCTACGCAGAAAGCTCGCGCATTCCACGAAAAATGGGTCGTCGGGTACGGACATGCTTCCGTCGCCGAACATGCCGTCGTGCACCTCGCGCTCGAAAACGTCAGCATCGTCGCCTCGAAAATCATCGAAGACTTGCGGCTCGGATCGTTCACGGAAAAAAGCACGCGCTACGTCGTCTTCGATCGCAACAGCTTCGTGGATCTCCCGGTTCTAGGGGACGAACTCTCTCCGATTTACCGCAAGTCTTGCGAGAAGTTGTTCTCGACGTACCTCGACTTGATGCCGCAGGTGACCAAAGCCCTCGAAGCCCGGGTACCTCGAGGCTCGATGAGCGAAGGGGCCTATACCGCTGCGATTCGGGCACAAGCGTGTGACTTGCTGCGCGGATTGCTTCCGGCCGGAACTCGGACAAACATTGGTTTGTCCGCGAACGCAAGGGCCCTCGAAGGTTTGTTGTCAAAGATGTTTTCCAGTCCGTTGCTCGAAGTGCGAGCTCTCGCGGCGGCGATGCATCGCGCATCGCTCACGGTCGTCCCGACCCTCGTCAAGTACGCCAAGGAAAACGCGTATCGAATGACGTTGCACGACGTTGTTCATGACAAACTTCGCATGATCTACGATCCCGGTCCGTGGGATGCTCACGCGACGAGTGTTCTCGGACAACCGGTGCGTCTCGTGCATCATGACAAGGATGCAATCGAGCGGATCGTGCTCGCCCTGGCGTACGAAGGAAGCGAGCCAGTGGTGCATGTACGCGGGATCCTCGAAGCGTTGAAGCATGCAACCAAGGCAGAGCGGGAAGGGCTCGTGCGGGCCGCCTTGGCGCGACGAGGTCCTCATGATCCGGCTTGTCGTGCGTTTGAAGCGACGTCGATGACGTTCGAGCTGCTTCTCGACTACGGGGCCTATCGCGACTTGCAGCGGCATCGCATGCTCACGCCGTCCACGCAGCGTTTGACGTGTCGTTTGGGATTCGAAACACCGGCCGAGCTTTCCGAATTTGGTTTGGCCGCGACCTATGCGCATGGGCTCATCGAAGCTGTCGAGGCGTGGGAACAGATCGAGAAAAACTTCCCCCTCGAAGCGCAATACGCAGTACCGCTCGGCTTTCGCGTGCGCACGTTGTGGACGCTCAACCTCCGCGAAGCGATTCACGTGGTGGAGTTACGATCGGCCAAACAGGGACATGCCAGTTATCGTCGCGTTGCCCAAGCGATGTACCGGACGCTCATTCACTTGCACCCGTGGCTCGACGGATTGCTCAAGGTCGATCTCGAAGACCACGCGCTCGCACGCAGCTGATCTCGCGTCCAAGACGTTCAGGTTTGTCCGCGCTTCGGTGTTTTTCCGCGGGCAGCTTTGGGGTTTGTCGTCGTCGTCGCCGCGGTTTTTCGCTCCACCACCTGGGCTGCTTCCTGCAAAAGTTCGTCCGCGGCATCTAGGGCACTTTGAGTCACTTTCGCGCCCGAGAGCATGCGCGCGATCTCCGCGGTGCGTTGTTTGTCCGCGACAGGAGTCACCGTGCTCTTCGTCATCGACCCATCCACCTGTTTCGACACCACGAAGTGCTTGTTCGCGAACGCGGCGATCGGTGCGAGGTGCGTGATGCACAAAACTTGATGGTGTCGCGCGACATCCGCGATCGCCCGACCAATACGATCCGCGATCGCCCCACCAACACCCGCATCGACTTCGTCGAACACGTAAAGCCCTGCGGGACCAGAGTCTGCGAGAGTTCGTTTGAGTGCCAACAATGCGCGGGAAAGCTCACCGCCCGAAGCGATCTTGCGTAGAGGTCGCGGCTCGATGCCCTTGTTTGGAGCGATCAAAAACTCGACCCGATCAATGCCGTCACGTCCGAGACGAGCCCCATCGACGACGAGGTCGGAACGATCTCCAGCGAGCGCTTCGACGTCGACGACGACGCGTGCTCCACCCATGCCTAGTTCCGCAAGTTCAGTGCTGATCGACGCACCCAAACGCTTGCCAGCTTCGCGCCTCTGCTTCGACAAAACGCGCGCCCGCTCGGAGGCATTACGCAAACGCTCATCACGCTCTCGCTCGAGTTCTTCGATCCGCGATTCGACATTCTCGAGGGCTTCGAGTTCAGCCACGAGACGCGAACGGGCTTCGAGGACGCTTTCGATGGTGCTGCCATGTTGGCGCAACAAACCTTCGATGCGGTACATGCGCTCTTCCACCTCGGACAAACGCATGGGGTTGGCCTCGGCGCGCTCGGTGTAGCGTTCGATCTCCCGCGAGATCTCGCGGAGCTCGGCGAAGCAACCGTCCAGAGCTCGCGCCGTTGGTTCGAGCGCAGGATCCAGTTCGGCGGCCGTGCTCAAGTCCTTGGACAAACGTGCGAGTTCGTCGCAGATGGCGTGTTCACCTTGATCCAATCGAGCGACTGCGCGTTCAGTCAATTCCCGCAGTTTGCCCGCGTGACGAAGACGTTGCCGTTCCGCCGCGAGTTCATCCAGTTCGCCCGGTTTGGGCGCGATCGCATCGATGCTCTGCAGCTGAAAACGCAAAAATGCTTCCCGTTCAGCGCGACCTCGTTCTGCATCACGCACTTTGCGGATGTCTCCAACGACGCGTTCGAGTTCCAGGACTTCAGCGGTGAGCTCTTCGCGGGCCCCGGACAGATGTCCGAAACGATCGAGGTATCCGAGATGCGTGGAAGGATCGGTGAGCGCGACGCTCTCGTGTTGGGAAGCGACGTCCACGAGAGTCGACGCGAGATTGGCGAGCTCGCCCGCGGTACACAAGCGCCCGTTCAGGTACGCGCGCGAGCGACCGTTTTGTTGCACGACGCGACGAATGACGAGTTCACCGCCAGCCGCGACTCCTGCTGACTCGAGCGCCGTGACCACTTGGAAGTTGTTTGTCACGTCAAACAAGGCTTCGATTTCTGCTTCTTCGGCTCCAGGTCGGATTTGATCCGCGTTGCTGCGACCACCGAGAACCAGAGACAAGGCGCCGACGACGATCGACTTGCCCGCACCTGTTTCGCCGGTTAGAACGTTGAAGCCGG
>DAOMZH010000184.1:0-14199 GCA_035437985.1 Polyangium sp. (in: bacteria) | reverse complement strand
CCGTGATCGGGCGCCGACGAGCCGAGGCCAGGCAGGGGCGCCGGCAGCGGCGTGAATCGAGGTCAGCAGCTCCAAAACTGCCCGACGTTCATCGATCATGCCCGCCGCCGATGCAGCTTTGATCATCGCGTATTCGCCGCTCACGTTGTACGCTCCAAGCGGCAACGTCGACGCTGCGCGCACCCGCGCAACGACATCGAGGTACGGGAGAGCGGGTTTGACCATGAGCATGTCCGCGCCTTCTTCTTCATCGAGTCGCGCCTCACGCAGAGCTTCGCGGCTGTTCGCCGGATCCATCTGATAACCCGCGCGATCGCCGAATTTCGGAGCACAATCCGCAGCTTCGCGAAACGGTCCATAGAAGCTCGACGCGTACTTCACAGCATACGACAAGATGGACGTTCCAGACAAACCATCCCCATCGAGCGCGCGACGAATCGCGGCTACGCGCCCATCCATCATGTCACTCGGCGCAACCACATCTGCACCCGCGTGAGCATGCACGAGCGCCGATCGCGCCAAGACTTCGAGCGTCGCATCATTGTCGACTTCCATCTCGCCACGCGGTCCTGGTTTGAGGATTCCGCAGTGTCCGTGCTCAGTGTATTCGTCGACGCAAACATCCGTGATGACGAGCAGCTCAGGAGCCGCATCTTTCATCGCCGCAACGGCCCGCGGTACGGGACCATTGGGATCGTACGCGCTCGAGCCCGAAGCATCTTTCGACTTCGGAAGTCCAAACAAAAGCACGCCACCAAGGCCCAAAGATTTGGCCAAGCGCGCTTGGTCCGCCGCATGGGACACGGGCAGTTGGGACACGCCCGGCATCGTGCTCACCGGACGCGGCTCGTCGAGAACCTCGTGGAAAAACAAGGGCAAGATGAGATCCGACGGGGAAAGCGTCGTTTCTCGGACCAGATTGCGCATTGCCGGTGAGCGGCGGAGTCTTCGAGGGCGTTCGTTGGGAAACACGGCCGCGGAGCATAGCTGGTTTGGACGCGCATGGCTCGTGTTGTCCGGGCTTGCGTGCGACACACACTTTTGTGTACGGGGGGGATTGCGAAAACGCTTCCGAGGATCCATTTCGTCGGCGCCTCAACTGAACCGGGCACGGGCCTGACGAGTGCCCACATTTCAAAGGACGAAGATCATGACTGCAGAATCTACACCGACAAACGATCCGGTCGAGCCGTCTGCCGCTCAGCCGGCTGCTGCTTCCCCTGCTGTGGAGATGCCGTTTCAGGCGGAAGTTCAGCAGGTTCTATCCCTCGTCATCAACTCGCTCTACGCCAACCAAGAGGTTTTTCTTCGCGAACTCATCTCGAACGCGTCGGATGCCCTCGATAAGGCGCGATTTTTCCAGATCTCGCACAAGGATGCGCTGGAACAAGTTGGAGAACCAACGATTGTCATCAAGCTCGATGACGAGGCGCGCACGTTGACCATCGAAGACAACGGCATCGGCATGACGCGTGACGAAGTCATTCAGAACCTCGGCACGATTGCGAAGAGCGGCTCGCTCGAATTCTTGAAAGCTCACGCCGACGCGCTCAAGGCGAGTCGCGACAAGGGCGACCGTGTGGATTTGATTGGCCAGTTCGGCGTTGGTTTTTATGCGGCCTTCATGGTGGCTGCGCGGGTGGATGTCGAAACACGCTCGATGCAACACGGAGCTGAACCGGTGCTCTGGCGTTCGGGTGGTTCGGGAACGTTCACGGTTTTACCGGGGGATCGTCCGCATCCGGGGACGAAAATCACGTTGCACCTCAAAGACGACGCGCGCGATTACACGAAAGCTTGGCGAGTCAAAGAGATCATCCGCAAGTATTCGGACTTCGTGCACTTTCCGATCCTGGTCAACGAGGAACTCGCCAATCGCAAAGCGGCGATTTGGACGTTGCCCAAGTCCCAAGTCACGGAGGAACAACACGCTGAATTTTATCGGCACGTGACCGGAGGATACGAGGGAGACAAACCTTTGTGGCATTTGCACATGTCGATTGACGCGCCGGTGCAATTCCACGCGCTTCTTTACATGCCCGAAAAAGCGCCGCCGGATTTGTTCCAGCGGAATCGTCACGGCATTCGCCTTTATGCCAAACGCGTGCTCATCGTGGAAGACTCGGACAAACTCGTTCCGGTCTATATGCGCTTTTTGCGCGGCGTCGTCGATTCCGAAGACCTGTCGCTGAACGTTTCGCGCGAAATGTTGCAAGAAGACAAGGCGGTCAAGCAAATCGAGCAACAAGTGACCAAACAAGTGCTCAAGGCGCTGAAGGACCTCGCTGAATCCGATGCTGACAAATACAATGCGATTTGGCGCGAATACGGCAAGGTCATCAAAGAAGGCGTCTCCACGGATTGGAAAAACAAGGATGCCATTGCGGATTTGTGCCGCTTCGGATCGCTCGAGACGCCCGATGGTCAATGGATTTCCTTGGCTCAATACGTCAAGGCGATGCCGGAAGCCCAAAAGGATATTTATTATCTCACGGGCCCATCGCGAAAATCCCTCGAACAAAGCCCGCACATCGAAGCGTTCAAGAAGCGCGGTTACGACGTGCTCTTCTTGACCGACCCGGTCGACGAATGGTTCGTCCAGTCCACCCACGAATACGACAAGCGCAAGCTGCGGAGCATTGCGCATGGCGATATCGATTTGGGCGACGAGGAAAAGAAAGACAACGAAAAGGCGAGCGAAGACATCAAGAGCGCTGTCGACGCCGTCAAGAAAGCATTGGGCGATCGCGTCAAGGACGTGCGCGCTTCGCGACGTTTGACGAATAGCGCGAGTTGTCTCGTGGCCGGCGAAGGCGATATGGGCGTGAACATGGAGCGCATCATGCGCATCATGGGGGAAGAGGCTCCGACGGCCAAACGGATTCTCGAATTGAATCCGGAAAATCCCATTGTCAAAAACCTCAATACGGTGGCCGAGCGGAATGCGGGATCCGAGCAAATTGGTCTTTGGGCCGAATTGCTTTACGAACAAGCGCTTTTGGCGGAAGGCGTCGTGAATGACCCAGCCAAACTCGTTCGCAACATTCAGGATCTCCTGACGCAAGCCAGCAGTGCGGCGGTAGGACGTCCGAGCTGACTCGAAGGCAGTGAATTGACGTAAACGTATCCGCTTCGCCTCTTTTCGAGTATGGAAAGGGGCGGAGCGGAACCTGGCAGGAGAAATGAGGAATCCGATGTCCGTGCGGCTTCACATCAATATCGACCACGTGGCGACCGTGCGGAATGCTCGGGGTACACGTTATCCGGATCCCGTATTTGCTGCTGGGCTTTGCGAAGGGGCGGGGGCAGATGGAATTACGGCGCATTTGCGCGAGGATCGTCGGCACATTACGGACGACGATGTGGTGCGTCTTCGAGCCGCAATCAATACGATGCTGAACCTCGAAATGGGCGCGACCGACGAGATGTTGCACATTGCGGAGCGAGTTTGTCCTGACGTCATCACCCTCGTGCCCGAACGACGCGAAGAGCGGACCACTGAAGGAGGACTCGACGTCATCGAGCGACGCGGAGCGATTGAATCGGTGATCGCCATGGCGAAAGAAAAAGGCATCAAGATGAGTTTGTTCATCAATGCGGATGAAGCCGTGGTCGAAGCGTCGAAAAAGCTCGGGGTCGCGCAGATCGAATTGCATACGGGCGAATATTGCCATGCGACGGGAGCGCGAGCGGCGGAGGAGTTGGGGCGTCTTGCACGAGCGGCGGCGCGTGCGCACGACCTTGGGCTCGAAGTCGCGGCCGGTCATGGTTTGACGCGGCATAACGTTGGCCCGGTCGTGGCGATTTCGCAAATCGTCGAAGTCAATATTGGACATTCCGTGATCGCGGATGCCGTCTTTTTTGGTCTCGATCGGGCCGTACGGGATTTGCGGCAAGCGATCATTCGTGGTTCCACGAGCCGCAAAGGCTCATGACGAGGAGAAACCGCTCATGATTCCCGTGCTCACCCGTGCGCAAATGCGCGCATTCGACAAATATGCGATCGAAGCGTGTCACGTCCCTGGCGTCGTCTTGATGGAGAATGCGGGAAGGGGGGCGGCCGACGTGTTGTCGGCGATGATTCAGGAGCAACATCGGGTTGGTCATCGGGCAACATCCGAGGCACTTTCCGCGAGGGCGCGTTCGTTTCCGGTTCGTCATGTACGTAGTCCTGGGCAACCGGCGACGTATCCACTCGAGGCCCACGTCGTCGTCGTTTGCGGCACTGGAATGAATGGCGGCGATGGGTTTGTCGTGGCGCGCCATTTGTTGGCCCGTGGGGCGGAAGTCGAAGTATATCTCGCGGGCGATAGCGAAAAAGTCATGGGCGAAGCGCGGATCAATCATGATGCGTATATCGACCTTGGCGGGCGCTTTTACGAATTGCCGGCGAATTCGAGTTTGGATCCCCTGCATTCGGCCCTCAATCGAGCCGATTTCGTCATTGATGCGATTTTTGGTACGGGTCTTGATCGGCCCATTACGGGGCATTTGGCCGACGTCATTGCGGCGATCAACGAGTGTCCGGCTCGCCGTGTGGCGCTCGATATTCCCTCAGGGCTCGATGCCGATAGCGGTGCGCCGCTGGGAGTCGTGGTGCGGGCTGACGATACCGTAACATTTGCGCATTTGAAAATAGGAATGCTCACGCCGGAAGGAGCCCGTTTGGCGGGGAACGTGCACGTCGTCGATTTGGGCGTTCCGGATCCGCCCATTTTGGCGCATGTTGGGCATGTCGCTGAAGTTCTCCGTCGCGAAACCGTGGGTTCGTATTTTGGTCCGCGGGAAGCGAATTTGCATAAACACAAGGCAGGTGACGTTCTCGTCATTGCTGGTTCGCCGGGAAAACTCGGGGCTTCGTTATTGACGGCCCGAGCGGCAATGCGGGCAGGTGCGGGACTCGTGACGATTTGCACGTGGCCGGATGCGGCGACGTCATTGGAATCGCGCGTGGTGGAAGTAATGACTGCGCGAATCGATCCCCAAGATATCGTAAAATCGCTGGATGCTGCGCTGGCTGGACGACATACGGTGGCGATTGGGCCGGGATTTGGATTGGGCGCGGATGCACGAACCGCAGTCGATTATGTGGTTTTGGGGTGGGACGGCATCAAGGTCGTGGATGCCGATGCGATTACGCATTTCGTGGGACGGCCCGAAGTTCTCGCCCGGGCGCGAGGTCAGTTGGTGCTCACGCCGCATCCCGGGGAACTCGGGCGTTTGCTAGGACGAACTGCGGCGGCCATTGAGCAAGATAGGTTTGGCGCGGTACGAGAAGCGGTGGCTTTGACCAAAGCGACGGTGGTGCTCAAGGGCGCCCGAACGATCATTGCAACCCCTGATGGTCGTCTATTTATTTGCATGGCGGGAAATCCGGCATTGGCGACGGCAGGATCGGGTGATGTACTCACGGGAATCGTGGCGGCGTTTGCATGTGCATTGCCGCCCGATCATGCGGCGTGCGCGGGGGTGCTCGTGCACGCGCTCGCGGGCGATCGCTGGAAGGCACGCACGGGATGCGATCGCGGATTGTTTGCTGGAGAAATCCCCGATGAAGTGCCCAGTATCATTGCCGCCCTCGCTCGGGGTGGCGATCCCCTCTGATATCCGGTATTGGTTTGTCCTCGGATTCGGTGGCCGGTGTCTTTGGCGTAGTACGATTGCCGGCATTCAAGCGCGACGGACCGTCGAATGTCGTTGACGAGGAGCGTGCTCGTGACCGATAGTCGAGGTGCGTCGTATTCTTACGAGAAAGTGAGCCCAACACCATGCACCGAGCAACCCGAACATTCGCGACTCTTTTGCTTATTTTTTGCAGTTTTGCGGCGTGCAGCGACCCTGCGACGCCAAATGGCACATCGTCCAGCAGTTCTGGCGCGATGAGCAGTTCGTCCGGAGACGCAGGAATGGCGGGTATGGCGGGCATGGGTGGTTCCGGTGGTGGTTCAGGGGGCACGGGGGGCATGGGGGGTCTTGTGCCCGCAAATGGCGATGAATTGTTCCCGTGGCTTCAGGCGGGCAACTATATGGCATTTCAGGCGGAATCGGCGCAGCATGCTTCTACGGGTCCGCATGGGGGCAACGTGCGGACGTTCGTCAATCCAATCCTCTTCGACGCATTGACAGCGGGGTCCACGAATTTTCCCGTGGGTTCGTCCGCAGTGAAAGAATTATGGGGAACCGGCGCGAAATTGAATGGGTGGGCGGTTTTCGTGAAAACGCAAGCAGATAGTGCGAATGGTGGAGGGTTTTACTGGTACGAAAACTACAGCACCACGGATAACTCCAATCCGGTCGCCAATGGCAATGGCTCGGTGCAATGCACAGGGTGTCACTCGAACGGCACGGACTATTTCTTGTCGCCGTTTCCCCTGCAATGACGTAGCGGGCAAGCTAGCAATTCGTCCGATTTTTCATGCACGAGCCCACTTGCATGAATGAGCATTGCCAGGTACACTTCTGACAATCATGTATCCATTACGTCCGGCTCTTTCGGCTGCCTGGGTCGTCCTCGCGAGCATTGGCATCGGGACGGCGATATCGTTATCTCCGCTCATTGCCCCTTCGGGCAGTTTGATGATGCCGCTCGGGCGAACGTGGGCCAAGAGCATTTTGCGTGTCGCGGGCGTAAAAGTGCGATTCGAAGGCGTCGAGCATCTGAGCGCAAAGGACAAACACGCCGGGCCATTTATTTTTATGGCCAATCACGCGTCTGCGCTCGACATTCTGTGCATTGCTCCAGCATTGCCCAACAATAACCGATGGCTCGCCAAGCGCTCCTTGCAATGGATTCCTTTTTTCGGGTGGGCAATGTTGGCGACGGGGGGTTGCGTATTCATCGAGCGAGGCGATCATGAACGCGCGCGAGAAAGTCTCCGAAAGGCGGCCGAACGTATTCGCAATGGTTTGTGCATGGTGGTTTTTCCGGAAGGCACTCGCTCAAAAGATGGCCATTTGTTGGAATTCAAAAAAGGACCGTTTCACCTGGCCGCCGAAGCTCGTGTGCCCATCGTGCCGGTTGCGCTGATTGGGACGAGTGCACTCTTGCCGTCCGGCAGCATGGGCATCCAATCGGGGGAAGTTTTGGTTCGTTTTGGCGAACCCCTCGAAATCAAAGAAGGCGAGACGCACGTCGAGATAGCTGCGCGAACCCGCGTTGCCCTGGAAAAACTGCTCGCGGCTGCTTGAATCAATGGGCAGTCAAGCGGGTTCGAGGCGAAGCTGGTAGCTAGCGAGTCCTCGCACCATGGGCATATCGAGGCGTTTTGGTGCGTCCATTGGAAAAATGGCCCGTGTCTTCTGAAAGATTTGCGTTAATGCCAAACGGGCCTCGAGGCGCGCCAGAGATGCTCCAAGGCAATAATGGGCGCCATAGCCGAAAGCAATGTGGTTCGACGATGATCGTTTGGGGTCAAAACGGTCGGGATTGGTTCGTCCGGCAGGATCCCGATTGGCCGAGGCAATGAGGGCACACACTTTTTGATCGACGTCGAGGTGTTCGCCGAAGGCTTCAAAATCGGCGCGAGTCGTGCGAAAAATGCCTTGCACAGGCGCATCGTAGCGCAAGGTTTCCTCGATGATCTCGCCCACGGATTCTGGCGACTTGCGCAATGAATCGGCCACATCGGGGTTCTCCATCAAAGCGAGGAGGGCGTTCGCCAAAAGGTTTGTCGTCGTCTCGGTTCCGGCAATGAAGAGGAGCATGCAGAAGCTGAGGATTTCAACGGTGGAAAGGGCAGCATGGTCATCGTGGGCCATGACGAGCATTCCCAGCAAATCTTCCTGCGGGCGCTTGCGGCGCTCCTCGATTTGCGCTCCGAAGTAGGCATCGAATTCGACGTAACTCTGACGGGCCCGTTCGCGTTCTTCTGCCTTGCCCAATCCGGCAACCGACCGAAAAATATCGTCGGACCAGCGCATGAGATTGGGAATCAGTTCGTATTCGACGCCAAGAAGATCGGCCAAGACGAGTGTCGGTAGTGGCCGGGCCAAACTCTTGACCACATCAATTTCGCCCTGTTCGAGCCCCACGTCGAGACGTTCATTGACGATTTGCGTAATGCGGGGTTCGAGTTCGGCGATGCGTCGGGGCGTGAATGCGCGGCTCACGAGCGCCCGCAAACGCGTATGCTCGGGCGGGTCACGCGTGAGCATCGTGGGGCGTTGAATTACCTCGTTGCGTGCGCGCCCAATGCCTTTGGCCGACGAAAATCGGTCGGCATTGGTCAGCACTTCCTGGACGCTCGCGGCTGTCGTGGCTACCCAGAAGCCGAGTTTTTCCAGATAGACCAGTGGCCCCAAATCCCGCAGCTCGGCATAAATGGGATATGGGTTGTCGCGATGTTCCGGGGCAAACGGATTCAGTTCGGTTCGAGGCATGTGTTATACCTGAACGTGCTCCCGCGAGGAAACTTGCACGGGGAAGGAAGCGAGCCCTCGAAGCACTAGATTCATGCCATACTTGGGTTTGTCGCCTGCATGTTGGATGTGTGAAAACCGATCCAACAAGGCATTAAACGCAATTTGCGCTTCGAGACGTCCAAGTTGCGCGCCAATGCAGAGATGTGGTCCTGGGGCGAACGAGAGATGTTGTTTTTCCCGGCGGCCAAGGTCAAGACGATCCGGATCCGTGAAATCCGAAGGATCGCGGTTTCCAGCGCCAATGAAAAGCATCGCGTATTGCCCCTTCTTGATTTGCCGTCCCGCGAATTCGACATCGTCTTTTACCAGGCGGCTGACCATTTGAATGGGGCTGTCGAAACGGAGCATTTCATCAATGCCGGTTTTGATGAGGCTCGGATCGCGACGCAATCTGGTCAATTCATCTGGATTTTCCAACAGCGCATTCAGTCCATTGCCGATGAGATTACGCGTTGTTTCATGACCTGCAAAAAGCAGCAATACACATTGCGCGAGGATTTCGTCCTCATCGAGTTTGTCACCGTCTTCTTCGGCTTGAACCAACGTCGTCAAAATGTCTTCCCGCGGCTCAATACGACGTTCGGCCAAGATCCCCCGCAAAAGCTCCGTCATTTCCACGACACTTCGTTGCGTCTTGCGAGCTTGTTCGAGCGTGGGAGTCGCCCCGCCGAGCAACGTGCCGATATCGTCGGACCATCGCGCAAAGTCGGATTTTTTCTCCATGGGCACGCCCAGCATTTCGACGATGACCATGAGCGGCAATGGATAAGCAAAGTCCTTGATGACATCCATTTCGCCACGTTCAGCGACCGGGTCGAGTAATTGTTGCACGACGCGCTCGATTCGCTTTCGATGGGTTTCTTGCGATATCTGCGAAAAGGCTCGGGCCATGAGTTTGCGGATGTAGGTATGGCGCGGGGCGTCCAGAAAAAGCGCCCATTTGGAAAGTGTCGCCGCCAGCGGCTTGAATTCGTCGCGGACTTCGGGGGGCAGCATCGTCATGAACGCGCCGGCCCGAGCATTGGAGAATTGTTCGCATTTGAGACCCGCGGCGACTTCGGAGTATCCAGTGATGAACCAGGCTCCCCCGCGTAGCGGCGTGAGCAATACCCGGTCCGTTTCCCGAATGGCCTTGTAAACACCATAAGGATTGGCATAAAAGGCCGGATCATTGAGTTTCGCAAGCAATCCTGGGTCCGCCATTGTGTATTCTTCCTCGTCGTTGGATATTCTGGGCAAATGGTTTGTCGAACTGCACAATCACGTCGAAGCATAGACGATCGACATGAGTCGCCGGAACATGCCGGGATCGCGATCGCGAATTTCAGGGCGACGAATGATCATGCGATACGCCTGAAGCGTATCCCAGTGGAAGCAGTGATGCCCGCCCCACAGATACAATTGAAAGATACGATAAAGCCGCTCGCCCCATTTGGACACGATGAACTCACGCGCGGCCTCGAAGCGCCGAGCCCAATGAAGCATCGTGATTTCGTAATCGCGACTTTCATTTTTCAATTCGAGCACTTGCAGCCCTCCGTACGCCAGCTCGGCCATGAAATCCTGCAATGACAAATAGGTAGCCGTCGAGGTCCACACTGTTTTTCGCAGGATGGGACTCATGCGATACTTGACCCGCGTGGCCGAAGCGTCGAGGTACATGCGCCCCCCTGGGGCCAAACATTCCCATACTTTGTCGACGAAAGCGCGATATTGTGGAATGTGTTCGATGACGCCGAAGATCACGATGGCGTCGAATGGCTTTTCGGGCTTGAAATCCAAGAAATCAGTTCGAATGACTCGGCACGGCAAATTCCGCTCCTGAATGAGCCGATTGATGTAACGTTCGGAATCTTGCGCGACGGTCACACTGGTCACTTCGACGCCGCGTTCCCCGGCGTATTGCGGAACGGGTCCCCAGCCGCCGCCAATATCGAGCAGCCGCATTCCGGGTTTCAGCCCCAAGGAATTGTACATCGTCTCGAGCTTGTGCTCTTGTGCATCCTCTAGCGATTCATCATCTGTATGAAAATGCCCGTGGGAATACATGCGATAGCGTTTGTCGATGAACGAGAGGTAAAACTCGTCACCATAGTTGTAATGATCTCCGACCGCATCGGCATTGTTTTTGGTTCCGGGTAGGAAAAGCACGCGCCCGAGCAGCTGCAAGGCCGTGAGTCTCGCTGATTTTTGCGGAAAGCTGTGGCGCAATCCGAAGACCTTGGAAGCATCACCTTCAATGGACCAGTCACCCCGAAAATAGGATTCGGCAATTGAATCCTGATCGAGGTTCATGAGCGCCTGCGCTTTGTGGACGACAATGGCAAACTCTGGCGGGCCGTCACCAAACCGCATCGAATCGCCGTCCCATAGTTTGACCTCGAAACGTTCCTTCGTGCGCGCGAAAAGGCGACGAAACGCTTCCTTGTAGCGCCGAGTCATGACTTCGCCATGCAGCGTATCATCGAGCGTTTGGTCGAAGTGGGTACGAAGGTCGAAATTTTTCAAGTGTCCAATCATTGGCGAAGGATCCTGCTATGGCGAGAGATTGTCAAGTACACGTAAAGGGAGTCAAATCGCCAGCGAGCACCGCGCGGGCGCGTGCCGCGTGCCAGGGCATGAGCATCGAGTCGAACGCGTCACGAGCATTCTCGACAATGGTTTTTCCTTCGTCAACACGTCCGAGTCTCATGAGCAAAGCGCCTTTGCCCAGCTGCGCTTTGGTGCCAAAAATGACGTTTTTTTGAGTCCCGGCGACCTCGGAAGCTTTTTCGTAGCGCTGTATTGCGGCGTCAGTTTGTCCAAAATGCTCATGAATTCGGGCTCGGACGATATGCAGCCATACTTCGCCCCAACGTTCGCCCGCATCAATCACTTTTTGCGTTTCTTCTGCGACCTCCTCGGCGCGTTCGGCATCCCCGTTCGCCAAGAGCGCTTCGGCTAGTTGCGTGCCAATCATCGAAAATGTCCATGTTCCTCCGGCCTTTGCAATATGATTGCGACCATAAGAACAAAGCTCGACTGCGCGCGCGGTGTCACCTTGGGACAAATACGTTACGCCCAAGAAACTCGAACCAGTTCCCGTGCCAATCACGTTGTTGTCGCGTTTGGCCTCCTCGACAGCAGGCTCCAAAACGGCGCGTGCATCGTCCCAACGCCCCTGCACGACATAAACGATGCCGAGGTAAATGCGGCCTTGCGAGCTCCGCATTCTATGGCCAATACGCTCGGCGAGTTCAATGGCTTCGAGAGACAAGGACTCGGCACGCTGAAAATCGCCTGTGTATGCATATGCACCGCCAACCATTCCCAGGACGTACGACAAATCGTCTTCGGTTCCGGGATGGGCCCGCAAAAGAGCTGCCGCCCGATTCAAATAATCATAAGATTGTTCGAATCGTCCGAGGAAAATATAAACCCGCCCCAAGACTTGATACGGCAATGCGCGGGTGAGGTCATCTGCGGTGCCGGCCGTGAGGCGAATCAATTCCTGAAAACACGCGAGCGCTTCTTGTTGCCGTCCGAGCGCGTAAAACATGCGTCCGAGCCAATTTTGCAATTGCGACCGACGAGTCGTATCCGATTCGTCAACGAATGCGAGTGCTTGCTTGAGCCGCGTCGTCATTAGCTCGGAAGGCGTGTAACACGTCATTTCGGCCATTGCGACGACCAAGTCCGCGCTGAGCAACCGATTCTCAATTGTCGGAGCAAGCGAATTCACGGCATCATAAGCGCGCGTGTATAGAATGCCAGCCCGATTCCAGTCGTACATGCGTTTCGCTTTGTCACCAGCAGCCCGTAAATAATGAATCGCCTTTTCGAGTTCGCGAGCCTGTACATAGTGCTGCGCGATATCTTCGAGATAACGTTCGATGCCGGAATGCAGGGTGTCGAGGGATCGACCGGCGGAAGCATGGAGTTTTACCCGTACATCATCTTCAATCGCAAAATAAACGTGATCGCGCAGCCGCGCGTGTCGCAAGCTCCATTGATGATTTCCGTCTACCCACGCGCGCTGCACGAGGTGTCGACTGCGCAGCTGCGCCAATGCTGTGCGAATACTGCTCGTGGGAATCTCCCCGGCTTCGCGCAATAAAGCCACCGTGGCGGGACGATTGAAAACCGAAAGCAATCGAATGACGCTGGTCTCTTCAGAAGACGCTTTTTCGAGGGCCCGGTCGAGCGCTTCGGTGACCGTTGCTGGGGCAAACGAGAGACTGAATTCGCCGGTATCAATTTTGCGGGCTGCGCTTCTGGCTTGGTGCAAATGATGTTCGAGAATATCGCGAAGTGTCGCTTCGACGGCAAAAGGAACACCCCCGGTGCGCTCCTCGACCGCTTGCAATGCTTCGGGACCGAGCAAGACGTGGCCGAGCATCAAACGCGCCATTTCGGCGATTGCCGCCGAATCGAGGGGTTCGAGCGGGATCGTGTCGGCGATTCCCTCCGCGGACAAACTATTTACGACTTTCTCGAGAGCCGTTCCGGAGATTTCATCGTCGCGCAAGCATCCACAAACCAAAAGCCGCGGCTCGTTTTCACCCGGTCGCCGGTGCGCATGCGCGGCACGTGACAGGCGTGAAAACAATTCAACGGTGAGTTCGTCGGCCCAATGAAGATCCGAGCAATAAATCAAAAGTGGATGGGCGCGGGAAAGATCGACGAGAAATTTGCAAATCGAATCGATGAGCCAATCCTTGTCCCGCTTGATCTTCGGATCCGGGGCATGTCGCTGCGCCAATTCTCGGATTTGCACATCTTCGGGAAGGAGAACCGCCAACGCGGCGGCATTCGCTTCGACCAATTCTCGCCAACCACGCTCTGACAAACCCGTAAAGGCGATGTCCATCATGGGCGGTAAATCAGATACGCCAGGAATGGACCTTTGTTGAAGACCCAGCACGCTTTCGAGCGCTTTGCCCGTAGGCATCACTGGACTGTTTTGCGCCCGCAATGTGCCTTGTTTCGGGCGTGTGGTCGAAGCACCGGGATCCGAGGTACCGTGGATTGAGCGGGCAAATGTGACGAGGGGCGCGACCAGCGTCGACGCTTCAATAGCCCGTGGCGCAAGAAAATGCGTCGTCTCGGGGGTTTCGGAAGACGAACCCAAAATCTCGCGCACGAGCGTGCGCAAAATTTCGACAAACGGCAGATACGAGTGTCCACCATTTTGCAAACAAGCGCCGTGGGCAAACCCAACTCCGTCCACTTGCGCTTCATGTCGCAATTCTTCAATGAGACGCGACTTGCCCATACCACTGCTACCAGTGACGAAAACAGCCCCCGGCGTACCAGGTTGAGGTGCGAGCATCGTTCGGAGGTTGCCGAGCAAACGCTCGAAATGTTTTTCGCGCCCAACGAGACGACTGCCTAATTTGTATAGCGCCAAGGAGTTTTTCGCGGACGCCGTGCGCGGTCGTTCTCCTGCTCTTTCCAATTCCGCCAAAACCTCTGCGGCTGATGCATAACGATCATGAGGCTCTTTGGCCAAGAGTCGTCGCAAAATGCGATCGAATGGGGCTGGGAGCGGGTGTTTTACGTCGTCCGTCAAGTTCGGCGCTTCGTTGACATGCGCCATCAACGTGTCCATCAAGTTGAGGCCAGGAAATAGGACGCGCCCAGTAAGAACATGAAATAGAACGGCACCAAGAGAATAAAGGTCGAGACGGTGATCGACACGGCCACTCAGGACCATTTCGGGAGCAATATAAGCAGCAGTTCCTTTGAGCACTTGCGCATCAAAAAAAGAACCTTTTTCGACCAGACCGAAGTCCATCA
>DAOMZH010000183.1:0-14204 GCA_035437985.1 Polyangium sp. (in: bacteria) | reverse complement strand
CGAGCTGCATTACGAGATTCAAAACTTACTCGCGGCGGGGTGTGATGACGATTTGCTCTTGGGTGGGTCGAGTCGTGTGTGGCAGGTGGTGAAGCTGCATTCTTCGGATCGATCGGAGTTCGTCATCAATTTGGGCGCCAAGAATTTAAAGCGCAATCAAAAGCGCACGAAGTCATTCCCGCATTTTGAGCGACCCGATGGCGCATGGTTCGATTTCGCCTTGATTGCTCGGGCTGATCTGAACCAGCCCATCGAAATCATTTCCTACAGCTTCGAATTACGCCTCGATGACGTCAAATGGCAATCGCGCCCTGCACACGAGCGCGTTCCGGCCTATGTCCGATTTGATTTGAATCCGCATGACCATCCCAATGCTACCCTCGGTCATCGATGTCATGTGCACATCGGATCGGAGGCATTTTCAATGCCGTCAGCATGGCTGAGTCCGCTAGAGATTCTCGATTTGTTCATTCGTGGGTTCGTTCCGAGTGGGCGAGGATAGCCAATCCTCCACCTCCGAAACGCGGGTTTGTCCTCGGCGCGGGCGACGACGGCGCGTTTGGAAGAGGCTGAATTGTCGGCACGAGCGCCGTCATTCACATTCACACCGCCCTCGCGGCTCGAGGGTATACCGCGGAGGACCACGGTGAGGGGTGGGAGCGATTGCACCATTTGATTCGGTTGGGTTTGGTCAAACGGAAATAAGGCCGCCAAACGCTCGCTCCATTTCCTGCTCATTGCACCGCGCCCACGCCTCCTTTACGCGGATCCGCCCCCGCTTCCACGACGCGTGACCCATCGGGTTTTACCGCAATCGATATCGCTTGCACCGCGCTGAAATTTGGTTTGCTCGTATCCACCACTTCGCCGCGTTTTTCCAAGTCCTGAATCGTTTCGACGCCCATTGCCACATCCACCAAGAGGCCACCTGTCGGCGGAGTTTCGATCCGCGGCGCCGATACCGCTTGCTGCACCGGCATTCCAAACGCGAGGTGCGCCAATAACACCTGCGTCGTTCCCGTCGCAATGCGCGTACCCCCGGATCCCCCCAGCGCCAAGATGGGTTTGCCATCCTTCAGCACGATCGTCGGCGTCATACTCGATACCGGTCGCGCCCCTCCGCGCGGACGATTGGGCCCATCTTGCACCCCATATTGCCGACTCACTCGTTCATTCGTGAAATCATCGAGCTCGTCATTCAAAACGAATCCACCTTCGGTCACCAGTCGCGAACCAAATAGATTGTTCACCGTGCTCGTAATGCTCGCGATGTTCCCTTCGTCATCCACCGTCACGATGTGCGTCGTGCCCGATTCGTCCACGGGAATCTTTTCGGCCGGCGTGGTCGAGGTCATTGAAATCTTCGCTCGCCGCGCTTTCATCCTTGTTTGGCTAGCCAAACTTTCCACGTCCAATTTGATGAACGCCGGATCCCCTACCCTGCGAATGCGATCGGAAATCGCTCCGCGAAATGTCTCCGCCAACAAATGCGCATAAGCCCCCGTACCAAAGCCGTGCGCCACCAAATCGGCCTTGGAATGCATGTTCAATGTTTCCATCATCATGAGTCCCCCAGCCGAAGGAGGCGGCATCGTCGCTATTTCATAACCTTCCCATTGCACCCGCAGAGGCTTTCGCTCCACGACTTGATACCCTTGCAAATCACGCTGCGATAACCGACTTCCTCCAGCCCGAGCCGTGGCCAGGATATCCGCCGAAATGGTCCCTTCGTAAAACGCTTTTTTTCCCTCCGCGCCAATTTTTCGCAATGTCGCGGCGAGCGCCGAGTTTTGCACGATTTCGCCCGCCGGCACGATCGCCCCCGCTTTCGCAAATAACCCATAACGCGGCGTCGACGTCACCCATTTTTCACTCCACTTGAGCGCCCGACTCATGTGCGCGCTCACGGGAAAACCTTTTTCCGCAGCTTCCGCAGGGCCACGTACCAGGTCCGCAAAAGCCAATTTTCCCCAGCGCGAATGCATTTCGGTGAGCCCGGCAATTTCGCCCGGAGTCCCCGTCATCACGCCCCGTTTTTCTTCCGCAGGCGGCCTTTTCAATAAATCTTCGGCCACCAAACCAATCGGCGCCGTTTCTCGAAAATCGAGCACTACGATTTCTTTTTTCTTCGCATCCCAGACGACGGCAAACCCTCCGCCTCCAATGCCGCTCGATACCGGATGCACCACGCCGATAGCCAAAGCCCCCGCAATGGCCGCATCCACCGCACTGCCCCCTTTGACCAGCACGTCCATTGCAATCGTCGTCGCCGTCGCATTCTCCGACGCAACCGCATATTTGTGCACGGTTGGTCCGGACGGTACGGGCAGCAAATCTTTGGGCGGAGCCGCCGGCCCAGATGCAGTCGGCGGTGGAGTCGCTTCGACAATCCGCCCCGATGTTCCAGCCCCTCCACATCCGGCTCCAGGCAATGCCGCGAGCAAAAGAAACGATGCCGTCAGCATCAGGGTCGAAGTAGCGCGAAAAATTCGCATGATGAACTCCTTGGCACACCAACGGACACGCGTCTTGGCTAGGATGCATCGCAACGACGTCGGGAATCAACAACGGTTCACCGTCCGAGCCGCGATGGAGAAATAAAGATGCGTTTCGTGTTCGTCATGGATCCTCTAACTCGAGTCACCCACGACAAAGACACCTCGTTTGCCTTCATTCGAGCAGCTCAAAACCGCAACCATCAGAGCTTTCACTGTTTGCCCCAGGACATGCACGTCCGCGAAGGACGTCTGTCCGCAACAGCGCATCGAATGGAGATCTTGACCGAGCCTCCATACATCGTACTCCGCAAAGACGAAGGCGCGCAGCAACTGGACCTGGGCGAAGTCGATGCCGTGTTCATCCGGAAAGACCCTCCGTTCGATCAGGCGTACCTCTACGCGACGCTCATGCTCGAACGCGTCCGCGGCAAGACGCTCATCATCAACGATCCGCGCGGACTTCGAGATGCGAATGAAAAACTCTACGCCCTACATTTTTCCGAGTGGACTCCCAAAACGTTTGTCTCGTCCGATCGCGACATGATCCATCAATTCGTGCTCGATGTTGGCGGCAAAGCCGTGATCAAACCGCTCGACGGCGCCGGAGGATGGGGCGTGATGATGCTGAGATCCGACGACAAAAACGGGCGCGCCATCGTCGACATGTTGACCAGTGAAGGACGACAATTGGCCATGGTACAAGCGTTTCTCCCCGCAGTGTCCCAAGGCGACAAACGCGTGTTGTTGCTCGATGGAGAACCTCTCGGCGCAATCTTGCGTGTGCCGCGTGCGGACGAAATTCGCTCGAACATTCACGTTGGAGGCTCCGTCGTGCCCACCGAACTCACCCCTCGCGAACAAGAACTCGTGAAAGCCGTGGCGCCAAAATTACGGGCCGATGGATTGATCTTCGTCGGGCTCGATGTGATCGGTGAACACCTCACGGAAGTGAACGTGACGAGTCCGACGGGAATCCAAGAGCTGAGTCGCTTCACAGGAACGGATCAAGCAGCGAAGGTGATCGAGTGGGTGGAGAAGAAGCCGCGCAGTTGAGAGCGCCGCGGCGCATTGTCCTCGGGCTCGGCGCAAACTTGGGCGATCGAGCGCAAACGATCGAGCGAGCCATCGAAGCGATCGGAACATGGGCCGACGTGACACTCGTGCAGAGATCGTTGCTGTACATAACACCTCCGGCAGGAGGACCTCCACAGCCTGATTACTTCAACGCCGCGGCACTTATTTTGACCTCCAACGATGTGCGCACGGTGCTCGAGCGCGCGCTGGATCTCGAGCGTGTGCTCGGGCGCATTCGACCGGATGCAGTTCGCTGGGGACCACGAACGATCGACATCGACGTGCTTTGGGTCGAAGACGAAATCATCGACGAACCTGGACTCGTCGTCCCGCACCCGCGTCTAGGCGAGCGAGTGTTTGCGTTGCGGCCGTTGCTCGACGTAGTTCCGGAAGCTCGAGATCCGCGAACAGGTGCGCTGTACGCGAGTTTTCCGGCGGCGCGCGATGCGATCGCGCTCGTGCAATGATCTTCAACCGACTTCGGGTGGCGGAGGTAAAACTTTGTCCAAGAAGAACTTCAGCACGTCGAGGGGCGTGATGATCCCGACGAGTTTGTCGCCACGAACGACGGGCAAATGATGAATGTCCCGGGCACGAAAGATCGACATGACTTCGTCGCTGGTCGAGAATTCGTCGACCGAGATGGCCGGGGTGCTCATGACGTCGCGGGCCGTGACAGCGTCACTGGTCGAGCGCAAAAGCGCGCCCATGAGATCTGTTTCCGAGACGAACCCTACGAGTCGTTCGCGATCGTCGACGACAGGTACGCCGCCGATGCGCGCATGCACAAGAATGCTGGCGATCGTGCTGAGCGAGGTGTCTTCAGTGACGACCGTCGCGTGGTGCGTCATGATATTTCGCGCATGTCCCTTCATGGTCCGACGTACGATGCAACCAAGTGTCGAGCGCGTCTAGGGTTTCTTGGATGAATCGCGGACATCGTTCAGGACAAACCAGCGCGAAGCGCTCGGGTCCAGGATGAGCGAGACGGGCGAGCAGGAACGCGGAAACGATCCATATCCCATGTTTTGCGGAAAACTTCCGTGATTTCTGTGGATTTTTTCGTAATATGCGGCGCAGCGTAAATCGTTAACCTAAGCCAGGACAAACCCATGGAACAGGCATTCCACGAGCATCCCCTATATACCCGCGAAGGGCGGCAACATCCGTTTTCGATCTACACGAAGCTTCGTTCCGACGAACCATTGACGAAACTCGTGGAGCCTATGCGTCGTTTGCCGTTGTGGCTTTTTACACGCTACGACGACTGTGTGGCCATTCTCAAAGATCCGCGTTTCGGGAAAGACAACACCAAACTGAGCGAGGCCGAGCGAGAACGTAGTGGTTATCGCGACGAGCTCGCAATGCTTGGCCGGCATTTGCTAGGCGTGGATCCACCTGATCACACGCGATTGCGCGCGCTGGTCGCGAAAGCATTCACGCCGGCGCGAATCGACGGATTGCGTCCACGAATCAAAGAAATCGCCGAAGAGCTCGTCGATCGTGTCGAGAAGCAAGGGCACATGGAGGTCGTAGACGATTATGCGTATGACTTGCCCGTCACGGTGATTGCCGAATTGCTTGGTGTTCCCCCCGAGGATCACAATCGATTTCGCTCTTGGACGAGGACGCTCATGACGCCACCGCCCGATGGCAACATGGACGGCATCAAGGCTGCGGGTTTCGAGTTTTTCCAATATCTCATGGGCCTCGTGGAATCCCGACGAGTGACGCCGACGGACGATTTGATTGGCGCGCTCGTTCTCGCGGAAGAAGACGGCACCAAACTCGATACGCAAGAACTCATTAGTATGTTGTTCTTGTTGCTCGTTGCCGGCCACGAAACGACCGTCAATCTCATTTCCAACGGTACGTTGGCCTTGCTCGACAACCCCGCGGAACTCGAAAAGCTGCGCCAGGATCCAACATTGCTCGACTCGGCCATCGAAGAAATGCTTCGGTATTGCGGCCCGGTGGAAACGAGCACGATGCGGTTTGCCCTCGAAGACATGGCGTATTATGGGCAGGAAATCAAGCGGGGCGATTTGGTGATCGTCAGCTTGTTATCGGCTGGGCACGACCCAGAACGTTTTCCCGATGGGGATCGCTTCGATATCAGTCGAAAACCGAATCGACATATCGCCTTTGGGTACGGAATTCATTTCTGTTTGGGCGCCCCGCTGGCGAGACTCGAAGCGACCATTGCGTTCGAGGTGCTTTTGCGTCGTTTGCCCAATCTGAAATTGGCCGTGCCGCGAGAATCACTCGAATTTCGAAATTCGATCCTGATTCACGCGGTCAACAGTTTGCCCGTGACGTTTTGACGAGCCCCCCGTCAAACGCGGCGATGCTCTCCCCGAGCTTTTAGCGCCGCAACGATGTCTTTCACATCTTGCGCGCGCGACCGCGGAACGACCAAAAGTGCATCGTCCGTCTCCACCACGACCAAATCTTCCACGCCCACGAGCGCAATGGTTCGTCCCGCCGTTGCCGCATCGGTTCGCAAGTCCAATACCAGATTTCGCTGGGCATCGATGAGCACGCCATGCGCGGGAGAAACATTGCCATGACGATCTTTTTCGGCGAGTTCCCAGGCCGATTGAAAACTACCTACGTCGCTCCACCCAAAATCTCCAGGAACCACCGCAAATTCTGCAAGATGGTCCATGACTCCATGATCGATGCTGATGGAGGGCAAACCTGGGAAAATCCGCTCGATAGCCGCATCTTCATCATCGTGCGCGGCTGCTGCGTCAATGGCCGCGAGACCTTGGGCCAATGCGGGCATATGCCGCTTTATGGCGTCGAGCATATCGCGCACACGAAAGAAAAACATCCCCGCATTCCAAAGATGCCGGCCTCCCGCGACGAACTCCTCCGCCCGAGCGCGATTGGGTTTTTCGACGAAACGCTTGGCGCGACAAACATCTCGTCCTGCTGATTCTTCATCGACTTCGATGTAGCCAAATCCCGTTTCCGGATGGGTCGGCTTGATACCAATCGTCGTAATCACGCCCGAAGCAGCTTTCTCCACGGCGCGCCCAATGGCCTGGACGAACTTGGGTACGTCCGCCACGTGGTGGTCGCTCGGTAAAACCATGACCACGGCGTCTGGGTCTGTCCTGGCAATACGCGCCGCTGCCCAACCAATACATGGCGCCGTGTTCCGCGGCGTTGGTTCGACGAGCGTATTGTGCACTCGCAATTCCGGAAGAACTGCGGCGGTTTGTTCCACGAGGTGTTTTCCCGTCGCCACGTGAATATGCTCCCATCCAACGAGCGGCAAAATACGCTGCGCGGTTTGCATGATGAGCGGGTCGTGTCCGACGAGCGGCAGGAGTTGCTTTGGCCGCAAGGAGCGTGAAGCAGGCCAAAATCGAGTGCCAGCGCCGCCGGCAAGAATCAATGCATGGAGAGAAGGTTGGGTCATGGTTTTTGTTCAGCCTGGTCGAGTCAGTACCGCAAGAGCAAGAGAGAGGCCATCGGACAGGGCGCGTGAATACGCGAGCATTCCGAGTCCCAAAGGAAACGTCCAACAAGCTACGAGGGCCAAGGCGCGTTTTTCGAGGAGCAAGCGGGTTAATCGAATCGCCATGGTCGTGCCGAGAAATGCCGTCGTCAAAGCAAGGAGCAAAACTGGCCATGATAGATCCGGACGAACCATTGCCATGGGTGCCGTCGCGACCCCCAAAAGAAGCGTACTCGCGGAAAGAATCATTGCCAAATCCAGCGTGATTTCAGTTTTCGTGCGCATCCACGAAAGCAGAACCAATGCGGCTCCCATGTCCGATCCACCCGGAAGATTGGCGAGTCCATGCCCAATGCCCAGCACCAGCGCCAAAAACACGGACGGCTCTTCTTTACCGGGTTCGTCGATGAGGGTCGTCGTGCCCATGAGCAAGCCCGTAAAAAGCAAACCAAATCCAATCGCTACCGGGGCTGTTCGCCAAGGAAAAACCCATTGATCGACGAAGGCGCGCGAACCCATGCTCGCGAGAAGCGCCAGCGCCAAAATGACCGCTTCCCGAGCAGGCGCGGACGAACGGAGGAGAGATGGGCGGGCAATCGCAAAAAGTCCTGCGCCGAGCGCCGCAACGAGCCGGCGACGCGCAGCGATCAGCAATGCGGATGCGGTCGCGAGGTGCAACAAAAGTTCGAGCTGAACACCGGTCGAACCGGGGTGGAGCCATAAAGACGCAACCGCGCCATGACCCGATCGGGACACGGGGAGAGCCTCGGATACCCCTTGAATTGCAGCGAGCAACACGACGGCTTGTGGCGGAAGCACGTGCTCTTCATACCAGCACGTCGCGCCATTTGTCCATCATGCGGCTTTTTCGCGCGCACCACCCGCAGAAGACTCTTGTCCTGTCGACGTTATCGTCCCGGTTTGACTCGCTCCCGTTCCGCTCGCCAATGACGATCCGGTTTGAGAACGCCCGCTCGAGCTTCGCCCTTGCGTTGGCGCCGCCATCGCCCCTTGCACAGGGATCTTCGTCGGCTGTTCATTTTTGACTTTGGGAATACGCACTTCGAGCACCCCATTTTCGAGCTGCGCCGCGATTTGATCGGAGGATGCTCCTTCAGGCAGGACAAACGATCGGGCAAAACTTCCGTACGAACGCTCATAGGCCCAATATTGATCACCCTCCTCGCGCTGCTCTTCTTCGCGTTTGCCGCGAATCACGAGGCGATTGCCCAACACTTCGACTGTGACCTCGTTCTCGGTCAAACCTGGTAAGTCGGCACAAATGACATAACAATCGTTTTTTTCTCGAACCTCCATCTCCGGAACGAATCGCCGCTCCGTCGAGGGCAAACCATTGGTCAATTCCGCCAAGGGATCGAAGTTGAGCATTTCCGACATCCGCCGAAACGGATTCATCGAGCCCCAAAGGCGAAATGGATCCCAAGAACTCAGCCATTGCGACGGATCGGCGGACTGGGTTTGTCGCGTCATTTCTCGTTGCGCATTTTGTGGATGTTCGTGACGATGTAGAATTCCGGCCATGGTTTGCCTCCTCGACGCCGACGAACCTTTGCATGAATCATGCGCGGCTCGTGGGCATGGGCGACACACCCGAATCGATCGAACTCGACTTTGGCATGACAAACAGGCGCATCCAGGGCGTTTGAAGCACTGTTCGTCGGCGGAGGTGGTGTGTTGATCCGTCTTGGGAGAAAGATGGTTGCCCCACCAAACACAAAGCTCACAGCAAGATTGCGTCTTGGGGGTGCGGGGGGGTATGTTGTGCGCAGCTGAAGCTGATTTTCTGCTCGTGCAACATCGACCGAACTGCGGAGTATGATCCTAGATGGCCATAGGAGGAAACGACGACGGACCCACCTCGCGCAATAGCGCTGGACCTCACAGCAGCGCTGGGCCACACAGCAGCGCGGGACCGCATAGCAGCACTGGTCCGCACAGCAGTGAAGCGCCACGTAGCGATGGTTTGCGCAACCCCGGTGACCTCGTGCGCAAGCTTCAAGCAGGCGATTACGAAGGCGCGGCTCGGGCCCTCGAAGTTTCCCACGCCGCGACAAACGATCTCATTCACGCGCTCGCAGAACTAGCTGGCGACCTTGCTCATGAGCGCAAAGTTCGGGAAGCGCGGCTTGGGGCGTTGATGGATGTCGTCACGCAGATTGCCATTCGCAACTATTCGGTCCGCGCCGAGATTAGCGACGCAAAAGACGCGATCGATGGGGTTGCCGTGGGCCTCAACATGCTCCGCGAAGAGTTGCAATCGACCACGGTTTCTCGCGCGTACCTCGACAACATTTTTGCTTCTCTTCCCGACGCGCTTTTCGTCACGACACCGAACGGTGTGGTCCGATCCGTCAACAACGCGGGCGTCGACATGCTCGGCTACACGCGGAAAGAGCTGGTGGGGCAGCCGCTGCTCGAGTTTGTCCCGCTCGAACTAAGCGTGACCTCGAACCACCAACTCCGTGGCGAGCAGTTGATGCTGGTCGACAAACAAGGCACGAGCATCATCGTTTCTTGCTCGGTATCGGCGCTGTACAATGAATCGCGGCTCGATGGTTTCGTGTGCGTCCTGCACGACATCACGGGCCGCAAACGAGCCGACGAAGAGCGACAAAGGCTGCACGACGAGCTTCGTGAGCAAGCGGAACTCATCCGCAAGATGAGTGCGCCACTGATTCCCATCAGCGACGAGATCATGGTCATGCCGCTGGTTGGCGCCGTGGATCCCGCACGTGCCGAGCAGATTTTGACTTCAATCCTCACGGGTATCGCGGCAAATCACCCGCGGGTGGCAATCATCGACATCACCGCGCTCGTTGCAGTCGACGCGGACGTAGCCAACACGATTCTTCGAGCAGCTGGGGCGGCGCGCCTTTTGGGCGTGGATGTGTACTTGACCGGAATGCGTGCGGAAGTGGCGCGGACGCTCATCGAAACAGGTTTGGATCTCTCGGGTATCGTAACATGTAGTACCTTGAAAACGGGTATTGCACTTTCCACGAAACGCATTCACGATCGCAGCAAACGTTGAGGAGCCGAGGAGATGTTCGACGATTCGATCGTGTATGAAACGCGTGCGGCTACGTGTCGGTGGGACAAACGTGGTTTCTTGCGCAAGACATTTCGGGAAGGAATTGATCACACCATCAAGGACGCTCTCGAGGACATGGGCGTTCTGCAAAAGATTTATGTGGGATTCAAAGTCCCAGTTTTGGTCGACGCACGATTGATTCGCTCAGCCGATCAAGAATCGCGAAACTTTTGGACGAGCGCCGAATACGGACAATACATCAAAGCCGTTGCCGTCGTTTCTGGCAGTTCGCCGATCGTCAACATGATCGCCAATATCTCCTTTGCCGTGCGAAAACCATTGGTGCCCATAAAGCTGGTCGCCACGGAAGAAGCCGCAATGCCCTGGATCGAATGGTTCCTCGACGACGAACACGATTCGCCACCAACGTCCGTCCAAATCTTCTGATCCCCCAATGCCTTGGTTCTGGGCATTTCTCTTTACTCAAATCGTCGAAGTGCCCATTTACATGCGCGGAATGCGCGCACGCTTCCACGAGGCGCTGGGCGCGAGTTCCTTGACCCACCCTATCGTCTGGTTCGTCATTCCAGAACTTTGCGATAGGTTTTACCTGACGATCCTGTCCCGGCGGGCCGATATTTGGCTCCCCAGCTCGACACGTTACGTACTGATGATCATCGTCGCGGAAGTATTCGCCGTGGTTATGGAAGCCCTTTATTTTCGATTTCTAAGGCTTCCCAATCCCTGGCGCTGGTCGTTCATTGCGAACATGGCGAGTTTTGGGTTGGGAATGATCTCGCGTCATACGTTGGGATTTCCGTAATCAGGGATTGAGCAGGGCCAGGAAAGCATCGACACCGGCAGATGGCAACACGCCAGTGCCAAAATCCGTCGAGCCAATGAATTGACCGGTCACGGCCACACCGCCGGTTGTGGGATCAACCGCGAGGGCTTGCGGCAATTGCGCCATGGGACCCGTGAATGTCCGCAGCCACGAGGGGCATCCGTTGGGGGTCAAACGAACCACGTATCCATCGGACAATCCGGTGCTCATGGTGGCCATTCCGGTCTCGAAATCGATTGCGCCCGAGAAATCACCAGTAGCAAAAATGTCCCCATTGGGGGCAAAACCCAAACTGGCTACGCGTTGCTGTTCCATATCGCCAAACGTCTTGGTCATCATGAGCGTCCCCGTGGCCGAAAAAAGCGTGATGAATGCATCATCCACGCCCGTGCTCGTCGTGGACATACCATCCAGGTCGAATTTGTTTTTGAAATAGCCACCCGCGGCAACTTCGCCATTGGGTCCGACAGCCACGGAATACGCAATGGAATCACTATTCGCATCGCCCGTGTTCACCTTCGCCCAGTTTGCATTGCCAAACGAATCGAACTTGGCAATCAGCGAACTTCGAACCGTCGTGACCGGCATAGCGCCTCCGCCAAAATCGATCGAGCCTGCGATATCACCAGCGAGATAGACATTGCCCATTCCATCGATAGCTACGGAACGACCATACTGACTTCGGGCTGCATCGCCGAATCGACGGCTCCATTGATGCGCACCCGACGAATTGAACTTGGCCATGAAAATATCGAAATTGCCAGCGCTGTTCAGATCGCCGCCGCCGAAATTGATGATGTTTTGGAAGTATCCCGTGACGATGATGTTACCATTCGCATCCGCGGCCAAAGCGAGAGCACTCTGGGCATTGTCATCGCCAAACCTCTTGCTCCACAGGTGACTTCCGTCTGGTCCGAGTTTGGCCAGAAATACGTCGGAATACAGGGCTCCAGAGGCATTTAATGCGCCGCCACCGAAATTCACCGAGCCGTAGAAGGTGCCGGTTACATACACATTGCCGCTGGAATCGACGCTTACGCCCGAAATACCCTGTCCTTCTGAATCGCCAAATGATTTGGCCCACATGAGCTGCCCGCCCGCGGCAAACTTGGCCAGATACGCATCGTCTCCACCGGCGCTCGTCAATGTCGCCCCGCCCAAGTTCATCTTGCCGCCAAATGCGCCAGCCATGAAAACATTGCCCGATTTATCGACCGCAATGGCACTTCCCGTTTGTACTGCAGTGTCGCCATAAGCCGCAGCAACCTTCGTCATGCCTCCGTTTGGATTGCCAAACATACAGAGCGGTCCGCCCGACGACGACGACGATGACGACGACGACGACGATGACGACGATGACGACGACGACGACGATGATGACGATGACGACGAACTAGCGCCGCCCGAACCACCTGCGCCGCCTGCGCCACCCATCCCGCCCATTCCGCTAGACGAACTGCTGCTCGAACTCGAACTGCTACTCGAACTCGAACTGACGGAGGTTCCGCCAGTGCCGCCCGTACCTGCTTCGCCGCCAGTGCCGCTCGATGACGCCAAGCCTCCTGTGGTTACCGGCTGAGCATCGCCACAAGCTCCTAAAAACGTTGCTGCACAAACGGTCGCAATGCCCGATACAACGGCAACACCTTGGATAGAGATGCGCGATGACAAACCCACAAGCGAACGATGATGGTTGCGAATACGCATGAAGAAACTCCGGGCGGTGAGGTGTAAGAAAACGCGATGCGCGTCGTATCGAGACAAGCGCCTCACTGTAAACGATCCGCCGCCAAAATGGGACGAAACGATGTCCTTGGGTCAGCGCCTTGGTCGAGTCGTTATCGTGCGCGCCAAGACGTGCACGCGGAGCGCAATGGGATGAACTTCGTATTGGTCTTGGGGGGGCAAGACCTCCACGATGAGCCGCGCCGGGAATTTTTGAAACAGCGGCAGGCTCTTGCCCGCGTCTGCCGGCAAATACGCAGGAATTGGTTTGTCTCCCGATACTCCAAACACGACGCCGCGAATCCATTGCTCCCCGGTGAGCTCGCGTTTTTGGTATTTTCGTTGTTCGAGGAGCACGCGGCGTGAATGTACGTCGAGATAATCCGGCGGTAGAAATCGATTGGCTTTCGTCCATGCTTCCCGGATTCGCAAAGAAAAATTGGCCGCGACTTCGGGCGATTGCCCGAGCGGCGTACCCATGGCTTCATTCGCCAAGTCAATGGTTTCTTTCAGCTTCTTGTCAGCCGTTGCCAAAGGCGTCGCCGCACTGGTCAATACTTTCAACGTTTCCACTTCGTCAAACGGTAACTCGAACTCGCCAGCCACGAGACACAGGGGCGGTTCGAGCACTCCGTCGTCATTAAGCGCCAAATACAAAGCCTGTTCAACGTCGTTTGTCGCCGTAGCTCGTGAAATTACCCTCGAAACCCGCGACTTGTCTTCTTTGGCTTTTTGCTCGGGCGTTTTTTCGGGCGGAGGTGTTGCGGGGCGTTTTTGCGGCCGATTCAAATCGACGGCCAAAAATCCATCCTCATCGACCGCCGGTTTTTCTTCGGGAGGCGCCTCGACCTCGAGAATGCGTTTCCATGCTGCGTTTTCCTCTAGACGCGGCGGCAAACCCGAGGCGAACCACAACAAATCGACGAGCGCGCGATACGGAGCTGGCCCAGACGAACTCGCGGACGATCTCTCGCCTACCGGTTTGTCTTCCTTTTCGTTTGGCGTCATCGCTGCAGCAGCCGTCGACGCTTCTGCAGCACCGACAAATGCGGCGGAGGCGAGGGAGCGCGAATCGGGTTTGCTTGGACGAACAGATTCACGATCCGGCGGAGGAGACGAGACTGGGGGAATTTGTGATTTGGCTGCGGCGAGAACGGCAGCTTGCCCAAAGGTGGTTCCGGTTGGTCCCGGCGGAACATTTACTGGGTTTGGCGGGGTGATTCCAGCCAAAGTTGGCGCGCGTGTACGGGCGGGCGGAGGTGGTGCCAACCCCGCCGCGGATGGCAAATTCATGGGCGGCGCAATGGGTGGCACGGGTCGAGACATGGGCGGCGCAATGGGCGGCGTCGGTGGCGGGCCAAATGCAGCGGGTCCAGGTTCGTTTCCCGCCGCCCGATGGCTCGCTGCCGCTAAACTCGCCGGCGCTACTTCGTTCGGACGAAGCATCTGAGGCACCGGCGGAGGGGGCTTGACTGGAGCAGACGGAGTTTGTCTTGCTGGTACGGGCGGCGCAGGCGGGGCTATTCGCGGCACCGCTGGCTC
>DAOMZH010000182.1:0-14284 GCA_035437985.1 Polyangium sp. (in: bacteria) | reverse complement strand
CTCGCTTCGCGCGCTAACAAGCGCGCTACGCGAGGCTTTGTTTACGATGGGGGCTACGCCAAAAACTCTCACAATCTTTTGGGCGTTGCCCAAAAGACTGAGTTTTTGGCTCTGCCCCCATACCCCCGGGGAATAAGTGAGGCGTGGTCCGGTGAGTTGGATGGGGACAAACTGGACACGGGTCCGGTGAGTTGGACGCTCGCTTCGCGCGCTAACAAGCGCGCTACGCGAGGCTTTGTTTACGATGGGGGCTACGCCAAAAACTCTCACAATCTTTTGGGCGTTGCCCAAAAGACTGAGTTTTTGGCTCTGCCCCCATACCCCCGGGGGGACATAAGGGGGGGCTCAAGGTTTGGGCCGGGGCCTTTTCGCCAAGACCAACCCAACGAGCAAAACGCCAGTCATCCCCGCGATGCCCACAGCATCCCAGGGTTTCTCCGCCGCGAAAAACACGGCCTGCACCAACAAACTCGGCGGCGGCGCCGCTACCAAACCCTCGACACGCACGCGCGAGAGAATGTCCGCACATTGATGACGATCCCGAGGTTCATCACAGATCGCCGAACAAAGCACCACCTCCCGCTTGGCCCCCTCAAAACCCAAAACATGCTCGCCAGACACCTCGCGCAATGAAACATCAGGCTTTGTCTTTCCAAATACTTTCTGCTCAAAATATTTGTCCTGAAAAACAATCGACCCCGCATCCCAGCGATCGAGGTCCAGTCGTTCCCGCATCGCGCGATGCGCCACACCATTCGCGACGTTGAAAACAACCTCCTCCATCCCCGGGGCCCAACGATCCGAAGGCGCCTCCACACACGCCACATGCAAGCTCGCCCCTTCCAAATCGACAAACCCACGCCGCAAACCCACCCGCGCTCCAGGAAGCCCCGAAACTTCGAACGTGGGTAGTCGTTCAGGACCTACTTCGACCGCAGATGCAGGCACGACAAACCGCAAAGTCGCGCCTCCCGCAAGAGCCTCGACTCGTGCGTTTGTCTCGACCACACCCATGACCGGAAGCGTCAAACCTTGGCCCGAGGTTCGTCAAAAGAACGAAGGATCGAATCGATCTCGTCGCGAATATCGAGCAACGCAGCGCGCATCTTGCGAGCCTCTTCGATGTTCGGATCATCATCGCCAGGCGGCTCGATTCCGCCCTCGCGTAGCTTGCGTCGCGCACCCGCAATCGTGAACTTGTGCGCGTAAAGAAGGTCCTTGACCTTGAGCAACGTCTCCACATCACGACGCGAGTAGACACGTTGCCCCTTGGCCGACTTCTGCGGACGAATGGAGCGAAATTCGCTCTCCCAATAACGAAGCACGTGGGTCTCGACACCCACGAGCCCAGCAACTTCACCAATGCGGTAGTAGAGCTTTGCGGGAAGCTCTCTGCGCCCCGACAAGACCGCTTACTCCTCGGCAGATGCGCTGCCGCCCGAACCTGCACGAGCGTTGAGCGATTGCTTGAGGATCTGACTCGGCTTGAACGTGAGCACGCGACGCGCGTCGATCACGATCGGATCACCCGTTTGCGGATTCCGCCCTTGTCGTTCGCGTTTGTCCCGCAAAACGAAGTTCCCAAAGCCCGAGACCTTGATCTTCTCGCCTCGGCCTAACGTTTCTTTCATGGTCTCGAAGATGAGATCGACGAGGTCTGCCGACTCTTTCTTCGAGAATCCCCCCAGCCGTTCATAGACGGCTTGTGCGATTTCAGACTTGGTCATGTGCACCGGCCCCACTTGAGCACACGAGAATAAGTGCGCGTCGCGCCAAGGTAAAGCGCGACGAACGGGATGGATGTGCTTGGGGACGTGAATGGAGGGGGGTATCAGGCAGCGAGCTTGCCGACAGGGGCTTCGGCAGGAGCGACAGCGTCGCTCGTGCGATCGCTGGCGGCGGCGAGAACCGGGGCTGTGGCTTGGCGACGTGCAGCTTGCTCGTGAGCAACCAGCATCGAGACGTAGCCGTAACCAATCGTGAAAAGAATGGCGAACGGCGTAGCGAAGTAATGGCCCGTTTGGATCGACGCGACCGACGCAGCAAAGGACATCAGACAAAGCGCAGTCTCGAGGAAGGGCAGGTCCGTGCGCGCATGGTAGCGACCCTTGTTCACCCCATCCTTTGGTGTTCGAACGAATTCACCAGCCATGTGGCGAAGACCATCGAACACAGCCTTGGACAAGTGCGGCGCCAGGCCCGTGCCGAGAGCAATGAGCATCGGGAGTCGCGTAATCGCACCCAAGCGCTTACGACCCTGAGCAGCTTCGGCATGCATGTAAAACGCGGCGAGTGAGCCAGTCGTCGCGACGCACAACGGCAAGTCGACGACGATCATCGTGAGCGTATCCGTCGCGGGCATGAGCACGAGGGCCGGCAAGAGGAGCACGCTCAAGGTGACCAAGAGCGGGTACGCAAAGTGCGGCGTGAGGTGGAAGAAAGCTTCGAGGCGTTGGGAGAACGAGATGTTCGACGAAAGAACCGTCTTGAGGAGTTTGCGCGCCGTTTGCACGGTGCCTTTGGCCCAACGGAATTGCTGCGCCCGCAAAGCCGAGACGTTTTCCGGGAGTTCGGAGGGAGAAACCACGTCGCCGCGGTAGATGAACTTCCAGCCCTTGAGCTGCGCGCGGTAGGACAAATCAAGGTCCTCCGTGAGCGTGTCGTGCTGCCAGCCACCAGCTTGTTGAATGGCCTCGCGACGCCACATGCCGCCCGTGCCCGAGAAGTTGAAGAGCAGCCCCGCACCATATCGAGCGCGGTTTTCGACGAGGTGATGACCGTCGAGCATCAGCGCCTGAACCTTCGTCAGCACCGTGGCTTCGCGGTTCAAGTGACCCCAACGCGTCTGCACCATGCCCACCTTCGGATCCTCGAAGTGACCAACGATCTGGCGGACAAACTGCGGCTCGGGGATGAAGTCCGCATCGAACACCGCAATGAGGTCACCCTTGGCAACTTCGAGCCCTTCTTCGAGCGCGCCTGCCTTGTAACCCACACGGTTCGTCCGGTGCAGATACACCGCATCGACTCCACGCTCGCGCAAACGATCGACATGCGCGCGAACCAACGCTTGCGTCTCGTCCGTCGAATCGTCGAGCACCTGAATCTCGAGTTTGTCGCTCGGATAATCCATGCGCGCCGTGGCTTCGAGCAACCGTGCCGCCACCGTCGACTCATTAAAGAGCGGCAGTTGGATCGTCACGCGCGGCAAGTCCTTCTCGGCAATGGCAGGCACTTCCTTGGCCTGATCGATCTTGCGACGATGCTTCATGCACAGAAGCACCAGATGCAGGCGATGGATGCCATAGGCACTCAAGGCGAGGAGAACGGCGAAGTACAGGACGCAGAGCAACGTGTGGAGCATCGTTTGCGCCTCCCTCAGGCGCACATGGGGAGAGTGAACATCGAGGGATTAGCAGAGGCTCTCGAGCACAGTTGTCATGGACTTGTAAAACGTTGCAACCGTTTGTCGGACCTTGTCCGCAGTCGTCACCTCGTGCGCCCGAGAGGGTCATGGGTCATGACAATCGCGACGACCCAAGACACGATGCAACACTTCAGGAGCTGTACACGCGTGCAGCGCACTCCCTCGCAGTCGATGCGTCGAGCATTCCATTCGGAGCCCTCTCGTGAACGAACGATCTGCATCCATCAGCCGCGCCGCGTTGGATGATTTGAAGTCAAAACAAATTGCCTTTCTGCACACGCGACTCGTGTCTTCCGCAGCGCGTGCAGAATGGCGGACCAACGTCGCCAAGATCCTCGACGAAGTCCTGGAACTACCCGTAGGTCAGTTGGTCGAGACCAACGCCCTCACCGCCGCCATCGATGCCTGCCTCGTTCGGGCCGTGCTGGATGCTTCCTTGCAACCCGTGCTGCTGCGCGCCGTACGCGAGGTGCGGACGCTCCTCATCGCCGAAAAAGCCCGGATCGGATCGTTTGTCCCGGCAAATGCCCAACAAGCTTTGCGCGACCTCGCTGCTCGTTCGGGTCATCTCACCGAACCGCTCGTCAAAGAGATTTCCGAACACGAAGCCGCTCGTCTCGTCATGACCGACGTTTTGCATGACGCACTCGTGCAGTTCTCCGATCGGGTCAATCCCTTCGTCGCCGAGTGGGGTTTGCCCTCGATCTTGAAAAAGTTCTCGCCTTTTGGACTCGGCGGTGTGGGCAAGAGCGTCGAGGGCATGCGGATCGAATTCGAAAAGCGCCTCGAGCCGGAGATTCGAAGGTTCTTGATTGGTTTTTCCCGCGAAGCGTTACGCAAAAGCGCGAGCTCCATCGTGGCGCAATCGGACACCCCCGCGTTCATCGCCCTGCGCCAGCGGATCTTGGCCTTCATCCTCTAACAACGGTTCGCCGACGTGCTCCTCGAAGAGAAAGACACCGACACGGTCACCAAAGCCGTGGTCGAGATCGTCGTCCACGTGTGCACCGACGATAAACTCGCCCAGCAGCGACGACAGATCGTGAAAACATTCATCGACGCCCAGGCGCAATCCAGTGTGCGCAAGGTGCTGGTGACGTTTGGCGTACCTGACAAACCACCGGCAGCCGTCATCGATGCGCTCGCCGACGTGACCTTTCCGGCCTACGCAGCAGCGATGGGAAGTCCCTCGGGCAAACGCTGGCTCGAAGGACTCGTGTCCGAGTTTTACGATGGGCTGGTGGCTGCGGACGAGCGGGGGTCGTCAGGGGGGGGTGGTGCTTCGACGTCGACGTAGGCCGAGGAGCACGACGGCACCAAGGCTCAATCCGTAGCCGAAAGGCGAGCTGTCGTTCGAGGCGACAATGCGGCAGCTACAATTCGTTTCTGGCGGGTTGGTGGTTGGGGGCGGCTCCGCTTCGCCGCAAGTACCAACGTTTTTCGTGACCGACGAACACACGAGTATGCCCGGACAACCATTTCCTTCAATGCCGCGGCATCCGTCGACGCACGAGTGATTCGCGCACACTCGGCCACTGGTGACATTGCCGCAGTCGCTGTCCTCGAGACATTCGTACAAACCGAGATCATCCGCGCCGAAGAGAGGATTGGTCTCGTTCGCATCGACGCGCCCGTTGCGGTTCAGATCCTCATGGCCATCGATTTTCGAGCCGTCGTCGGTGTCTGCGTCGAGGATACGGGTCTTGGTTTGTCCGGCATCCGCATCAGCGATGCACTTCATAGCCGCGAGATCCGTCGCGGGGTTGTCGCAAATGCTGCCCGCTTCAGTGCCATCGAAGAGCAGATCGTTGTCGCTGTCCGCATCGACGATGTTTGGTAGGCCATCTCCATCGGTATCCACCGTTGGATCGGGCTCCTCGCCATCGAGCAACCCGTCGTTGTCGCTGTCCGCATCGTTGACCTTCGTATTGAGCGTCCTCTCGAGACCATCGCCCAAGCCATCACCATCGGTATCAATGACGTTGGCATCGTCGCTCGGGTCCTGCGGATCGAGCTCCATCGGATCGATGACGCCATTGAGGTTGGCATCTTCGGAAGCATCCGTGGCGCCGCCGCCGTCGGAGTCTTTCAGGAGCGTGGACGTTTTGGTTTGTCCTGCATCGAGGTCTTTTTGGCAGCGCTGCACGACCGGGTTTGTCGCAGGATGCTGACAACTTTTGCCGGCTTCGGTGCCGTCGAACAACGCATCGCTATCGCTGTCGACGTCGAGCACATTGACGACTCCGTCTTGGTCCGTGTCATCGCTCGGGTTGTCTTCATCTCCATCGAGGAGCCCGTCGTCGTCGCTGTCGGCATCATTCGTATTGGCGCCGAGGAATTCTTCTAGCCTGTCTCCCAAGCCATCGCCGTCGAAGTCTTTGGTGAGCATCGCGTCCGCCACATCATTTGGATTGCCTTCGGACATGTCGACACGACCGTTGAGGTTCGAGTCTTCCGAACCATCACGTTTGTCGTCGCCATCGCTGTCGGGATTGAGCGGATCGGTCGTGGTTTGTCCAGCATCGGCATCGGGGCGACAATGCCCAACAAGGACATTGGTGTCGGGGTTCGTGCACGTCTTGCCCATTTCGGTGCCATCGAAGAGCCCGTCATTGTCGCTGTCCGTATCGAGGATGTTGATCACCCCATCGCCATCGGAATCAGTGTCGAACGAGACTTCATCGCCATCGAGCAGGCCGTCGTCATCGCTGTCGGTATCGTTGGGGTTCGAACCAAGTCGTTCCTCGAGTCCATCCAAGATCCCGTCGCCATCGGCATCGCCGCAACCGTTGTCGACGCTGCCGTTGCAATCGTTGTCTTTGTTGTCGCCACAAACCTCGGGCACTGGAGTCCCAGGAACACCGCTGCACACGACGTTGCCCAGGTTGTCGCAAACGGTCAAACCATTGGCCGCGCATTCGCCCATCCCGGACAAACACAAAATCCCGAGGCCCAAACCATCGTCGACGAAGCCGTTGCAATCGTTGTCGATCCCGTCACATCGCTCGGGTTTGGGACCTTCGATCGTGGCGTTGCACATGACGCCTCCCATGCCGTCGCACTCGTAGGTTCCATTTTCCAAACACCCGCCGATCCCGATCGAACACATGCCGCCAACGTTGAATCCATCGTCGACAACGCCATTGCAGTCGTCATCGACGCTGTTGCACGTTTCTGGGAGGCTTCCCGGCTCGATGTTGGAGATGCACTCGAGCACTCCAGCGGTGCAACTGGTCATCCCTGGCTTGCAGATCGCGAGATTGGTCGACGCACAAGTCTGGCCAGCCTCGGGGTTGTTGTCGTCGTTCGTGCCGTTGCAGTCGTCATCGAGACCATTGCAAATCTCGGGCATCGGCATTTTCGCTACGGCCGTGCATTCGACATTCGGGCCATTGCATTGACGTCGTCCCGACGATTCACACGCTCCAACGCCCGCCGTGCATGGTTGATTAAACACAGGACAATCCGGCACGGTCACCGTCAGCGTGCAGTAGCCACTGATGTTGAGCGCATTTTTGTAAACGACGGCCAGGATGTTCGTGCCGTCGTCGCCAAGACCTGGGGACCAGGTGAAGTTTGTCGTGAACGGACTCGTTCGCGTCGTTCCAGAAGTGGGACTCAAGAGACCAACCGAACCAATGGACGTCATCTTGAGATCGCCACCACCGAAGTTTGTCCCAATGAAACTCGTGTTGAGCGTTTGTCCCATGTCGACGGTGTAAGAGCCGCTTCCCGTGCATGTGGGCAGAGGCGACCCAACCATCTCGATGATGAAATCGACGACCGCCGAGCCGATGTTTCCGTTCATCGGATTGGCCGATTCGAGCCGCACTTGGACCGCATATTTTTGCCCTGCGGTCGCATTCACCGTGTTCCAGGTGAGCGTGCAACCCGGTGGACTCGAGCTGACGGTCACCGAGGGCGACACGCCCGAACCCGCAATGATCGGAGGCATGACGGTCATCGTGCTGCCGGTCTCCGCGGGCGTCGCAAATCGACAAGTGATGAGCGTTTGATCGGGATCGACAGCCGGGATGAGGATCGTTCGCAACCCGCCTGTTTGCATCTGCACGATGGCGGGTACGACGGTGGCGGGATTGCCCGTATTGCCAGGCGTCAGATCGACGACGGCCTCGACCTTGAACGATTGATTCGCCGCATTTTGCAAGGTGGAGATGCGGCAGCAATCCGCGAAGGACGCGACATATTGTCCGGCCGTCGGATACGTGTGCGTCGCAGTGTAACGGTAGACCTTGTATTGCTCGGGCGTAGGTGTGGACGCATCCGTGCCATCACCAATGAACAAGCCCGTGAGCGATCCGCTGGCCGTCCCATCGCCGAAGTCGAGCCTCATTTCGTCGGGCATGTCGAAACGCCAAGCGGCGACGATCTCGAAACGTACGGTCCGCGCCGCCGAAACAGGATCGGGAACCGTGTACCGAATGTTGCCGTAACGAAAATGCGAGGCTTCGGCGCGCGACGAAAACACCAACACGACCACGGTCGTGAGCAACGCAAGGAAGGCCTTGAACTTCGACATCGGTCCTCCAAAGGACAAGAGGCTCCAAGAGTGAAAGATGGTTGCCGTTCCCCACGCGTAATGCAAGCGCACGATCGGGCAAACCTGGCAGGTGTATCAACCAGACGAACGTGGGTCAGCCGCCAAGATACGCGGCGCGAACCTCTTCATTCGCCGCCAGATCCGTGGACGAACCACTCATCGCAATCTCTCCCGTACGCAACACGTACGCACGCGTCGTGTACTCGAGCGCCAAGCGGGTGTTTTGTTCGACGAGCAAGATCGTCGTTCCGGCTTGAGCAATTCGCGCAACGGCCGCGAAGATGTCCGCAACGAGACGCGGCGCGATTCCAAGCGAGGGTTCGTCAAGGAGCAACATCGCCGGGCGAGCCATCAAGGCCCGACCGATCGCCAGCATTTGCTGCTCGCCTCCAGACAACGTTCCGCCTTCTTGCTCCATACGCTCACCAAGGCGTGGAAACAGCTTCACCACGTCCTCGACCGTCTCGTCCATCGCCGCTCGATTCTTGTGGTTCCACGCGCCGAGCTCGAGGTTTTCTTTGACCGTCAGGTTCGGGAAAATCGCGCGACCTTCGGGCACGAGTGATATGCCGCGACCAACCACTTCTTCTGCAGGCACATTGCCGAGGTCCTTGCCGTCGTAACTCACTTTGCCGGCAGAGATGGGCAATAGACGCACGATGGTTTTCAGCGTCGTCGTTTTCCCCGCCCCATTGGCGCCAATCATCGCCACGACTTCGCCCCGACGAACCTCGAGGCTGATGCCTTTGAGCGCCTTGATTCCGCCGTACGAAACCGCCAGGTCCTTGACCACCAAAAGGGGTTCACCTTCCTGGGTCGTCGGTAAAGCTCGCGTCGGATGAGTCGTTTTCACGACGCTTTCTCCTTGCGCAGCTGACTGCTCTTCGCTTCGTCATCCACGACTTCGCCCAAGTACGCCGCGAGCACCTTCGGGTTTTTCCGAACCTCGTCCGGCGTTCCATGCGCGATCGTTTCGCCGTGATCGAGCACGTGAATTTCTTCGCACACCCCCATGACGACCTGCATGTTGTGCTCGACCAAGATCACCGTCAGATCGAACTTGTCGCGTAACCACCGAATCTGTTTCTTCAGCCCTTCCGCTTCGCCGTAGTTCATACCGGCAGCAGGTTCGTCGAGGAGCAAGATTTTCGGTTCGAGCATCATGGCTCGGGCGATCTCCAATCGGCGCTGATTGCCGTACGAGAGCGACGTCGAGGTCTCTTCGATGAGTTTGTCGAGCTCGAAAATGGCGAGAAGCTCGATGGCCCGACGGCTCATTTCTTCTTCGTCCCGGTAAAACCCAGGGGCGCGAATGAGGGCCGAGATGAGGCCCGCCTTGCGTCGATTTTCGCAAGCGACGAGGACATTTTCGAGGACCGTGAGTTGGCCGAAGAGGCGAATGTTTTGGAAGGTTCGCGCCACACCGCGCCTAGCGATCTGGGCCGGAGTGAGAAGGGACAACTCTTCGCCGTGGAAACGAATCGATCCGCCATCGGGCTTGTAGACGCCCGTGATCAGATTAAACACGGTGGTTTTTCCTGCCCCGTTGGGTCCGATCAATCCGAAGATCGAACGTTCCGGAACAGAGAACGTCACGCCTCCGACGGCTCGCAAACCGCCGAACGTTTTCGTCACGCCCTGAAGCTCGAGCGCCTTCACTTGTCCGTCCCTTCATCGGCCGGCTTGGGCGGCGGCGGAAGCATCGAAGGACGCACAGCAGGTTTGCGCTTCATGATTTCACGCTCTCCAAAAAGCCCTTCGGGACGCATGATCATGAGCCCAATCAACACGGCCGCGTACACCACCATGCGCAGCGCATTCAAGTCGAGCGAAGGGTAGGTCGCCCGCAACACTTGCACGGAATCGAGCCCCTGAAGCTGCTCGATCATCTTCACCGTGAACGTGACGAACACGCCGCCAACGAACGCTCCAGAAACACTCCCCGAACCTCCGAGGATCACCATCGTGATCGCGTCGAAGGAGTAGGCGAAGGTGAATTGATCGGGTTGCACGGTGGGATTGCCGTCACGCATGGAGGCGAGAAGTCCACCTGCAATGCCTGCACCCGTCGCCGCAATGACGAACGAAGTGACCTTGTATCGCGTTGGGTCGACACCGACGCTGGCGGTCGCGATTTCGTCTTCCCGGAGGGCTCGCAACGCACGACCCCACCCAGAAAATTTCAGGCGCCAGGCGATGATCACGGAGACCACGACGGCGCCGAAAATCCAGAAGGGTCCGGCGTATTGCGGAAGGCCATTCTTGTCCGGGCCCGCGTAACCATTTTGACCACCAAGGTAGGCGAGAAAGCGCGCGACAGGACCGTCGACCGTGCCTCCGGTTTGCGCCGTGGCGATGACGAGGCGGAAGATTTCGGCAAACCCGAGCGTCACGATCGCTAGGTAATCACCCTTCAAACGCAAGCTTGGTAGTCCTACGACAAACCCGAACAAGGCCGCCATCCCGCCTGCAGACAAGAGCGCGAGAGGCATGACGATGAAGGAGTTGCCAAAGGTGACTTCCGTTGCGCCGAGGGCCTTGTGCACATGTCCGGCGACGATCGCTGCCGTATAAGCACCGATTCCGACAAACCCCGCGTGGCCAATCGAAAACTGCCCCGCCATCCCGTTGATGACGTTCAGCGACAACGCGACGATGACGTTGACCATCGCGAACAGCGCCAGCTGCCGCCACGCAGCGTCAGAGATGAGGAATTCGAACGAAAACTCCAGTCCGACAACTGCACCGACGAGCAACAGAGGAACGAGGATCCGACGCATAGGATTTGAAAAGACACCTCGGTTTGTCCGAGCGGGGCCCCCGTTCTTCAAGGGGACCATTGGCGGGGGGAAAGCTCTCGTGTCCTGTCGTCACGGTCAAGCGTGAGCTACTTGATCACGCGCAGATAGGGAGGAAGCTCGCGCTTTGGCTTGCGGCCGCTGGTGGATCCGGAAGGACGTCGTGCCGGCTCGGGCGGCGGCGGCGCGTCATCATCGTCCCCTGTTCGCGCGGCATTTCCATCGGAAACTCGGGCCGCGTTCCCGTCAGAGACTCGCGCGGCGTTGCCGTCCGACGAGCGCGGGGCGCTTTCCATCGGGGCGCGAGCTGGTGGAGCCTTGCTCTGCACGTCCTTCTGTGCCGAGACGGGCGGCGCGTCTTCAGCATCTTCCGGGCGTGAATCACGATCCTTCGGCACCGAACCAACTGCCGACAACTTCGGGCGCGGTCGTTTCGCCGGCGCTTTCGGCGATTCGCGCTGCTGCTGCTGCTGTGGATTCTGCATCTGCGCCACGACCTCGGGCGGAATGTCGTTCGGCCACATCATGCCCCGACCATCTTCACCCACGAGCGCATACACCGCGTTCCACGGCATGCGACACCAAAACGGCGCACGATCAAACGACAGCGTGCACGTGATGCCTTCCTCGTCGACCCTCAGATCCGGAATCGGGACGAACATGTTGAGCCCGATTTGCAGGACGAGTTGAGGTTTGTCGCGGAACCGCGGGGGAATGAGTACGCCAGCACGTCGAGGATCGAGGTGCACGAACATGCTGGGTCCCTCCAGCAGCGCGAGCGCGACCTCTTTTTTCGGCGGTAGCTTGTGGTGACCATCGGACATGTTGTGCTTCTCCGATAACTCGCAAAGGTGCTGCGCGCCAAGCACGGAATGAACCAAGTGCTGCCTCCGAGCCGGCTTGGTTGGTCGCCGCCTACGCGAACCGCAACACTTCCGTGTAGAGCGTATCGTAAGCAGCAACCATCTTGGCAAGGTCGTAACGCGCAACGACATCTTCACGACCACGCTCGCCCATGACGCGACGATCCACTCGCTGCGCGATCGCTTCCAACGCTTCCGCCAAAGCTCCCGGTTCTCCGACGGGCACGAGCAATCCACTTGCTCCATGCGTCACGATCTCGGCGTTTCCACCCACGCGTGTCGCCACGATCGGCAATCCCGCCGCCGCTGCTTCAAGCAACGTGAGGCTCGTCCCCTCCGTCCGGGAAGCCAACGCAAACACGTCGAACGATCGCAAGAGGCTCACGACATCCGCCGTGAATCCCAGAAATTTCACGATGTCTCGAATCCCGAGTCGTCCAGCCAATTCTTCGAGGTTCCCGCGCATGGGCCCATCGCCCGCGAGCGTCAGGTGCGTACGTGGCAAACGCAGGCGCAGCCGGGCGAGAGCCTGCAACAACGTGGCGTGGTCCTTCTCCTCCGACAAACGCGCGACACAACCAATGTGCAAGGTCTCTTCGGCCACCCCCAATTCGCGACGTAAAACGGATCCATCTCCTGGACAAACCTTCGTCGTGTCGACTCCATTGCGAATCATCACCAAGCGATGCGGCTCGATATGCTCCACATCGAGCGCCACCTGCCGCGCATCGTCACTCACTGCAACGACGCGATCCGAAAACGTTGCCGCCACGCGATTGACCATCACGCGCCGGCCATCGTCAGGATGATTGCGCCCGTGTTTCGTGTGCACGACAGCGGGACGCAACGCCGAACGATGCCGCACGATCGATGCTGCAAACGATCCGTACACATGCGGGCTCGGGTTGTGCGTGTGCACGACATCGATTCGTTTGTCCTCGAAGAAATTCGCCAGTTCGGCCAAGACCTGCACATCGAGTCCCCGTTTGCGCCGAAAAACTTGCAACGGAACACCCAGCCCTTCGAGCTCTGGCGCGAGCGCTCCGGCATCCTCCAAAGCCACGACGAGATGCTCGAAACGGGCCCGATCCACATGCTCGACGAGTTGCAGCACCACCCGTTCCAGGCCCCCTGGGCGCAAAGCCAAAACCACATGGGCAATGCGCCTTCGGGGTAAAGTTCGTCTTGACGAAACACTCGTTGGGGGAGCGGGAGACGGTGAATCGTTGGTCGAAAGATCGATGCGCACATCCGATCTCGTCACCCGATGTTTGCCACTCGCGGTGAGGGGAATTTCCGACACGAGCTCGACGGACAAATTCGCGTCGGCTCCGAGCACGCTTCGCAAGCGTGTCTCGATGTCCTTTCGATTGTCCGGGCGAAATCCACGCCACGGAACGATCCGCAAGGTGGTCGAATGATCGGCCCGTTGATGCACTTGAAAACGAGCGATCGGGTAATCCTTGAGCAAGTGCACGAACGCTTCTCCGCCGACGATTCGACCGCTTGTCCCGACAATCATGTCGAGCACGCGACCTTCGACCGAGGCGAGTAGAGGAAGACCTCGACCACACGGACAGCCGCCGATTTTCCACGTAGCCAGGTCGTCGTTTCGATAACGCAGCAAAGGCATCGCGCGATGGCGCAGGTCGCTCAAGAGCACTTCCCCGGACGTACCTGGAGGCGCGAGTCGGTTGCCTTGGACCAGTTCGACAAACACTTCTTCGGCATTCAGGTGCAGGCCCGAGTGACGCTCGCATTCGGCGGCGATCAGCATGATTTCTCGACAGCCGTACCGATCGAAGACAGGTGCACCGAAGGCTCGTTCGATGACCTGGCGTTGATGGTCGAAGAGTCGTTCGGCGGAGGTGATGATCCCGCGCAGGGGAGGCAGTTCGATGCCGCGCTCGAGGGCCACGCGGGCGAGCATGAATAGAGGCGTCGTGTAGCCAATGAGGACGCGTGGAGCGAAGTTGGCGATGGTGTGCAGGACCGAATCGAGTTTGTCTTGGTGGAGGTGGAAACTCGACAGGTACTTTTGCCGCCAGAGCATTCGGGAGAGGGCGAGCTTGAAGGCGTGAGGTCCGGGGCGTTGTCCGGGAGGTCGACCCCAGACGTGTAGTTCGCGGTCGCCGATTTCGGCGCCGGCCCAGCGATTGGCGCGGATGGATGCGGCAATGCGTCGTTCGTAGGTGGGATGGTCCAGGAAAAACGTCATGGCGGAGCCGGTGGAGCCACCGGTGGCGCTGCGATAGAGGGGGCCTTGAACGTTTTCGGCGATGAATTCGGGCCGGTGACGACGCACGTCGTCTTTGGTCACGATGGGAAAGGCGGTGAGATCTTCGGGAGCTTTGATTTGGCTCGTACGGACGCCGTATTCGGCAAATCGTTTGCGGTAAAACGGGACGTAGCGTTCAGCGAATTGAAATGCGTCGAGCAATTGGAGAAAAGATGATTCGGCTAGTTTGTCGGGAGCGCGCCATTGCGATTGCTCGAGCTCGCCCAACGTGCGGAGGGTTTGGCGTTTTTGCAAACCGGATTCGTAGAGGGGCAAGAGGAGGTTTCGAAACAGAATGGAGTACATCGCGAAAAGCGTTCCGCGATTGGGGCGGGAGTCAAGCAGCCATGCGCACGA
>DAOMZH010000181.1:0-14415 GCA_035437985.1 Polyangium sp. (in: bacteria) | reverse complement strand
GTCTCACAATCTCTTTGGCTACGCCAAAGAGACTGACCCGACGGCTCTGCCCCCAAACCCCCGGGGATCAAACCGAGAGCAGGTCCTTCAGGTATGAAGAAACGTCCTTCAGACACGCCTGGTTGCTGATTTGACACGATCGGTCTTGGCCCAGGAGACACACCGCCCTTTTCTTCGAGGGATTTCGCAAAATCGGGGTGTTGGCACTGGGCTTGCTCATTCGGTCGGGCGTAGGAGGTCGGTCCCATGCTCGCCGCTTCAACCCTGTCCAATCAGTCCTTCGCCCCCAACCCGTTTCATGTTTCGACGGTCAACGAACTGCGCAAAGCCCTCGTGGTTATGGCTCCCGAGCTTTACAATCGGGCATTTCGGATGTCGCGTTCGACGGTCATGGCGCAGGACCTCGTGCAAGACACGGTGGAGCGTGCGCTTCGTTTCGAGTCGCAATATCGTCCTGGGACAAACCTCAAGGCGTGGGTGCATCAGATTTTGTTCAGCGTGTTCATCACGAAATGCCGACGTAATCGGCGTGAACGCAAAGCGCTCGATATTCTTGGCTCGGATCCGAATGCATGGACCGCAGCGCCTGCTGTTTCGGAAGTGACGAGTCTGTCGCCTTCTACGCGTAAGGCCCTCGATGCTATTCCCGGCGTGTATCGCGACGTGGTGGTGATGGTCGACGTAGAAGAGATTTCGTACAAGGACGCCGCGGACAAACTCGACGTTCCGGTGGGGACGGTGATGAGCCGACTGCATCGGGGTCGACGGATGCTTGCCGAGGCGTTGAAAGACAGCCACGACAAGGCAGCTTGAGCGTAGCGTATGCCGCGACAAACGGATTGTCGCGACAATCGTTCACGCACTACGGCGGCGATCGACGGCCAGCATCATTTGCACGGCGTATGGAACGGACGTGACGCCGGCGATTTCCGCGAGCGCATAGGCGATATGCGCAGCGCTCGCGTGATCGGGAATGCCTACGCTCGCGACCCGATATCCTTCCCTTGCAACATCCTTGACGACTTCCACTTGCATTGAAGCGTGGGTGCGATAAAGCGCAACGCGCAGGCGTTTGGGGCGCAGCACATCGAGGGCACGCATCGCGAAGGCGAGGCGATCGAAGTTTTCCGGATCGTGATGTTCGAGGCGACGTCGCGGATCGGTTTGTTCGAAACGGGCATCTCGAAGAGAGGCTGGCATCCTCATGTGTCAAACGTACTCCACTGCGTGCGAAATGAAAAACATTGTGTCGAAGGGTCCTCATGACCATCCCTGCATGACGTGGTCATGAAATACATTTTGCAGGTGATTTTGATCTGTCAAAACCAATCGGGCTGCGGCATATTCCACGCACCATGAACACGAAAACTCATGCCTCGATTTCTAGCTTTGCGCTTTTGCTCGTCTCGACTCTCTCGGTTGCGGGGTGTTCGAGCGATCCAGTATCGGTGTCAGACGAATCATTTGCAGATTCGTTGGCCAAGGAACTGATTGCAGCTTGTCCCATGTCGGGAAATGCCGACACTACGGCGCGTACGGCGTGTGCGGACAATTTGACGAAACTCGAAACGTTACGTGACGCGATGAGCGAGCCGTTTTTTTGGGGTGGGCAAAAAGCGGGTACTGGGTACGATTATTCCCAGAGCCAAAAGACGGATTTCAATCCGCTCGTATTCCGCCGTGTGTATTTGTCGACGTTCATGTTCACTGGCGAATACAATGTCGTAAAAGATGGCGATCTGACGATTTTGCGTATCGGGCAGCAATTCCGTAACGAGCTCGATATCGGCGATTATCCTTATCCATTTTGGCATGCGCAAGGGAAATGGACGTCGTATCAGAAGGCGACGGAGCTCCTGTTTTTCATTAAAAACGGCAAGATCCTGGGCGCGTTACGTTCGGAAGAACAAGATGCGGCGCGACCCTCGGTGGATCATACATGGGATGGAAACTGGCAATGGACGGACCCAGGTGGCGAAATCGAGCCTTACGTGACGCTTTATAGTTTTCTCTTTTCGCCAAACAATCCGCACGTGAGCAAATTGGACGACGCGTATCGGGCGCTCGAAGAAGAAATGCGGGCGCATCAATGCCAAACGTGCCATAGCCCGGACAACCAGGGCCAGATGAATCCACTCGAATTGTTCAATTATCCGAATCAGGCGCTCACGGCCCGCCACGATTTGGTGAAGGAATTGGTGGAGAACTCGATGCCTCCGGTCAATACGTTGAGCATTCCGGTGGGCATTGCGGATACTACGCAGCGGGACAAACTTAAAACATTGGCGGAAAGCTTTGAGAAAGCTGCGGATGATGCATTGGCCTACGAAGGCGAAAAAGTAACGCCGTAAGGTCGCGCGAGCGAGATCGAGCCAAGACAAACGGCGGCGAACGTACGAACGCCTGGCGCGATCCGTTCGACGTGGCGTTTGCCCCTTGACAAAGAGCCCCCGAACCCACAACGAAAGTCCGTTGATTTTGCGTTGGGGTTCCCTGCCCCTTGCCAAGATGTCCGCGCCGCGGTAAGCGGCATCCCGCTACATACATGAAAACGCGCGCCCGAGCGGCGTGCTCTGCTGGAGAAGTTGCGATGACCTTGCCCGTGCCTGTTTACATCGTTAGTGCTGCGCGTACTCCCATCGGCGCATTTCTTGGTGGGCTTTCGACATTGCCGGCTCCGCGTTTGGGCGCGGCAGCTATCGAAGCGGCTCTTTCTCGAGGAAAAGTCCCGGCTGATCGTGTGGGCGAGGTGTTCATGGGCAATGTGCTGAGCGCGGGGATTGGTCAAGCGCCAGCTCGTCAAGCAGCGATTTATGCCAACATCCCGAAGAGCGTTCCGGCCACGACAATTGGCAAAGTGTGCGGCTCGGGCATGCAGGCCGTGATTCTCGGGGCCAAGAGCATTGCGCTCGGCGACGCGGAAATCGTGGTGGCGGGCGGAATGGAGTCGATGTCGAACGTTCCGTATTATTTGCCGCAAGCGCGGAATGGTTATCGCATGGGCAATGGGCAAATCGTCGATGGAATGATTCACGATGGTTTGTGGGATCCCTACGGTAATTTCCACATGGGTAATGCGGGTGAGCTTTGCGCGCGCAAGTTCGAGTTCACGCGCGAGGCTCAGGACGAATTCGCGAAAGAGAGTTTCCGGCGAGCCGTTGCAGCTCAAAAGGAAAACCAATTCGATGCGGAAATCGTGGCTGTTTCCGTGCCGCAAAAGAAGGGCGATCCGGTCGTGGTCAAACTCGACGAAGGTCCGCCCGCGGGCAAACCCGACAAGATTGGGACGCTGAAGCCGGCATTCCAAAAAGATGGAACGATCACGGCGGCCAATGCGTCGTCGATCAACGACGGAGCGTCAGCGCTGGTTTTGGCGAGCGAAAAAGCCGTAAAAGAATTGGGGCTCGAGCCGCTTGGACGCATTGTTGGTTATGGCGGCGCCGCGCAAGAGCCGGATTGGTTCACGACGGCACCAGCGTACGCGATCAACAATACGCTCGGGAAGCTGGGACTGAACAAAGAGCAAATCGATATTTGGGAAATCAATGAAGCGTTTGCCGTGGTCACGATGGCAGTGAACAAGCTCTGCGAGCTGGATCCGGCGAAGGTGAACGTGCGTGGTGGAGCGGTGGCGTTGGGTCATCCGATTGGGGCGACGGGAGCGCGACTTTTGACGACGATGGTGCACGCGATGAAGGATCGTGGGGACAAACGGGGCCTCGCGACGTTGTGCATTGGTGGTGGCGAAGCGCTCGCTGTCGTTGTTGAACGGTCGTGATTCGTCCGCGTCAGGTAACCCGCGGCGTCGAGCTTTTTCCGGCGCGAACACCGACGTTGCCTCCAGCAACGCATACGAATAGTTATGCGTTGGGGGATCGTGAGGTGCTTTTGGTCGAGCCGGCGACGCCGCATGATGACGAACGCCGCGCGTGGTTGGAATGGGCGCGCGGCATATCGTCGTCGGGTCGCAAGCTCGTGGGGATTTTCCTGACGCACCATCATGTGGATCACGTGAGTGGTGCGGAGTTTTTCTCCACGAACTTGAACTTGCCTTTGTTTGCCCATGTCGAGACGGCCAAACGTTTGCCGGGACTGACCATTACGCAGATCATCGACGAGACGCACGTTTTCGATTTGGGAGGACCCATTCCCATGCGTTGGCGCGTGCTTCATACGCCGGGACACGCGCCGGGGCATCTTTGTTTGTACGACGATGATGCAGAGACGGTCATTGTTGGAGATATGGTGGCCAGTGAAGGAACGATTTTGATCGAGCCTCGCGACGGGGACATGCAAATATATTTGCAGCAGTTGGATCGCTTGGCGAGTTTATCGGCGCACGTGGCGCTACCGGCACATGGCGAACCGATTGATACCCCGACAAACCTATTTCGGTATTACATCAAGCATCGCTTGGCGCGGGAAGAAAAAGTGTTGGCTGCCGTGGCGACGACTCGAGAGACGGGTTCGACCATTGGCGACCTCGTGCCGATGGCCTATGCGGATACGCCCCCGATGTTGTGGCCGATTGCGGCGCTGAGCCTCGAAGCGCACTTGGTCAAACTGGAGCGGGAGGGGCGTGTGGAAAAGCTGGCTTCCGAGATGTATCGTTGTAGAATGGGCGGATGAGTTATCGCCACGTGTGGGTATTTGGGCTGCTTTCGGCTTGCGCGGGTTCGGTGACGCAAGACCCGCCACAGGATCCGGGGACGGTGGTGGACGCGGGAAACGATGCGTCGGAGGTGGTCGATGCGAGTACGCTGCTCGTGGTTGGGCGGGCATGTACGTTGAATGGTAGTGAGTGCGGGAGCAACGAATACACGTGTCATCCGGGGGCGCCGGACGGGTATTGTTCGTTTTTATGTACGGCGGATGCTGAGTGTCCTTCGGGATCGGTATGTTCTCCGGTGCCGTTTTCGCGAGTTTCGGGGATTTGTATGAAAACGTGCGCGAGTGTGAATGATTGTCGCTCGGGATATGCGTGTGCGGTGGTAGAATTGTTTCCGGGGCAAATGAATACGCCGAAGAGTTCGACGACGGTATGTTGGGACGATGCGGACGCGGGGCCGTGAATAAAATACAATCTCGAGGCGATTGCACTTTCAATGACCACCACCGACATTGCCCCGAATCCGGCCAAGACAAACCCTCCTCGGCCTTTGCTCGAACGCCTGGGCGTTTTGTATTTCCGCCGCATGTCGGCGTCGCTGCCCAACGTCAATGCCCAAGATGCTGTTTACGTCATCAATGCCGATGAACGAAAGGCTCTGGCGGGCATTGTTCGAGGCGCTGTGTTTCGCGCTTGTCTCGCAGGCGCTGCGAGCGCCGCAATCGCTGCCGCGGCCGAGGCGTACGCCGAGAAATCCTTTGGCTCGACGCACGCCAATGTCGACACGGCGCTGCAGTATTGGGGCATCGTCATTGGTTTTACCGTGCTTGCGGCCATCCTCGAAATTCTTTTTCTCTATTGGGACTCATTGCGCGCGGTGCATCGAATGGCCCGTGCCGCCGGTTACGATCCTTTTGGTCACAATGCCTCCGAGGAACAAGCCGCGGTAGCCGCCGCGCTTGCCCGCGCTGCCCTCGAATTGCCCAATCCCACGGAGAGCACGTTCGGAGTCAATCCACATCGCGAAGCATCCAAAATCAAACTGCTTTTTGCTTCCCTGCTTTACAAAGTCAAAGTCAGCATCACGAACTTTGCCATCAAGCTCCTGGTCCGGCGGATTGCGGGCCGGGCGCTCGTGAGAACTTGGCTATTGCCATTTTTGGCCATTCCGGGCACAGCGGCGTGGAATGGAATCGTCTGTTTTATCGTTTTACGGGAAGCACGAATTCGAGTCATGGGCCCATCGGCCGCCCATGAACTCATCTCGGCCATTTTCGATCAAAAGGTCGCTCTTTCTGCGGAGGCACGGGTCACGCTCGTGCGGGCGGTCGCAAGCTCGATCGTGCGCACGGAAGATTTGCATCCGAATTTGCAAGCCGTGTTGGTCGAGGTCATGCGGCGTATCGAGGATCCTTTGCCGGAGGGAATCGATGACTCGTCGGTATTTCTGGACAAACTTGGACACCTGACCGTTCACGAACAGCGGATGGCGCTGCGGGTGTTATCTGCAGCCGCCATCATTGATGGGCGGTTTTCCGGCACGGAAAAGAAATTGGTCCGAGAAGCATTGGTCAAGTGTGGTTTGTCTCCGGATGTTGGTCCGGTCGAACGATTGCGACGCGCATTCGTGCGAGGCGATGGCGCGCTCGATACGCTGGTGCGCGAGCTTTTTGCTTAGAGCGTGTTGACCAGGCAGCTGTGCAAATCTTGGCGTCGGTCGGCCTTGCTCAGCGCACTAAAGTACGCTTCCGCCGGCCTCCCTAGCCAAGATTCGCTCGCGACGCCTGGTCAACACGCTCTTAAAGCAAGCCTTCGTGTTTTCGGGTCGATGTCGTCGCAGTTGGGGCGGCCGAAGCGCCGGTCTTGAGCGTTTGACCCGGAAGGGTTTTGGTCTTATTCTTGGCGGCTGTAGGCTCGATGGTGGGCGCAGTAGCCGAGGCAGCCGCAGGCGCATTCGTCGGCTCTGGGGCCGCCGTGATCACGGGTGCTGGGGCGGTGGTCGCGGGAAGAGCGGGCGCTGCATTCGATGCCGCGGAAATCGGATTCGAGGCTCGTGATTCCGTGGGAGAATCGGCGTTTGTCGAACGCAAACCATTTTGAATGAGATACACGCTGACCCCGCCCAAGGCCAAAAGCAACACGGCACCAATGGCCAACGTCATTGGAGACAACGTTTTGGCTGGCCCAGATGTGGCCAAAGTTTTCGTCAAGTCGGAGTGCGTCAGAGCCGCCCGATTGCCCGGTGCGGTGGTTTTCGTGCGTTCCGCTGTAACGGCAGCTTGCGCTTCTGGTGTGGGCTCCGAGACGCGGACCTCGATGCTTTTGCCGACCAAATCCTCGGAACTCGCTTCGAGCGTTGGACCAAGACTGGCGGGATCAAAGGGAGTTGGTTCAATTTCGAGGTTGACCTCGGGTTCCGAAGGGTTGAGCAAATTGACGCTGCTCGAAATGACGCTATTGGCGTTGAGCATTTGGCGCACGTCGCGGGCAAATTCTTCAATTGTTTCGTAGCGTTGTGCGGGATCTTTGCGCAGCGCCCGTTCGATGATTTTATCGACTTCCCAGGGCAAACTCGGACGATGCTCCGTCGGCAGGGCTGGAGTTTTATTGAGAATCTCTTGAATGACTTGAAAAATCATTTCACCATCGAACGGAACCTTGCCGGTGAGCAATTCGTATAAAACGACGCCCATGGCCCATATATCCGTTCGCGGACCAACGGCACGAGCGTCGGTGAGTTGTTCCGGGGACATGTACAGGGGCGAACCCATCATTGCGCCGGTATTGGTGAGGGCTTTCGTTTCCGCACCAACACGTTTGGAAATACCAAAATCGAGCAATTTGAGGCGAATTTTGCCGTTTGGCGAACGAATCAAAAACATATTCGGGGGTTTGATGTCGCGATGGATGATTCCGAGACGATGGGCTTCGGAAAGAGCATCACACGCTTGGAGAATGACCGCCGCGGCATTAGGAACGGACAGAGGGCCCTTCTTTTCCAATATGCTGCTCAAATCTTGCCCCTCCAAATACTCCATTACTATGTACGGGCGGCCATCTGCGAGTTCCCCAACATCCTGAACCTTTACAACGTGCTCGCCTTTGAGGCTGGCGCAGATGCGAGCTTCGCGAATAAAACGATCAAAGGCCTGTTTGCCCGTGACGCCCTCGATGTTGAGCATGATTTTCATCGCGAAAAGTTCGTTCAAGGTGGTGTGACGAACCGCCAGAACCATGCCCATGCCGCCTTGTCCAATGACCCGTTCCACACGATATTTGCCGAGGACGAGATCACCGGGAGCCAAACTTGCCGCCATGGGGCGGGATTATACGCCTTTGGAGCGCCCTGGGAAATGCAAAAAACGGATGAACCTTGGAGGCCCTGCAAAACGCACCAAGAAGGCTTGACGCCGAGAAGACTCTCGGCTGTGCTGGAGAAAAACAAGATGCAGTTGCCCCGGATCTCGAGAGAGACAGACGATCATTTGAACACCAAGGAAAAACGGCACGCCATGACAATGAACTCGCAACTCCTCAACGTGCTACGCGCGGGCCTCTTTGGAGCAACTTTATGTATGGCCGGAGTTGCTGGAGCGCAGGCCTCGTCCGATCCGGAAAAAATCGCTGCGGCGCAAACGCTGTACAACGATGCCGTGACATTGATGGATGGAAAGGATTACGCCGCGGCTTGTCCGAAATTGGAAGAAGCTGTCCGACTCGTTCCTGAAGGTATTGGAGCGCGATTGACGCTTGCGGAATGCAAAGAGCAGATCGGGCAATTGGCGAGCGCGTGGTCGCAATATGAAGTGGCGCAGTCAATGGCGGAACGGGCGGGGCAAAAAGAACGTGCAGCCCGCGCGGCGGCGAAGGTTTTGTCCTTGGTAAGTCAACTGTCGCGATTAAAGATTGTGGTTCCACCCGACGTCGCAAAAGTTCCAAAACTGACCGTAACCCGGCGGGGCATTGGGGTTGGGGAAGCGCAATGGGGAACGTCCGTACCCGTCGACACGGGGACTCATGAAATCGTCGTGACGGCTCCGGGGTACAAGACGTGGTCGAAACAAGTGCTCGTCGAGAAAAACGGCGAGAATGTCACGATAACGGTGGAAAAACCGGCGGAAGACGAGAGCCCCGCAGCGAATTTGCAACGGAAAGAGGCGGCTCGATTGGTGGTGATCCAAAATCTCGCCGCAGAAAGACCTTGGCAAAAACCGCTCGGTTTTGCGGTCATGGGGACCGGCGTCGTGGCGCTCGGCGTTGGAGGAGTGCTCGGTGGATTGGCGATTGGGAAAAACAATGAAGCCAACGACGGTCTATGCGACCCGAATAACTTTTGCAAAGCGGCAGGACTCGTTCTGCGTAAGGACGCGGTAAAACTCGGCAATGGTTCGACGGCGGTCATGATCGTTGGAGGGATTTTGGCGCTCGGGGGTGTGACGCTCGTGGCTACGTCGCCGTCCAAAAGCAAAGAGAAACAACCATTGCCTGCTGGCCTAGCCATGCAATTCGAAATCACCCCAACCGGCTTGCGGCTCCGAGGTACGTTCTGAGTTCCCCCTACCGACAAGCAGATCCGCTCGGCGAGGTCGTATCCGAGCATCGCATCGCAGGCGTGCAGCAGGGCGTGCGTATTGCGCTCGGATTATTTTGCTTGCTGGTGGCCATCGATTGCGTTTGGCTCGGTATGTGGCCCCGTTTTGGGGAGATACATTGGGGCGCGTTCGTCGTCACCGGCGTCATTGCGGCAATCTTTTTTTGGCTTTCGTGGGACGCTTTTTCTCATTATGCCCGGGCGCGACGACAGAGGGTCGTGCAACATGAATTCGGGCTGCGGATTCACGAGGCGCAACGAATTCGAGACATCCGCTTCGACGACGTGACGTCCATAGGTGGCGTGTTATGGCAAACTCCACCCGAAATGCCTCCTCGGGGTGCGATTCTATGGATCGACGATGTTCACGAGCAGCGATTCGAATTGCCTTCGCCGCACGCCAAGGCGGAAGAGTTGGGAGAAAGCATTCGCAATCGTACGTTCGACAAACGCCGGGCTGCAGCCGAATTGGGTTTGGCGCAAAATGAAGATGTGCGTTTTGGACGCCTCGTGTTGAGTTCCTTGGCGCTGATTGTCCAGGGCGAAGTGATTCCGCGAAGCGCGATCGAATCCGCGACCTTGTCGGCCCGCTGGTTGACGTTCAACATCGCTGGCCAGCGGAATCGAATGGTGGCGACCGAAGAAATACCCGATTGTGACGTATTGTTGGCGTTGCTTCGCCATTGACGAGCGCCGCGAGGCCAAACCTGGGGTACGGCCTCGCGGGATCAGGTCACGAAGTTATTGGAGGAGTGGCGTATTCTCGGCGAAGTATTCGTGGCTATCGGCGTTGTCGAGCGCCTTGGCAGGCTCGGAAATGGCTAAAGACTTGGCGCCGGATTGCCCGTAGACCCAATCGTCCGTGCCCGCGGTGACGTCGAAATGGCTCAGTTCGTGAACGATCGTGCCGCCCTTGGAATCGGTTCCCGACGTCGGCGCGGTCCAGAAGACCGAGCACAAGTAGATCTTGTACGGTTGGTTTGGATAAACGTACGCGTAGTACTTCTTTTTGCAGCTGCAATCGAAGGTGAGCGGTTTGGTATCGATTGCGTCTTTGATCTTACCGTAGTGCGCCTTTGCCGTACTCCAACCACTGGAGGAAAACGCGCCAAACCACGTCGTGTAGCGAGGCGTTCCGGATGCCGAACCGTTGAGGTACGAAACGGCGCCATTGGCCATCGTGCTGGCAGCATTGAGGCCGGCCGTGACGGATGTGGATTGATCCGCGCTGCATTTCGAGAAGGTTACCGCGCCCGCGACAACGGAGCTGTCCGCCGCAATCTGGTCGCGCCTGCTGTACGTACGGCCCTCGACCCAAACGCTGATTTCGTTCGAGCTCAAGGTCACTGTCTCTTTGGCACCTTCACGCATGAAGCTGAAGTCGTATTTGACCTTGTAGTCGGAGCTCTTCGAGAAGTCGTACAATTCGCTGATATCGACGTCGCGCGTGACGCTCTTGCCGGCGCCGAGAATGACGAAGTCATCCGAAACCGGAGTAGGACGCTTGTAATGAGGACCGATGAATTCGGCGCCTTCAACCCCGCGCGTCACTGCAAAGAGATTCTCTTCGAGCTCACTGGCAGGCGCATACCACGACAAAATCCGTACCGCGTGATCGGAATCGTTGGTGAGCGTCATTTTTACCATGACGCGTTCCGTGGGGCCCACGATGGCCTTGTCGACAGTCAATTTGACGGACACTTCACCGGCAACCGGATCCATTGCCACATCCGCCCCCCCGACGTCGTTTTCGATACCTTCGCTGCCGTCTTGCGCAACACATCCCGCAATTGCGAGAGCGCTGACGGCAGACAAAGCTAACCATTTCATTTGGAACTTCTTCATGGCGGACGTCTCCAGGCAAGCCAATCTCGAACGACGACAAGCCATCGCTGGAAAATGCTTGCATCATGTTTTTTATCATTTCGTGCAAGCGTCGAATAGGGAAAACCTTTGAGCACAGAACAATATTTCGACGGTAAAAATCGACTCTGGTCGCGATTTTTGTATTTGCGTGAATTCGCATTCGCATTCACCCTGGTAGCTGCAGCGACCAGCCAATTCCGGAATGACTTTTGCTCGATGATGCAAATGGACTTGGATGGGGCCAATTCTAGATGAGGAGGAGTCCATGTTCGAAACATCCCTACGCAAATCAGCGATTTCACATTGGTATCCGGCAGTATTCGTCGTCGCTTTCGCCAGCACAGGCTGCACCGATCCGGCTGAAGTCAAGGTGCATGGCTCGAGCGAAGTCTTCGTTCTGTCGCAAAATGCGGCGATCACGGGTCGAGACGGAGGTCAAAGCGGTGTGGTTTTTGGCCAATCGGTTTGGGCTTTTGGGGACACGGTACTCGCCATGCCCGACGAAGCGGGCACGAATTGGCATCACAATTCGTTTTCAAGCACATCGGATTTCAATGCTGCCGACGGCCTCGACGGATTTGCGGAGCCGCTCGATGGAGCGGGCGCCCCTGTGTACCTGGTGCCCCCTACCGAAGACGAAGAATCATTCAACACCGCCCATCGCGGTGACGATTGCCAAGAAAAACCATGTAATGCGCGGTTTGGCGCGTGGCCTGGACAACCGGTGTTCGACGAGAAAAACAAACGGGCCATCATTCCTTATGGATTGATTTACGCCGAACCTGGGGCCTTCAATTTTCATGGCGTAGGTTATGGGTTTGCCATGTGGAACGATTTCGCCGCTGCTCCAGAAAGGCCCATCGTCGCCGAAGGAACACCGCATCCGACGTTGCTTTTTCGCGAGGGCGAACCCAACTACGGAATTGCGCCGGTCATTCGCGACGACAAACTGTATGCGTTTTCATGTCAAGGAGATGGGTTTGTCAAGCCGTGCACGTTGGGCCGCGTATCTGTCGATGAGGTGCAAGACCATTCCGCTTGGAAATACTGGGATGGGGATGAGTTCGTGGCGACGTCCGACGACGCCGAAGAGCTTTTCGATGGCTCGGACATCATGACCTTGCACTTCAACGAGCATGTCGGACGCTGGGTAATGATTTATTCGGATCCAGGGACGAACGACGCGGCCATTCGTACGGCACCCGAAATTTGGGGACCCTATTCGGATCCGGCGAAACTCTTCACGGGAGATCGCAAAACGAGCGAGGGCTGGATTTACGACATGGCCGTGCATCCCGAGTTTTCCGAAGAAAACGGGCGCATCATGTACGTGAGTTTTTCCCGGCCCAAAGGAATGGGCTGGTTCGATTCCGAGATCGCCGTCGTGCGGGTGGAATTGGATTGACGATTACGACAAAGTCGTCTACACACTGCGGATGCGGCCACGACCAGCCGTCGAAGTGCTTGACCCGCACGGCAAGGTTGGAGTACGCCTGGCTCAATGTCCGACGCTCGAGATCCCGTAGCCGCGGCATCGGCAAGTCCCCGAAACTTGCGTACAACGACATTTCTGCGCACTTTCGTTCAGCATCGCCTGACCCATTTTTTCTTGATCGGGGCCATTCTGTTTGCACTTGCTCCAAAACCGGCGAATTCACGCCAGGTTCGCGTCGACCCTTACGTGCTCGCTGCGTTGCACGCCGAGGAAGCTCAAAAGCTAGGCAAAACGAATTTATCTGATGAAGAAAAACGGCGCGTCGAGGCCCAAGCCATCGAAGACGAACTCTTGTATCGCGAGGCATTACGATTGCGAATTGCCGAAGGCGATATCATCGTGCGCCAAAGGCTCGTCCAGAAATTGCTCGTCTTGGCCGAGGACATCGATGGAGCCTCCGAACCTTTGACCGATGGCGCCTTGGCCGAGTGTTTTTCCAAGACCCAGGAGCAATGGAAACTGCCTGCATCTGTCGAATTCGTGCATGTCGTGGGTTCGTCGCGAGATACGCTGCTTGGACTGCGCGATCAGGTCGTCGCGTTTTCCACTGATCCGACACATGACCGCGATATTCCGCCACTTGGGGAATCATTTGCCACCAATCGCCGAGTCACCGCGACGGTCGAGGATGTCGCGCATTCTTTTGGTCCCGAATTCGCCAAGGCCATTTCGCAATTGCCCGTGCGCACGTGGAGCGAGCCCATTGCGTCGAAATATGGCCTGCACTTGGTGCGGGTTTTGGAATTCGCCCAGGAGAAACCAGCGAAGCTGGAGGACGTCCGCGGCAAACTCGTGGTGGAATGCCAGCAGCGACGGCGGGAAGAAGCGGTCCATCGTTATGTGGAGCGGCTCTTTCGCGATTACGACGTTTACCTCGGCAACGACCGCGTTCGCAACCTCGCCCCGACACGACGCACCGCGCCTCGAGGTGAAATGTCCAGGGAAGACGGATGAGACCCTTTCTCGCGTTGCTCCTCGTCGTTTTCGGATTGGTTTGTCCAGCGCGCACCGAAGCGCACGGGATGCGCACCGCGTATGTGGAAGTCGTCGAACACGCACCTGGACGAGCCATTGTGCGTTTTCGGACGTCGGTCGAAACGGAAGCTGCACCAAATTTTCCCGCGGGTTGTGAAATAAGAAAGCCCTTGGGGAATGAATCAGCCGCCCCGAATCAATCGTCGAATGTACTCGTCCGCGATGGTTCGACGTACGTCATGCATTGCGACGGGCCGCTCGCCGGACGGACGTTTGGCGTGAATGGGTTGGGCGAGACAATCAGTGAAGCTGTCGTGTGGGTGACGCAATCCGATGGCCTGACGTCTTCGCATATGCTCACGCCTGCGGAGGGGACGCTCCGTATACCTGCTCGTTCGTCGGCGCGCATGACGTTTGGCGAGTACGTACCGCTCGGAGCACGCCACATTTTTTCCGGTGCCGATCATTTGTTGTTTCTTTTGTTGCTCGTCTTGTCGTTGCGAAAGGTCAAACCCGTTCTCATTGCCGAAACGGCATTCACTTTGTCGCACGGTTTGTCTTTCAGTGCGGCGGCGCTTGGCTGGATTCACGTCTCGAAAGAAGCGACTGAAGCATGCATTGCCATGAGCCTCTTGCTTTTGGCGCTCGATGTGCAACGCAAAGACCGCCCACCACCATCGGACCATTCCGTCGCGCTTCTCGCGCTCGTCTTCGGCCTTGTTCACGGGCTTGGATTTGCTGGTGGAATGACGGAATTAGGCATGCCCGCGGAACATGTGGGTTGGGCATTGCTCGGTTTTGGCATGGGGGTCGAAGTGGGTCAAATCGCATTCTTGGCCGTCGCGCTCGGGTTCGTATATTTTTTGCGGCGAAGTCGTT
>DAOMZH010000180.1:0-14430 GCA_035437985.1 Polyangium sp. (in: bacteria) | reverse complement strand
CAGCTCCAGCGTGGCGATTTGCTCGGGTGGAGCCGTGGACAACCCGGTTCCAAGCTGGGGCACGTCTCGCGCATCGACGTACCGCCGGCAAGTAATGGCGACATTGTGACGGTCGGGGGCAATGAAAACAATGTGTGGACGCGACGAACCCGGAACATCAGCGAGCACGAACTCGAAGGCGCCATCAAATATCGCGATTACCGACGAATCGATTTCGATGAAAAACGTCCCGCGCAACGCGCGAATCCCGTTCAACGGGTGAGCATTGTACAACCATCGGCGCCAGCACCTCGAGCACCCGAGCAAGCTTCGTCGAGCTTCGATGAACGCATCGACCGCATTCTCACCGTCGATGGGTGGATGCGATTCGAGGAAGACTACTTGCCGCGCGTGGTTACGGGCGAAAATGGGCACGCGCATCTCGAAGCGCTGAAAGCGCAGGCGGTCGCGTCGCGCACGTACGTGTTGCGGGCAATGCGTGATGACCGATCGATTGGCCGAAGCTCGCCGGTCCCCAATTCGCAAAAATTCCAAGTCTACTCGCGCGGAGCATTTCCACAATGCATTGCTGCGGTCGAAGCGACTCGGGGCGAGGTCGGTCGATACGAAGGTCGGCTCATCATCGCAAACTACGTAGCGGGCGCGATCTGGTCGAACGGACGACCTGGAAATGACCCAACGAATACCGAAAAATGGGTCACGTACAACATGGGGCGGACGGGGAAATCGGTTTTGCCGACGAAACTCTCGCACACGGGCCGCTCGGACAACCGCGGGTGCATGAGCCAAAACGGCGCCGATGCTCTCGCGCGAACGGGGCGCACGTACAAGGACATTCTGCGATTTTTCTACGGGAACGACCTCGAGATCGGGAGCGGGACAAACCAACCAAAGAAAGAAGGAGCCGTCATCATGGTACCAGCAATGCAAGTTCAAAACGTAATGCCTCGACGTCAAGCCGCGCCGAATGCCTATGCCACCCGCTCCAACATCGTGATGCCGCGTAATGGCATCGAAGCGCTTGCTGCGTCGAATGGTCGGATGCCCAAGCCCGCCGCGAGGACAAATGTCGCTGGGGCGCCGAGGATTGCGGTTGGTGGCGACCCATTGCAGACCGAGCTCGAAGCGGCCCGTATCGAAATCGACGGGTTGAACACGAAAATGGACAGCGCTGGACACCCGTTTGGCGATCAATGGGGGCTCTACGTCCAGTCCTTCAATGCGTTTTTCCAAAGGAACTATGCGTTGACGGCCGACCGCCAGCCGGAAGCCATGCAAACGGCGTTCAAGTACCGAGAAGGCATCAGGCAATGGGCGTATGTGCTTGCCGCGCGAATGGCACAAACCAAATCGACGACGGTTGAAGGAGCCACCCATTCCGACGGTTTCCCCGTATTGCCGACGCTGGGGTTGGTCGCGGTCGTTGGTGCAGCGGCGGTGATGATTGCCATGACGGCGAAATGAGACTCCTGGGGGCAGGTCATGGCACAGAACGAGATTGCGGAATGGATAACAAACCAGGTCGAGAAATTCAACAATGGTGTCATCAAGTTGCGCTACATCACCACGAAGAAGAAGGAGCAGCTCGATGAATGGCCGCTCGATATTCGTACCGCACGTGCAGTTGCGCGACAGGCATGGAACAGAGCGGGAAATGACGCCACGATGTTTAATGAAAATCCCAGCTATGAGCTCGTAATTGCGGTCAAGCAAGACGGCAAGGTGAAGATCAAAGCGCGTTATGGTTTTCAAGTGGAATCGAGCGCCGTGGAAGATACGAGAGCCATCATGGGCCAAGCCACTGTGGGATTCATGCAGCAGGTCTTTACGCACAATGAGGTTTTGATGAGAACCCTCGTACAAGTGGTTACGGCGGGGGAAGTGACGAAATTGCGAGAGCTCGAGCGTCTTGATCAACGAAACAACAGCTTGGAACAACGGCTCGACGCAACGCGCGAAGAGGTGGAGCGCTCCAAGGACAAGAACCACGAGCGTGCACTCGCAAAGGCGAAACAAGAGGGGGAAGAAAAACGCTTCAATGAAATCGTGACCACCGGCCGCACGATGCTCCCATTTCTTGTCAATTCGATTGTAAAGAAAAATCTGCTGCCCACCGAAGGTAGCTCACCGTTATTGGCGGCATTGAACCCCATCATGGAGAGTTTGACCCCGGAACAATTTACGAAAATGCACGAGATTTTGACTCCGGCCCAACAGGTGGGACTGAGCGAGCTGTACAAAATGGCGAAGGGAGAAGAGGAAGATGCCAAACGGCGCCGCAAAAAGAATTAAAAGCATTGATGACGAGATTGCCGCGCTTTTCGCAGCAGCAAAAGCGAAAGCAGCCAAAGCAAAACCTCGCAAACGCACAGTTGCGGCGAAAGAGCCGGTCCGCCGTGCAGCAGCAGCTCGGCCCGCGGCAGCCCCGCGTGTTCGACGCGTGCGGCGCAAAGCCGCGCCGAAAAAGGCGGCACAGCGAAAATCGACAGTGCGTCGCAAAAAGAAGACGCCCGCGCCGAAGAAAAAAACCACGAAACGCCGTCGAGCCAAAAAAGCCGCATAGGAGGTACCCGAACATGATGCCCAAGCACAATAAATATTACATCGATGCCTCGGTGTATTCGGATGCCGATTCCGTCGCGCGCCAAGTGCAATCGGCGTTTCCGAAGGTTCGATTCGGGGTTGGTCCCGCCGCATTGAATGCGAATTTCGACGGCGATGAAGGGCAGATTGTCGCATACCTCGCCAATATCCCGCCGCTTCGGGGTCCGAATCACCCATTGAAGTCCGCGGATCCGAAACGGCTTGCTCCAGATACTCCGCCACGGCCGCGCGAGGTTACAATCCAATTTAAAGAGGGAGATGCGGTCCTTGTTCCCTCGTTGGATATCGAGGCGAAAATCAAAAAAGAGTTGCCGCAAGGCATCGTGCATGTCGAATTGGCGGACGGCATTCTGGAAACGATGCTCGCGAAAAACCTCGAACCTGCACCGCCAGCAGCGCCTCAATCTGCCAATCCACCACCGCCGCCCGCGCCTCCCAATGCAGCGCCGCCGCCGCCCGCGAATGTTCAGCGTGACGCTCCGGCAGCGCCTGGAGGTGAACCATGAAAAACGCACGAGTGTTCCTCGGAATTGGTTTGTCCTACCTCGTCTTGGTGTTTGCTTGTTCGACCAGCGACGACGAGCTTCATTTCGCCACGGGGACCGGAATGGCCACCGGAACCGGAATGGGTTCGTCGAGCAGTACGAGCAGCGCATCGAGTTCGTCGACGACTTCGAGCTCGAGCAACACGTCGAGTAGCGGCGCGAGCTCGAGCAGCTCGTCGAGCTCAAGCACCACATCGAGCAGTTCGTCCAGTTCGTCCAGCGCATCGAGTTCGTCCGGGATTCCTTGTCCGACGTGTCCCGCATATCAAGATTGTGATGCGGGCTCGTGTTGGGGTTGTGCTCCGACGAACCTCGATTGCACATTCAAGGCGCCGCAAACGTACGGTGTGGTCTGCGAGCCGGGGTATTTCCCGCCGCAATCGGACTGCACGTATCAGGGAAACCAAACGCAATTTCCGTACAAGCCGACCTATTGCTGTTTGCCGAAGTGAATGGGGCGCGAGGGGCACGGCGCGTGATCCATTACTACATCCATAAAAAGGTTCGGACTCGACGCGGCGAATGGGTGCCTGGTCCCGCATACCATTGGTTTTCCGTGGGCGAGATGCAGCAAGCTCATGCTGATAACGAAGTTGCGTGGCGGCGACCGTTGTTCAATCAAAACGAGTGGACGGTATTCAGGACGCCAGAGATGCCGGTCGTCCCGCCCATCTTGAGCATGCCCCAAACTCTACCACGTACATATACATGGCTACCCGACAAAACGCTGAATATGGCGCCGATGTACCCGGTTTCCTTTTATGCGGCGATGCCGTTCGCGATGCAATACGGCCCAATGAAAGTGGCCTATTTCTTGGGGATGTGGCCCTTGTACAAGGATTACGTCGAGCACCCCGACGACCCGGAAATTTGGCCGATTCGCGGATTGATCGTTTCTGGGCCCATTGATCTCCAACCGACATTGCGTCGATTGATGGATTATCAATGGCGCTTCGATTATCGGCTCCGCGGGCGGCGTACGGTGCCCGGCGGGTACATCCCGCTCCATTACATCGACGAATGCTACTTCCTCGACGGGCAGGTCCCGACGTGGCCGACGCGGTGGTGCGAGGGGGATCGGGGGCGGGGATGGACGGAATTCGAGCCGACGCAGACGATGTTTTGAATATGCCGTGTGTGTGCTCGAAGTTTGGAAGCAGATGGCGTAGCATGACCGAATGAGGAGGGTGAGGGGTACAATGGCGAAATCGGAAGACGCAGGCCGAAAAGCGCTCGAGGAGTTCGACAATCGTGTTCGAGAACTCTTAATTCAGCGTGCGGAGTTGGACAAGAAGGCCGTGAAGAAGGGCGCCAAGAAGCGTGCAAAACGAACGCCGGAAGCGGAGACGAAAAAGGTTGTTGTCGAGCAGAATTCCCAAGCGCCGATCAAGACGGCCGAGGAGTTGGCTCTTGCCGAACGCAAGCTCGTGTCGCTTTTGTTCAATGTGGTGGTCAAAAACGACTTCGGGGGTATGGACAATATCTCAATGGCAAAGGAGCTCATTCAGTCTGCTTTGGATACAATGACTCCGGAACAGATCGAAAAGGTGCGCGTCATTTTGACGCCCACACAAATGGGGGGGCTGCGCCAGCTTTGGGAGTTGGTTAAGAAAACGGGGGCAATCGCACCGTAGGTGCCCGAAGCGTTGAACAAACGGACCACGCTACGTACGATACGAATATGCGAATTGTACCTGGTGATCGAAGTCGGCGGGGATAAACCCTACATCCTTTTTGACGGGATGAGCCCACCACATCAGCTAGTGAAAAATCACTGAGACCGCTCTGAGACGCTGGTTGCACGCCACCAGGTCGCGTCAAGATTGACGCGGTTCACACTTTCGACGGAAGCCCTCGTTAGTATGATCTTCCACCGCGGTAACGATCCGCCCGCGACGATCCCGAACTTCCCATTTGGATTTCGTATTCGTAGTCAACGACAACGATTCCGTCGACTGGGCCACGGATGCGGTATTCGTCGCCTGCCTTGGTGACCGCTTGAGTGATCAGGCGCTCCGCGGTTCCTGCTGGGAGACCGCATTCGTTGTCGATTTGATCCGCGGAGATGGCTTCGCCGTACCTGTCGTCTGGAAGCTTCTTAATCCACGCTTCCAACTTGAGAAGAGCGCCGGCATCCGAAAGAGGGCGCGCAGGACTTGTCGCAGCGCCTGCGCCTGCTGGCCCGACTGTCGCGAACGGGTCCTGCGGGCTCACCGCCCGAAGGCCATTGACGCATGCGTCGAAGTCGCCTGACTTCGAAGGATCCGTCCAAGCATCGGTCCGCTGATCAATGTCACAGTTCATGCCGATCAGCTTCTGGCGAAGCTTCGCTCTGCTCTGCACGGCATTGTGAAGTCGCACAACGTGAACTCCGGCGACGTCCGAGAAGAGCGCGACGTCCGTGCCGAGGGTAACCAACACCGTTCGCTGAGGCGCCATCCCGTACGCCATGCCCGCTTCGAAGATTACGTTCGGGCGAGCCTGCCACCGAAGGGTCTCCTCGGACTTGTCGTGAGGTCCTCGATGATCCGGACGCAATCCAGCGTACTCATCTGGTGTAAAGAGAGCGACGATTCCCTGCGCGCACTCCAGTCCTGCGCGTACGATATCACCGATGAATGCCGAGCCCCCTTGATCGGCAGCCAGTTGATCGAAGTCGACGGGTTGGAGGTTGAGAGCGCGGAGGAACTGCTCCAGCGCAGTCCGGGCCGCGACATTGCGACCGTGAATAATGAATACTTTCTTAGGATCTGGCATGGCAGCACCTTTCTCGATCGGCGAAGTGGTAACCTCGTGCCCTTGCGAATTGTAGACGTCCTCCATTGCTTGCACGAAGAGGTCGAAGAAGTCTCTCTGAAATTCGAGAAAATTAAGTTCGAAGCTCTCATAATACATCCAATGGAGCATGCCGTTTCCCGCATCCCCGCATTCGACAACACCGCGGTAGAGATGATATGCAAGAGACTTTCTTGCGTTCTCATCGAGGGGCATATCCCAGTTACCGAGTGCTCTACCTTCACCCCAATCACGCCATTTGGTCTTACGCTCGTCCTCATATTGCCGAAAAGCGGGGCTGTTGTGGGCTTCGCGTTCGATGTAGCTGAAGAGGTCATGAATGCACGGGACGACGGTCTTGCGGGACGCGTCGCGGATTTTCATCAAGAGTGCGGTGAATTTTTTTTCGTTCAGGGACATCGTCAGAGTCTCATCGCGTTCGGAGCGGAAGGGTACTGAGGTCGTTTGAGGGGCGGCGGAAGATAACGTGAAAGCATGGGTTGAGGCAAGGGCTCCAAGGTGGTGATAGGAATCGCGCCGAATCTATCGCACCAGTTAAGCGAGCGCGTTAATATTGACGCGTCTTGAATCTTGGTTTCAATGCGTCCCAGACTCGATGATCCAACGCGTGTACTTGGCGACGTTCGTTTCCAGCAGATCCTCGACTGGTTCGCCAGGTGCGGAATGCCATTGGACTCTGGTTCGCGCTGTCCCTGCCAGTTGCCAGTTGACGGCCTTCATGAAAGGCACCGAATCGAGAATGGTCCAATGGTCGAAACGCTTTTGCAGGACGTGACGATATTTGCCTGCACCGATACCTATTACGTGGAGTCGCCTTCCAATGACATCTTGAAGCTGACTGAGAGTATCCAAAGCATTCTCACCCTGGGTCGGATTTGCATACCCCGTTTGAAACTCTTTGGCCACGACATGAACCTCTGGATGCGCTTTCAAGAACCGCTCCCAAAAGATCCAGTCGGCTTGCGTGATTGCCTGCAAATAGGGGATCGACGGAAGGCCAGCGGCACTCCATTCTCGCGTACAAATGAGCGACCTCTTGCGATTGAAGAAATGATGTGGCCGCGGTTCCCGCAAGAAAAATGAGTAGTTCGGCACAATTCCGCATTCAAAACCAAGGTTGGCGAGGAGTTGCGGCAAGCTGTGAACCTGTCGCCATCGCCAATAGTCTTCAATGGGTTTGTCTTTGCCTGTGCCGAGAAGAATCATGCGCGTGCCGGGATCTAGGCGCAGATGATTCCTGAGCTCGGACGCGGTTCGGACAATGGGATGATAATTGGCGCCCTTGCCCCGAAAAAGTTCCCGCAGGGGCACGGCTGCCCAACCGGACAGTGTCGCAGTTTCATTCCGCGACGAGCCATGTTGAATGACAGGGATATATTTGGGAGGTTCGAATGCGCGAGCCGGAGTCGTTAGCACGGGGATGTCATTGAATCCAAACCCGCCGACTTCCACAACATCGCGAACGAACTTTTTCGGTTTTTTTAGACAGACGAGGTCGCATTTGCTCGGATCGCAGTTGACGCACTCATCCATGCATGACCAAGCGGCCTTTCTGCTGGTGTAGCCGCCGCAATCTGTGAGTAATGGGCACCTTGTGCAGCCCAATCCAACAGTATGACCATCAAGACGACTATCATCATTTTTGACGCGAAGACGCATTTACTTGACCTTCCCCTCGATGATTTTGAGGTGCGCGATCCCTTCATCTAATTCTACGATTTTGGCGATTACGGGCACTCCGCGATTGCCGAATTCTTGCCGGAGCAGATCTGCTTCAGTGCCATCGATACGCGCGACAAGACGGTCTCCGCAATAAAGCTCGATGGGATCAGCAAGATCAATTGTCGGTGCCCAAAGCTCGTCCGCGACACAAGCCCCTTCGTGCACCGATGCAAGCAGCGTAATTTCTGATTCCGTGGGGCACAGCGAAAAAAGATCGGGAGCCAAATACTCGTTGAATCTTTGGTCGCGCTGCCGAATGAAACGGTCATTTTTGCGCTTGAGAAAATTCTCTCCCATTGTGTCACTCTCGTCCGCCGTGTGCGGTCTGCCATGAAGCAGCGTAAATCAGTCTGCGTCCGTCTTTGCGTCGACGGACTAGACGTTGCTGGTAGAGCGTTGCCAAGCGGTTGCTCCATGCAGTTACGCCGATGCCATTTTCTAAGCCCAGCAAATCACCCGCCGTCGCTTCGCCTTTTTGGATCAGGTGGTTTATCGTTGCATGCAATGAGCTATCCAGCTCGCCAATGATAGCTGGTGCGTGAAGGCCCGAATCCCAGCGTGCGTGCCATGCCGCGAAATCGCGATCTCGCAACAAAAGTTCGATGTCCTCCGCGTAATCCTGGGCGATGTTCGCCAGAACGGGAAATAGCTCAGGTTCCCGATGCCAAATCGGCCACAACGCCGCGGAAAAGTACGATGAGGTCATCGCCTCAACGTTGCTGAGGTCGAGAACCACGACATCCCCCGAACGCGTTTGGCGTATCACTGTATCGATTCGAGGGCGATCGATCTCGCCGTTGGTGCGACCAGCGAGCACCTGACGTCCGATGACGTTGGCGACGTCAACGTGACAGACTGTTACCATCGAGTTCTCCACACCGATCACCATCGTCACTGACTTTAGTGATGATGGTGATGCTTGTCAAGCGTGAAGTGGTGCCGAGACACAAACATGAAAACCGGCGCGGATAGGCAGGGGTGTAAATCGAAGGTTGTTGGCTGCCGGACTCGTACCTTCCCAACTTGCCACTGCGCCAGAGGTTCGGAGCCTGAGCGTGCACATCCTGTTCACGAGCCCCTTGAACAAGTCCGAAAAACCTCGTCCTCGATCACGAACACCCGTGGAGGAAACGCCATCCTTCAGGGCCTCGCGTAACGCGCGCACCTCGTCACTCCAGGACGCATAGCTTGGATTACGACGCAGGCTGGACAAGACGCCACAGCCGACGTCCGTCACACTGAACGACCATCGATCCGACGTGAACTGGTACGACGCGAGTGGTGGAAGGGGGGACATCGAATGTTCTCTCGCATTGCTCGCCATTTCTACGAGCGCCCCGCACAATGCGGCCGCGAATCTGCCTGGCACCTTCCGCGTTGTCAGCCCGTCTTTGAACCGTTCCTGGAAGAAGGAAAACGAGGTGCCGGAAGCCCAATCTTCCAGTGCCCATGGGATTTCGTGCACCTCACCGCCATCAACACTTGAATGAAGCCAGAGGCGGTCAAAGGTTTGCGGCAGGGGAAGACGTTGTGCAGCGACGGGAAGAATCTTCAGGAGATCCTCCCCGTGCATTTGCCTCCATGACCATCGGGCGGCGGAAAACTCAATCAGTGATGCGATGGAGGTCCGTATCCCATCGAGATCTTGTTGACGGATGTTGGACGCCTGTTGGCGCCCAAGGAAGTAGTCCAGTCGATCGAGGCAGTGCACCAAGCTTCAGGATAATCACAAATCCGTCGTCGCCAGGTTTCGTGGGTGTTGATCTGTGGCAAAATAGGTTTGCAAGTCCTTCGTACGCGTCCATCTTGACGCGCCGCCGCAGGGCGCGGCCGTAGATACGCGTCCATCTTGACGCGCAGGTGTTGTCATTCGCGAGCGTCGTTGGATAACGAACGGCCACGGAAAGGGCGGACTTAGACGGATATGCCTTAGATTTTGCAGGCGATCTCGTCGAGCGTCGCAGGCCCGTATTCAACCCACGTTTTTGTTTTGCGTCGCCGGTAGAGGACTCTCCACGTTGACCATGTCATGTTTGGAGCTCGCACTATCACGAGGTCTTCGGAGTCGTTCGGGTATTGCCACTTGGACTTGGCGGCGGTGTTGTGCACGAGTTTGACACGCTCCTCGACACCATCTGATCCGTTCGCATAACCAAACATGACCCGCAGCGGGGCATGCCCAGTAAGTAGTTTCCAGAAATCCCACAGAAACGCCTGGTGGCTATGATGATTTTCATGCTCGACGATGACATCTGGAAGCGACCAGTCTTCCCAGTTGGCGCTTGCGTACAAGGTAATGTCGTAGAGAAATTCCTTCGACATGTGCGTCAGGGAACCCTTCGGCGGACCATCGACTTTTTGCAACGTCCGCGAGCACATGTGCACGTGCAGGTGCTTTTTTGCCGCGTCAAATAGGCACTGTGTCATATAGACAGTCCAATCTTGAGAACTGCTGCTTTTGGGTGGCTGCAACTTTTTCAGTGGTTTGGCGAGAGCATCTAAGAATTCTGCCGCTTGCATCGGAGTCGCCTTCTGCCCGTTGGAGGACCGTGCGATGGAGTGGGATTGTACGCCGATGGCCGATGTCGCGTCAATCTTGACGCGCTACTTCACCGCTGCCATCGCGCTCTCGTTGTGCGATGATGGCGGCATGAGGCACTTGGCGAAGCTGCTTTTGCTTTTTCCGGCATGCACGCTCCCGGCATGCTTTTACACGATCGAAAACAAAATTCCCGCCTGTCCGACAGCGAATTGCAATTGCTCGTGCACTGCCGAGACCGAAGGGCAAGAACCACGTGCAGAGGAAACCAAAGCTCCTGTCGTACACCAGAAGGTTCAAGATGTCCCCTTTGCCGTCATTAAGTATTGAGGCGGCAGAGGTCTCGTCGCGTCAAGATTGACGCGCGAACCGTCGACCATGTACGCCAAACGCGTCAAGATTGACGCGTTTGCACAATGAAACTGTTATTCAAACCACTGGTGCATCAAAATCGACCTCGCCTCGAAAATATTTTTCGGGAAGTCCCCTCGCCCATGACCTACCCCCTATGCACGCCGATCGAGTTCCATCACGAGCCCCTACGCCGTCGGACATCTATCGCGCGTACGTAGCCGTGCTTCCCAAATGGCTGCGCCGGTTCAGGATGTCGGGGGACGACGTCGCAGACCTCATGCAGGAAGTTTGGCTTGCGGTGTGCAGCGGCTCGGTGCCGTTGCCCAACGATGTCCGCGAAGCGCGCCTCGAGCTGTTCAAGGTGACGAGGGTCGTGGCGCAGCGCTTGCGGCGGCAGCATGAGCGCGAGGCCGATCGACTCGTTCCCGAGCTCGACGACAACGGACTCGACGGCGACGGGCCCGCGAAACGACGAGGCCCCAAACCCACGAACAGCGTCGATCAAGAAGAGCTGGCCGCGCTCACGCTTGGAGTATTCGAAGCCTTCGAACGCCTTTCCCCCAAGCACCGGCAACTTGCCCGCGAATATTACGTGCTCGGGTACACGATCAAGGAGATGGCACAGCGCGCCGGCGTTCCGGAAGATAGAATGGAAAAATGGATTGCGGGCGTGCGGGACGAACTCGAAAAAACAGCGCAAAAACCCAGCAAGAAGCACCAGAGTGGAATGCTCGTTCTGCCGTTTGCTTTCGATTTCGATCCGGCGACTCGGGCGGCGTTTTGCTCGATATGGGAGACGGAAGGCGATGTGGTCGAAATGGGAAATGGTGGCACTTCACCGCTACCTCCGTCCGTCCCGCCAGTTTCTCCCATTGCGCCGATTTTAGCCGGCATAACCGGATCTGCCGTGGGAGCCGTCGGCCTGACTATCTTGGTTGTGATGCTCCTGCTCTTCCCCGCCGGAATCGTGGCACTCGATTACTTTTGGAAACCGCCGCATGTTGAAACCGCCCAGACAGGTCTCCGCGTTCCGGCAATGCCCGAAGTAGGCGCAATCGAGGATGTAGTGCCTGCCTATCCTTTGCCGATGGTCCCACGTCCTCTGCCTCCTACGGCGCGACCTGCACGGAAGTCCGTACCCGTGAAGGACGAACCAACGAGCGCAACCGCATTCGAACGAGGGGCGACCGATTAATTCAGGTTTTTCATGCTCCATCCCGACCGCGGCGCGGTTCCTCGCACTGGCATAAGCATAGGTGGCGCCGCGGTCGGGCTCGGGGCTGAGAAATGGCGCATTTTTTCTCGGCAGAGGGTAGATTCGCTCCCCATCGTGCTTCGTCGTCTTGCATTCTCATTCGTAGTGAGCTGGCTCGTTTGTCCTCGTATCGTTTACGCCGAGGATGCTGAAAAGGACCGCGCGTTTGCGCAGTTCGTCCGCGAGGGGGATCGTGCCCGTTGGGCCGGTCGGAACCCCGACGCCATCGCTGCGTATCAGAAGGCGCTCGATTTGCGGGATGACACGCGGATTCGAGGTCGTTTGGGACTCGTGTGCCTCGAAGGGGGAGCTCCAGTCAAAGCCGCGAATAATCTATTGCCGGCGTTCCTCGACATCAGCAGCATCCCGCCCCGCGAACGCCAGGCCATCAAGGACGGATACGAACGTGCGCGTTCTGCTGTCTCGCGCATCAAAATCGACGTTTCCCATCTTGCGGCCGATGTGTTCATCGATGGAAACTCCGTGCCATTGAAACGCGACGCCAATTCATTTCATATTTTTGCCACGCCCGGTCCCCATGAAATTCGCGCGACGCTTGCTGGACACGAGGATGCTCGTGATACGGTCGACAGCAAAAAAGGCGGAGTGGTCGCCGTTTCGCTCGTGTTGAAGCTGATTCCACCTCCACCGCCGCCCCCACCAGCCCCGCCTCTGATTGCCAATGAAAAGCGAAATGGTATGACTGCGACGACCCCCAAGCCTTCGTTCCTGGTAAAACCCAGTCCGTGGTCTGTTGGTGCCGGCGTCGTCGCGCTCTCGGGAGCCATTTCGTATGTGCCTGCGACGGGAGTGATAGCTGAAGTTGAGCGGCGCTATGGCGAGTGGTTTTCCATTCGCCTGGATGCACGAGCGGCGTGGTCACCACAATATGTCACGACCCGGCCATTGCGCGGTTTTACCTACGCTGGTCTTCTGGGTGCTTGCGCAACACGGACGAGATATTTCGGTTGTGGACAGGCGCATCTTGGTGCGATTGGGATTTCGTTGGACACAGACAAACCATACACTTGGTGGAACTGGCGCTTCGGACTTGGGGCTACCGCAGGCGTTCAACTGCCCATCAATCGCGTGTTTCAGGCGCGGTTTGCCTTGGATGTGTTGTTCTTCTCTGGCGATACCCGGATCCTTTCCGGTTCCTACGACAAACCTTCCGTCCTGTGGTCGGGGCCACCCGTGCTCGGAGGATTTAGCGTTACACTGGTTTGGCGTCCTGAACTTAGGGTTTTACGATGATTGACTCGGGGTTTGGAGTGTGTTACTCGACGTTCGTGAAGTCCAAACTCTCGCGCTTCTTCGGGTTGTGCATCGGGCTTGCAACCGTGTCGAGCTTGTCTGTGTACGGATGTGGTCACTCGGACTACTACATCCCATGCGATAAGGACAATGATTGCTGGCCCGACCCAACCATCGACATTGGGTACAAGTGCTACAATCACGGATGCTACCCGCCGTGCAAAACCGAAGCGGACTGCGACCCTGAAGACACCTGCGTTGGTGGACATTGCACTCCGCCTTGGGCCGTTCCGGATGCGGGAGGTGATGCCAGCGCCGATGCGAGCAGCGTGCGATGCAGCGACACCTGCACGCCATACCCGGAGGGTTGGTCGAGTGCTCCAGCGGTTTGGCATGGCCCGGTCGATAAAGCTCCGAGGCTGAACAACGTGCCGCTCGAGCTCGGCGGCCCGAACACGTTGCCGATCTTCGAGGGCTACGCCGACATTCACGCGGCTCCAGCGACCTGCGATGTCTGCACATGCGCCGAGTCGACGGGCACGTGCACCGAGCTGCCCGAGACGATCAGCATTCGCGCGGCCAAATGCGGCGAAGCTGCTGCGGGCATCGAGTTCGGCGGACCCGCGAATTGGGATGGCTCGTGCACGGACACGTACGCAATGCCCGCGGGCAAGACATGTCCAGCCGGGAGCTCGACGTTGTGCGCGCAATCCGTCGCGGTTTCGGCGCTCGGTCCGCCGTCCGAGGAAAGCTGCGCGCCGATGGTCGAGGAGCTCCCGGTCCTTCGCTTTGGCGCGAACCCGCCTCAATGGAAAACGACGGCGGTCGGTTACAAGGTGCCAGGCTGCGAAGACCAGGGCTCGTGTATGCCGAAGCTCGAGGGCCTCCCGAGCGGCTATCAAAGCTGCATTTACAAGCGCGGCGAGCACGAATGCCCAGCGGCCTGGTCAAACGATCGGTTCGTCGTGTACGAACGCACCGCGGACAAACCGGGGTACATCGACGGCCGCGATTGCACACCGTGCTCGTGCGGGACGCCGATGGGAAGCGCGTGTACGGGGCGGTTTCGAACCTTTGAGGACGGGACGTGCACGAACTTGCTCGCGGATGTCCAGGTGTCGTCGTTGGGCGAGCAATGCACGAATTTCTTCCCACCAGGACCCGCCGTTGGCAGCAAGGAGATCACGGGGCTGACGTATCTACCAGGGTTTTGCGAGGTCACCGGCGGCGAACCGATTGGCAAGGTTACAGCGGACCCGGGGCAGGCGGTGACGGTTTGTTGTATGAAGGCTGCGGCACAACAGCAACTTCAATCGGGATAATATCCAAAGGTGTAGGCACTGGCGTCCTCCAACCAATAC
>DAOMZH010000179.1:0-14474 GCA_035437985.1 Polyangium sp. (in: bacteria) | reverse complement strand
GCGCGCCAGATCGCCCGTATGAAAATACCCCTCGGCATCGATGGATTTTTTCGTGGCTTCCGGGTCGTCGAAATAACCCGAACAAGCGCTCGGTCCTTTGAGTGTCAACTCACCGACTTCGCCCGTGGGGACTGGTTTGTTGTTTTCGTCGACGATGCGTACGTCGATGAAATAATTGGGTTTGCCAATGCTGCCAGCTTTGGTTTCCGCGAATTCCGGGCCCATGGAGAAAATTCCGGGGCCAAACTCGGTCATGCCAAACCCTTGTTTGAAGACGACGCCGTGTTTTTCTCGGTACTCGCGAATGATCGAAACGGGCAATGCCGCGCCGCCACTCGTGAAAAATCGGAGGCTCGACATATTGACCGAGACAAACTTCGACGATTGCATCATCATCTGGTATTGCGTCGGAACACAGAAAAGAACGGTCGCCTTTTCACCTTCAATGAGCGTGAGCATCTCGTCTGCGGTCCATTTGCGCATGATGACGACCGTGCCCCCGAGCGTCAGGAGGGGAATGGTGTAAACGAATAACGCTCCAGTATGAAACATTGGCGTGTGAGTAATGGTCACATCACCCCGCGCGAGCTCGTGAATCACGGTATTGAGCGTATTCCACGCAATCATGCGATAAGAAATCTGCGCGCCCTTGGGCAAACCCGTCGTTCCCCCCGTGAAAAGCAAACAAACGACATCTTCGTCGCTGACGGCATCGTTCGTCACGATGGGAGCGCCGCGACCTTCGAGTGTTTTCCCATAAGGCAGACTCGAAGGAAGACCTGCGCCGCCAAGATGCATCCAGACTTTGACGTTTTTGCAATTCGGCTCGATCTCGGCGACTCCGGCCCGGAAGTCGTCATCGAAAATCATGATCTTCGGATTTGTCTTGGCAATCATGCTCTCGATTTCGCGAGGATGACTGCGCCAATTGAAGGGGACGAGAATCGCGCCGAGTTTGCCGCAGGCAAAAAACGCATCGAGAATCTCGACGCAATTCATGGCGAGTACGCCAACGCGATCGCCGCGACCGATCCCGACTTCGTCGCGCAAATACGCGGCAAGTCGGTTGGCGCGCCGATTCATCTCCCGGTAGGTGAATCGTCCTGCATCGCCTTTGGCGACATCCACAATTGCGAGCGCTTCGGGAAAATAACGCTCGCCGCGTTCCATCCAATCGCCGATGTACATGTCGAGACGACTCGTTACGCGAATACGCGAGATTCGTCAAGCCAGCGCAAGATATGCACGCTGCCGTCTGGTCGATTGATCTCGGTAGGGCAGTGATTTGGCACGAATCGGGTTTGAAATGTCCATCCCGCGTTTGCTACACCAAAAGCATGCACCATACCGATTGGCTCGCTCGACGTGCGGCACTTTCTCCCAACAAAATCGCGCTCATCGACAACGTGCGAGAAGGAAAAACCATCACGTATCGGCAGTGGAATCGGTCGGCGAACCAAACCGCAATGTTCTTGTCCGAAAAGCTGGGTGTTCGTCTCGGTGATCGAGTGGCCATACTGGCGCTCAATGATGTGGACGTGCTCGATGTGTGGTTCGCCTGCGCCAAACTCGGCGCGGTCTTCGCACCGCTCAATTTTCGCCTGAAGTCCCGGGAACTTGTAAGCTACCTCGAAACCATCACGCCCACGGTCCTGCTGTACGGGGCTGAGTTTGTCCAAGTCGTCAGCGAGCTGCAAGCCGAGGCAAGTTTGTCCGTGCGCGCGTACGTGGCGCTCGATGGCGGTGCCCGCGCGCGTGGCGCAGATGCGGATTTTGCCGAGCGACTCGAAGCTTCGGATGGGCCAACGCGTCCTGTGAACGTTCGCCTTGACGAACCATGGGTTCTTTGTGGAACAGGAGGGACAACTGGCACGCCGAAGGCCGCGATGCTGACGTATCGAAGCATCACGGCCAATGCAGTGAACACGGTGTCGAGTTTCGAGCTTCATCCGACGGATGTGACGTTGCTCAACGCGCCCTTGTTTCATACCGGAGGGCTCAATGTTTTCACGGCGCCGCTCGTGCTCGCGGGGGGCACGTCGATCGTGTGTCGGTCGTTCGATCCTGAGGAAGTGTTGTCGTTGGTCGCCGCGAAAGGCGTATCGATTTTCTTTGGTGTACCAACGATGTTTCTGAGTTTGTCTCAATCGTCACGGTTTGCCGAGGGAGCTTTGCGGTCGCTACGAATTTGCATTAGCGGTGGAGCGCCGTGTCCCGAGCCTATATTTCATGCGTACTGGGGGCAGGGGATTGGATTGAAGACAGGGTATGGTTTGACCGAGGCGGGGCCGAACAACTTTTGGCTGCCGCCTGAAGATGTGCAGCGCAAGATAGGAAGTGTTGGTGCGCCGCTGTTTTTCGTGGAGGCACGCATCGTTGATGAATTTCGGGCCGAGGTTCGTCCGGGTGAAGTGGGGGAGCTCGAGCTCCGCGGACCGCATGTATTTGGGGGGTATTGGAACGCGCCGAAAGCGACCGCCGACGTGCTCGGCGATGGTTGGCTGCGCACGGGTGATTTGGCGCGACGTGATGACGACGGGCATGTGTACATCGCTGGTCGGAGCAAGGATCTCATCATTTCGGGCGGGGAAAACGTTTATCCGGCCGAGGTCGAAGCGGTGCTGATGGGTCATCCGGAGGTGGCCGAAGCTGCGGTGATTGGTGTGCCGCACGCGAAGTGGGGACAAGTGCCGCGGGCGATCATTGTGTTGCGTGGTTCGTCCGGAGCAACTCAGGGTGAAGAGATGGAAGCAGCTTTGCTGGGTTATTGTCGCGAACGCTTGGCGAAGTACAAGGTGCCGGAATCATTTAGGTTCGTACAATCTTTACCGCGGACGGGACCTGGGAAGGTGGACAAGAAGCGGCTCGAGGGGGAGTGGGGTCGGTGAATCGGCACTACGCCGCCTCGAAGGTGCTAGTCACGCTGGGATGGGGCGTGCGGCATATGCCGAGTGCCTTGTCTTAATTGGTTTTTCGCGCAACAACATTGGTTATGCGCCTGCTCTTGTCATCAATGCGGAAAGTGCAAGTCCAGGCATCGCCTTCCGTCATATTGGCTTTCGTCTGACATATTGCCCGAAATGGCCGATCGGCGAGTTCGTCGCTCTTGCAGGGCGTACCTGGCGGAGCCTCGCGGCAGTTGGGCGCAGCGGGCATATCGATTGTGTAGAGCGATCGATCCAGTCGCAAAGAAAGGTCTTTCGGGACAACCCCTAGCGCCCTTGCTGCAGACAAGATCGCCATATCTCGGGTGAGTCCTGTGGGTTGTCGATCATAAGGCGCCTTGACGAATGCGTCGATTTTCGTTTCGAGATCCTTCGGTGTACATAGGTGCAGCTTTTCAATGAAACCCGTGCACGATAGGTTGACATTGCATGACGGCTCGGCGGCCATCCGTTCGATCATTGTCGTAATGGTTGGGCAAGGTGTTTTTCCGTGGGCAACAGCCACGACGCTCTCGAGCGAGGGGTATTGTTGACGTCCAAGATCCTTGCACCCGATTTCACTGGCGATTGCGGGGCGCGATTGGAGCAATTGATGGATTAGCTCTTGCCATATGCGGTCGTTCCAACCGAGGTTTGTCGTGACTCGATCCGTGGGAGATTGAGTTGCCAGATCCGTATCGACTTCACGTAGACGGGCCGCCCAAACATCAGGCAGCGTCGGGTCCGACGCATTCAATACCCGAAGCGCTCGCAACAAGGCTCCAGCACCGGGCCGCGGCGATTCAATGGCTGCCCGAAGGGCGCCGTCGAGCTGCGCGACATTTTCCTTTGCCAATGCCTGACGTTTGTCGAGCCACACGTCCTTGATGATTGCGGAATTTGCCGATTCGGCTGGCGGCATTCGAACGGATTTGGCGAGCGTATCGACCAGAGCGGCTCGTCCTGCCGTCCCTTCGATTTCATTTAACATTGCTACAGGATTCGACGAGCCGTGGGTAAGCAATGCTGGGGCAATGTCGACCAATTTAGGCAGCGCATTTGCATCGATCCAATGGTCCGGCGCGGGGGGAGGTGCAATGCCGACCGCTGTTGAATCGCTAATGAATTGCTCGGCGGCACCTAGCCATACGAGATTCCAATCTGCACCTGGTTTGCAGCGGTACGAGAGACGGTCAAGTGATTTTGCCAGGGATACGTCGACTTTGGCGGGCTCGCACAAAACGGGCAACTCGAGGGGCTGTTTCAGAGCAATTTTCAAGACATGGGTGATGTTGGTAAAGAGGCGTGGTTCTTTGGACGTGCGAAAAAGATTTGGCGCAGTGAGGTTTTTTTTGATGAGCTCGACTTCGACGGGTGAATCGACTTTGCCGAGCAGGTTTGACGCGGAACGGGTGCACGTACAGCTTTGGAGGGTACCGATGAAGACAAGAGTGGCCAAAGTTCGGGCGATACGCATGAATTCACTCCGGTTGCACTATACACCTGGCATGCCTTTGGCAAGCTCGGAAGGGTGATGGAACTTCCGACGGGGTGACCGCAGAAAAACGTGCTCGTGCCAAAAACTTCAAGGTCTTGGTGCATCGGGTGTCGACGAACTTGGGCACCTGGTGTATGAGAGCCGCAGCCATGACCATCACGTTCCAAGACATCATCCTCAATCTGCAAAACTTCTGGGCCGAACGTGGTTGCCTGATCGTGCAGCCGTACAATTCCGAGGTTGGCGCAGGTACCTACAATCCCGCGACTTTCCTCCGTGCGCTCGGGCCCGAACCTTGGAACGTGGCGTTTGTCGAACCATCACGCCGCCCAACGGACGGCCGTTATGGCGAAAACCCCAATCGATTGCAGCAGTTTCACCAATTCCAAGTCATTCTCAAGCCGAGCCCCCTCAACATTCAGGACCTCTACTTGGAATCACTCCGCGCGCTCGGAACGGATGCGCTCAAGCACGACGTCCGTTTTATCGAGGACGATTGGGAGTCCCCGACACTCGGCGCGTGGGGTTTGGGCTGGCAAGTTTGGCTCGACGGACTCGAGATCTCTCAATTCACGTATTTCCAACAAGTGGGCGGCATTGATTGCCGGCCGGTGTCGGGCGAATTGACCTACGGCCTCGAACGCATTTCGATGTACTTGCAGGACAAGGACAGCATTTACGACGTGGTGTATTCGAATTCGGGCGGCAATATCGTTCGTTATGGCGAACTGTATCAGCGTTCCGAATGGGAATGGTCGTCGTACAACTTCGAAGAAGCCGACGTCGAAGAGCATTTTGCGGCGTTCGACAAATGCGAAACGGAAGCGAAACGATTGCTTTTCCGCGGTGTGGATGCGCATGCCAAAGGGGCCAAGCCCGATCCGAAAAAGGCGCTCGTCATGCCCGCGTATGATTTCGTGGTCAAAGCGGCCCATCGTTTTAACGTGCTGGACGCGCGCGGCGCGATTAGCGTGACCGAACGCCAAAGGTTCATTGGTCGCGTGCGTGGTTTGGCGCGGCTCGTTGCCGAGACGTATTTGGCGCAGCGCGAGGCGCTCGGCTTCCCGCTTTTACCGAAGCAGGACAAGATCGCGGCCGAGTGAATTATTTTTCGACAAACCAAGTAAAAGAGTCCGGCGTATGCATAGGCTAGAAGGCAAGATTGCTCTGATTACGGGCGCAGGATCGGGTCTTGGGGCCGCGACGGCGCGACGATTGCATGCCGAGGGTGCATGCGTTTGGCTTACCGATCGGAACGCCGAGGGCGTAGAATCGCTCGCCAAGGAGCTTGGCGAACGTGCTGTGGCGCGATTGCTCGACGTGACGCAAGAGGCGGCCTGGATTGAAACCATCGAAGCCGTCAATGCCGCCCACGGGAAACTCGATATCCTCGTGAACAATGCGGGGGTGGGCGTCGTGGCGGACATTGAAACGACGACGCTCGAAGAATGGCGATTCGTGCATGCAGTCAATGTCGAGGGGACGTTTTTCGGATGTAAACACGGCATTGGTTTGATGAAAAAAACCGGCGGGTCGATCATCAATCTGTCGAGCATTGCGGGAATGGTTGGCGATCCGAAACTCGTCGCGTATTGTTCGAGCAAAGGGGCGGTGCGCACGTTGACGAAATCGGTCGCGATGCATTGCGCTCGCAAACAATATGGGATTCGGGTGAATTCGATTCATCCCGCGTTTATTGCGACGCCGATGGTGGACGAGATTGTGAAGGCGGCAAAAGATGCCGAAAAGGCGCGCATTGGCCTCGCGAAAGCCATTCCGCTCGGGCATATCGGCGAGCCCCAGGACGTAGCGGCAGCGGTGGCTTATTTGGCGTCGGATGATGCGAAATTCATCACGGGCACGGAGCTAGTGGTGGATGGGGGACTTTTGGCGCAGTAGCCTACTGTGTGTGGGCATGCCCAAGATTGTCCGAGTCGTCAAGAGCTCAGGCGGAACTGCCACCACCATTGCGTTTTGAACTCTTCGTGCCGTTCATTCCGAGGTCGTGTAGGAGGTCCGAAACGATCGCGGCCAATGCTTTTTCACGAGCAAGGCAAAAATCCTCGAATCGATCTATTTGCCATAGTTCGGGATCTGAGGGGATACCGTGGAGCTTGAGGTGTTCCGGCGTCCAATCGCGAAGATATTCCGCAGGCGGTGAGTCGTTGATGCTTCGATTGTCGCTCCCGAAGATCAGCGTTAGGTTTCCCAGCCGATCCACCGCACGCGAGGAACCAGTTTCTACGGCACGATCCAATACGGCGCGTGGAAAAATGTGATGCACATCGAGGGCCTCGACGTGTGATGCGATTCGTTTCTGGCTTGGAAATGAATGCGCGTCGTGTCGTACGAGGTGAACGAGCAGTGCAAGCAGCACGCCACCTTCGACCAAGACATTTTCAGTGAAATCTTCTTCCTGCGGAATTACGGAATCGACGCGTTTTGCGCGTGATTTGACGCTTTCGATAAGCCGTTCGGCGTTACCTTCCGCAGCGTGTTTTGCGTCCGCTTGCGCTGTTGTCTCTGCACTGCCGGAGTAGTGTCCCCAAAGCCCTGCCAGAATCGCCCAACCAAGCCAGAAATCAGCGCCGAGATGATGGCCTTTAGCCTCGGCAACTGCAGGAACGAGAAGTAGGTAGCGGTACGGGAGCCAGTCGCTCTCTGGTGCGCCGCCCGAGCGAAAGTGTTTGACGGCGTTCGTTAGGCCTACGCATGCGTCGTTCCACTTGGGTTCGATTTTCGAATAAGCATCGTCGTTGTCTTTACTATTTTTGCGTTTCCGTTTTTCGGCGTCGCTATACCGGATTAGCCCCGTACCCAAAAACATTGCTGTGCGTACGAGCAAATCCGTATCGATTGCAGCTCCTCCACGTGGTTTTTCGTCGTCGCCTACTTGCGCCGAGAATCCTCGAAGTTCAGGTGCATTAATGGCGATTCGTGCTTTGGCGCGAAAGTTTGACATCGTTCCAGTAAGGCGGGCGGCTGCCAAATCTCCTGGACGTAGTCGAACTCCTTGTTGGTTGAGCCGCGCGAATATCTCGATGACATTGTCGTCCTGCGCGTCGGCATCAATTTCGTAAGCGATGATCTCAGCCTCCAAAATTGCATTACGAATTTGATTTGCGCGATCGAATACGGCTAATACCTGCGGATCGTCCATTTTGAGCCACGAACCGATCTCTCGCTGAATGGCGACACTGCCGGATCTGCCGCGAATTTCCTCAAAAAGGACTTCCGCGTCAATGAAAAGCCCCTCGCGCATTTGTTTCTTGATTTGGCTGGAGCGAAGTTGAAATGGATTTTCCACCCAGCTCTCTTCCGATGAAAGTGCGACCAAAAGATCAGTCTCCCGGTCTGTGTGTCCTTTCTTTCGGCTTTGGAAGATCACTTGGAATAGGGATGTGAGGCGTTGCTGGCCGTCAAGGACGAAATAAGACCCTGGTTCGATGGTGGTAATATTTTCGCGTTCGCCCCGACCTGTAATGGAATTAGGGGGAAATAGGTCCCACGGACGCGTAACAAATGGTGGCTCATCCGTCGACCAGGTCGGTTTCCAAAGTAATAGAGCGCCGACGGGATAGCCGCGGTAAAGGGAATCGTAAAGAGCCTTGACTCTTTCAGGCGTCCAAACAAATCCGCGCTGCAAATCAGGGAGGTGTAGCTTTCCCTGTTTCTTCAAAACGGCCAGCTCACGCACCTTCCGAGGCTTTGCTTGGATCGAAATACGCTGAAAACTCATGTGGCACCATCCGTGATCATTGCTCCGGTAGAATAGCCTTAACCTCTGTGGGCACAAGATAGAAGTGGCACGATAAGCAGGATCAAATCGAAAAATCCGTTCGATTCTGTCCTGTCAATAAGGACCGGTCATTCTCGGGCGCGATTATCGGTTCAGGAAAAACAATGAAGTAATTGCATAATGCAATCGCTCCGTTATCAAGATTAATTGCCTACTCGTCCGCCAAAAAATCCCGCCGCGTGCAAATCGACACCACCGGCAAACCCGCCGCCCGTATCGCTTCCGCGCCACCCTCCAGCCGATCCACGAGCGCCACCACCCCAACCACCCGCGCTCCCACACTCCGCAGTTTGTCCACGGCCTTCAGCGTCGAGCCTCCCGTCGTGATCACGTCTTCCAACATCACCACCGGAATATCTTTTGTGATCGAACGATCTCCCTCGACCAGCTTCTTCGACCCGTGATCCTTTGCTTCCTTGCGAACGTACAGCGCCGCCAGCGGGCGCCCTTTGACGAAGCTCGTCAGCGACACCGCGCTCGCCAAAGGACAGCCCCCAAGCTCCACGCCCGCGACCGCCTCGCACGAGGGCAACGCATCGAGCGCGTCGAACATGAGCGCACCCACGAGCACGTGGCCCTCGGCCGTCAAAATCGTTTGCTTGCAGTCGATGAAAAAATCGCTCTCGCGACCCGACGCGAGAACGACTCGTTTGCGCTCAAACGAACGTTCCCGGAGCAGCTCGACGAGCCGCTCCCGATCGGTTTTGATCACTTGCTAGCCCCTCGTCCGCGGCGAACTTGCGCCTTGGCTCCTTTGGGCACGGCAGGAACGACGGGAGGGGGAGGACCGCTGCTTTCGCCTTCGGCAGCAACGTTTTCCACGACAGGTTCGTCCGGCTGAACCTCGGCGGCCACCAGCTCTTCTTCAGGTGCAGGCGGCGGAGGTGCAGCAACGGGAACAGGCGTAGGTGCAGGCGCAGGAATGGGTGCGCGTGCAGCCGCAGGTGCGGGGGCACGTGCTGCGGGAGCTCGTACGGGCGCAGGTGCGGGCGTGGGTTTGGCCGCTGGAACCGGAGCTCGGGCAGGAGCAGCAGCAACGGGTGCGCGCGCGGCTGGAGCAGCTGCAACTTGGCGTGCAGCAGGTGCCGGCGTTGCTGCAACAGGAGCGGCAGCAGGACGACCCTTGGCCGCTTGTGCAGGTGCTGCAGCAGCTTGCGGAGCACGTGCGGCAAGCGGAGCGCCTGTCGCGACATGACCACGAATCAAGCCGCCTGGACGAATGCCAATCTGCGGTGCGCCAATGTCGCCAACGATGCGGGCTCCAGGTTCGACGACGATGAGTTCGTCCGCGGAAACATTTCCCGCGACGGCTCCACGCACGATCACCCGACGACCCGAAACGTCGCTCTTGATGAGCGCAGTTTCCGCGATGACGAGTTCGCCTTTGACGGTGACGTTGCCTTCCACGAATCCGTGGATGTCGAGGTCGCCATCACTGCGGACAGAGCCGCGGATCGTCGTGCCGCGGCCGATGCTCGAGGGCGTCGTCATGGGTTACACGTCCATGTCGACGTTGCCTTTGAACGAGGCTCCGTCTGCGATGGTGAGTCGTGCGGCCTTGACGTCGCCAACGAGACGTCCGCCAGCCAAAAGGTCGACACGATCGGAAGCACTCGCGTTGCCCGTCATGGTGCCGCCAATCGCGAGCGAAGCGGCTGCAACGTCAGCTTCGACGACTGCGCCAGTTTCGATCGTGACTGCCGCGTCGACGTGAAGCTTGCCACGCACCGTGCCGACGACGACCACCTCTTCATCCGAGGTGATTTCACCCTCGATCGTCATGCCATTGCCGATGATCGTACCCGCCACGTTTCACGCTCCTCGCCGCGCGGTCGCGACGTTTGTCTTTCCATTACCGAGCACCGGACAAACCACCTAAAAGTTCAGCCGGCAATTCAAAATCTGCATCGATGCGCCCAGAAAATTCCGCCCCTTCATCGAGGCTCACTTCCGGACTTCCGAGGTTGCCCGACACCTTCGCCGAAGCTCGGACGACGATGCCTCCACGTGATGAAACATCACCCGTGATCGCGCCACCGATCGTCACGACCGCTGCGTCGACGTTGCCTTTTACTTCGGCACCCTCTTCGACCACCAGCTCTCCGCTGACGGACACGTCGCCTTCGACGGCCCCTTCAACGCGAAGATCTCCATCACCGTGGATGCGACCGCGTACTCGCGTCTCGCGCCCGAGTACGGAACCGTTGGTGTCCAAATCGTTCGTCTCCACCGCCGTTGCCGCAGGGCTCATGAACCTTTTCTCCGCGCACTGTGCACTTCCGCTGAAACCAAGGCTGGTTCGGCGAAAGGCGCGCGCAAGCTACTCCAAGGCGATCCCGTCGGCAACGCTCGTCTGTGGTCTCGAACAGCAGATGATTGGTCCCTCGCGATCGAGCGCCAAGTGAGCGCCCTGGGTGACTTCGTGCAAGGATGCGCCCGTGGCCACCGAGGCGACAACCAGCGCAGCTCCCGCAGTGACTCCCTTGGGCGAGATCGCCCGCGGCGTTGCGTGGCTCGTCGGTACAGCCATCGCCGTGCGCGTCGTCGAAACACTCATCGGCCGCAGTCCCCTTGGTGCTGCTCTTGCTGGCGCCGTCGTCGTCGACTTGGCCATGACCCGGGCTGGTGTGCGCTGGGACGACGACGATCAACGCGCAAAATCCACGAAATCCGCCCTTTGGCGCAACATCGGCATTGGCGTCGTCATCGCGAGCGTCCTCGTCATCGTCCCTCTTGCCATCGGCGTGATCGTTGGTGCTGCAACTGTTCGTCCTGGAACGATCTCGAGCACGCTTCTTTTTGGCCTGTTGCGCAGCGGAGCCGATGGCGTGCGAACCGAGCTTCTGTACCGCGGTTTGCCCCTGCTCGTAGCGGCCCGGACAAACATTCGCGAGCCGTTGGCGATTGGCTACGCAGCCGTCGCGGGCACGACACCCCTGCTGCTCATGGAACAAATGCCGTGGGAAGCTTTGCTCGTGGCGTTGTCGCAAGGCATCTTGTTCGCGATGCTTTGGGTTCGAACGAATTCTGCGTGGGCCTCGGTCTCCGCACATGCTGCGTGGATTTTTTTGGCCGGCGTGGGCTCGCGAGGAGCTCTGGTCGAAACATCCTGGACGAGCGGTTTGCTCGCGGAAAATGCTCGCATCCGGGGTCTACCGGCGATTGCTTGCATCGTCGTTACCATCTTGCTCACTGTGCTCGTATCGAGGAAACTCGCGAAGTCATCGGAGGCGCCACATGGCCATGCTGCATCATGAATCGGTTCTGCGTTCGTCCCTGTCTTGTACGCTCGTGCTCACCACCCTCGTTGGTGGCGTCTGGGGGTGCAAAGGCAGCTCGACGCCGCCTGCACCGACATCGGACACCCCTGCAGTCGAGGCCAAACCTTCCGAGCCGACCATGGGTAAGTTGGACGAGAAAAACTTCAGCCTCGAAATGAAGTCCGTCGGTCCCTACAAGGCGGGACAGCAAGGCAATGTGGAAATCGTCCTGCAGCCCAAAGGCGAATTTCACTGCAATCAAGAATATCCGTACAAGGTGAAGCTCGGCACGGCGCCGGCGGGAATCACATATCCGCAGCCGGTGGTCAAAACCGATGCGATGACGATCAAGCCGGAACAGGCCGTCATGAAGGTGCCCTTTACCGGGAACAACCCCGGTGAATCCAAAGTGACTGGCAATTTTTATTTTTCGATCTGCACGTCGCAGCAATGCGTGATCGAAAATCGTGAATTGGCCGTGATGGTCAAGGTGGACTGACCGAATCTGCAGGCTTGGGCCGAGCCACTTTCACCTTGATGTGCCCCGTGCTCGTTTCGCCATTGCCCGTCACGAAAACTTTGAGCGCGTAATCGCCCTCGACTTCGGGCAGTTTGACGTGAAAGACCGATTTTCCGCCGATCAGCGGCTGTTCGTCGCGCGAAACCACTTTGTCCGCCACCGCCTTGTACGTTTGCCTCATCGTTTCCCACATTTCCGGCTCGGGCAAACGTTGCAAAGCAATCGCGGAGGGCACCTGCGCCCGAATGACGCTGCGCTTCGTTTCGACCGTGAGGGACGTTTTGCCCGTCGACATCCCGGTTGTCTCGACAATCACATCGGCAAAACTCCCAGGCAAAAAAGAATCTTGCGGTTGTGGCAACGTCAGGCGCGCGCTGGCGGGATATTGCAAAACCGTTGCGGGATCACCGAATAGATTGTAAAGCCCCACGTGCTCCTCGGCGAGCTCCTCGGGGTCCGATTCGAATAACAATGGGGCCAAAGGAAGTTCCCCTTCGCGCATGCGTAGCCGCGCTAGAACCAACCCTTCGCCAATGGTGGAGGCGTGCTCGGTCATGAACGATTGCACGATCGCGTCGCCATAAAGCGCATTGGGGTAGGGATGGCTTCCGCGACTCGCGGCAAAAGACGCAATGGCTCCGCCGGGATTGAGGACCAGGACTTCGGCGACTGATTGCATACGTTCCCGCAAATCAAAAAAGCCGTTGCTGCACGCAAAAGATAAAAACAAAGGTTTACCGTCGCCAATTCGGAGACGTTCCAAATCCCATGTCGAACCCAGTTGGTAATAATTGTAATTGTAATGCACATCGTCGAAATGCGTCGAGCCGCCATGACCGATGTAACTGGCGATGAGCGCCCCTGAATCGAGCCGCGAAATGAGTTTGTCTTGCAGATCAGGAAACGGGTAGGCCCATGGCGAGCCGAGTTTGGGGAAAATGACGTCGACGTCCCAATCATAGGGCACCTTGTCGTCGAGCGTGCGGGTCATCGTCGTTTCGATCATGAAATCGGCCAATGGTCCGAAATTGGCCGGGCCGCTGAAAATCGCCACGTTGCGCCGCCAAGTTCCTTCCGATTTCGCCGTTTCGTATTGAATGACCTTCTTCGCGAACGCCGCGACTTCCGCAGGCAAGCGCGCAGGCACCCGACCAACAGCCAAAGGTTTGGGATTGTTCTTACTCGCGAAACGCGGTTGTCCGGGCGCATCCACGTGCGCGAGCGCATAAGGCCAATCGGTTGCATATTCCGTTCAGGCAATGCGCACGAGGCGTTTTTCTCGATTGCTTCGTAAGTCCGCCCGCTCCCGATCGAAAGGATCATCGTCCCAATATTGAATTTTTCGCTGATAAAATGTCGGGAGCAAAGTCCGCTCGGGATCCATTTCGTTGTAACCCGGCGCGTCACCCACGAGCAAAACGAATCGCAATCGAGGTCCGCTGGCGGAAGCAATTTTGCGTAATGCGGCCAAAATCGGTCCGGTCGCGTCTTCTTGGGCTTCGTGATTGGGCACAATGTCTTCCAACGCCAATCGTTCGACGCGTAACCCGCGTTTAGACCGATGCTCGAGCAACGGTTCGATTGCGGCGAGCAAAACGCGAGGCCCAACCGCTACGTAATCGACGACGTTTTTCACTGGGGTCACATTAGGTTTGACCTCGAGGACGGGCTGTTTTGTCGGCAACGGCGCCGTGCTGGCACAACCCGAGATACTCGCGAGCCAGGTGCTGCAGGTGAAGATGATTAGGGCAACACGGGCCACACGCATGTCAGCGATGCTAGACCGAAGTTTTTCACAGTGCCAGCATTCATTTGGCTCAGCCAAACTGGATCGATTTCATCCCAGGGTGGATCAAATTTGATCCAGTTTGAAACCATCATGCTGGTACGAATTCACCGATTTCGGCTGATTTCGGCGAGAGCAACAATGGCAAAGGGTTTGCTATGCCCGTCGTGCAACCTTGCACCTCACTTCGTTGTGACGACGTTTGGTGCAGCAACGAAATTCGTCGAGAAGAATCATGAACGAGCCGCTCGAATTGGGCCCTCCGCCGCCGATTCACATTCCAACTGCGGGACCTGCTGCCGGTGCGTCTGCTCCGCTACCTGCGTCAGCGCCACCGCCTGCACTTACGCCCGCGCCCGCTGCAGCCGCGGTGGCCCCGACCCCGGCCGCTCCGAGTGCCCCGGTACGCTACACGGTGAAGTCTGGCGATACGTTGGGTCAAATCGCTGATCGCAATGGGACGACGGTCAGTGAAATCATGAAGGCGAACCCGAGTCTGAAAAATCCAAACCAGATTTCGGTCGGTCAACAACTCAACCTGCCGGCAAAACAAGGTGGGCAAAGTGGCGGAGGTTTTTCCACGCCTACGAATTCGCCGCAGAATCGTCCTCCAGCGACATCTCCGGATGCCAATCCGCCCGGACAAACCCAAACCCAACCACAGCCGGGGAGCGAAGCACAGCCGAC
>DAOMZH010000178.1:5117-14511 GCA_035437985.1 Polyangium sp. (in: bacteria) | reverse complement strand
TTGTCTTGTGGGAGAAGAAACGGTTTTGTCATTGCGGCCATTGCCTGGACAAATCGGAGAAGTCAAAATCATCATTCGGAAATTGGGCAGTCCGGATATCGTTCGAACCATTACGGCGCATCTCGATGGCACGGGGCAACCGGTTGAATTAAAAGCGGGGAAGCTTGAAGCCGGCGGGTATTCGGCGACGGTGGAAATCACGCCGCACGACGAGGTGAGCGGGGAGGCGGATGAAGCGCGGCGTGGTCCGACGACGCGGCGCGATTTTGCTTGCGAGCGTGGGGGTGACGAATGGGCAGATACGCGACCCGATCCCGACCGATTGCAAACGATTGCGGCGGCAACGGGAGGTCGGGGGGTGACGGTGGACGGTATTTCGAGTTTACCCTTGCCTTCAGCGACGCAGATTGCGATTGAACGGCGCGTGTCTCCCATTTTGCCGCCATGGGGTTGGACGTTGGCGGCAGCGCTGTTTGGCGGGGTGCATTGGGTGATTCGGCGTCGTGGCGGTTTGGTCTGACGCAATCGTGAACCAATTCGCCGTGCTGGTAGGAGGAGTAACCGTCGCTACGGTTTGCTCATGCAACAAGGTAGCATGGCCAAAAGTCGTTCGTTTTATTGGTGGAATTGCACCTCTCGGTGAGGTGAGGAACATGGCGGCCGCCAACGTGGTTGGGGTTTGACCTGCCAACGTGGTTGGGGTTTGACCTCAATCATGACCACACAATGACACATGTAAGAGTGGTTTGTGTTACCTGGCGACCGCCTGGCGGAGGGGTGGCGGAGGTCTGATTTCGCCATCGAGGCGCGCTCGTAACATACTGTAATCATTCAGTTCGTGTCTTGGTACGGAATTCGCATCTGCCAATCGCGAACTCCAGACTCGAATGAACAGGACCGACCATGGCATACCCTCGAGCGATCTTTCCCGGAAAAACGTATATGCTGACACGGAGAACCGTGCTTCGGCACTTCCTTCTTCTCCCCGACGAATCAATGAAGGAGCTTATCGAGTATTCGTTGGCTGTAGCGGCACGTCTTTACAAAATGGACGTGCATGCATTTGGCGCCATGTCGACGCATATTCATGTGGTGCTGACCGATCGTGATGGTTTGCTGCCGCTATTCATGGCCTACTTTCATCGATTGGTGGCCATGGGGACGAAGATTCTTCGTTGCTGGGAGGGCTCGATTTGGGATTCGGAGCAAACGAGCGTCGTGGAATTGTTGACGCGAGATGCGATTGTCGAGAAAATCGCGTACGTACTGGCGAACCCGGTTGCGGCGGGAGCAGTGTTTGTCCCGGACGAGTGGCCCGGCGCGAAAACGCGCGTTGAGGACATCGGACAAACGGTGCTTGAAACAACGCGTCCCAAAGTGTATTTCGACGCAAAAAACTGGCCCGACGTCGTGAAATTGCAAATCGCATTGCCACCCATGATTGCAGACGCAGATGCGGAATCGTTTCGAGACGACGTGCAAAAAGCGTTAGAGCACGAAGTCGCCACCGCGAGGACAACCATTGCACCAGAAAACGTCATGGGGCCCAATCGCGCAAAAACCATTCCGCCGGAAACACGAGCAAAAACGCCAGAGCCCACACGTAAACGAAATCCGACATTCGCGGCAGGTCGAGGTAATCGCGATATTGCAGTTGCTGCCGCGCGGGCAGTGATGGCTTTTCGCGCGGCATATCGCGCAGCGATCAAACGATGGTGCGAAAGAGATTGCAATGTGGAATTTCCCCAAGGCACTTGGTGGATGCGAGTATTCCATGCTGTAAACATTGCCGGCAGCATTTGAGTAGCGAGTATCGAACATCGCGACATGATGTGCTGAATGAATTGACACTCGGTGAATGCCGACGTGTGTTCGGTGTCGGGTATATTTTCAAAAATATGCAAATTATGATAGGGCACAAGCTCGGCATGAGTGGGGCAGTTGCCATACTGGCGTTGCGGTATGTAATTGGGACTGGATTTCAACGCGCCATGTAGAGGTCTAAAGAGAGACATGGGAGCGCGGGGGCAGGGGTGTTCACCACGTTGAAAATGCGTGTGAAACTTTAGGCACGTTTTGTGCCGCATGAAACCGGCCATGTTTTGCCGCGGATTCGCATGTTTGGGCGAGTTGGAATACATGGCGGCCGCCAACGTGGTTGGGGTGTCACACCATCGTTGGGGTGTCACACCATCGTTGGGGTGTTGTCATCCCACCAACTTCGGTGGGGGTTGTCGTGTCGGATTCACCCCTTCGGCTTTTCAGCTATCTGCGCCAGCATCTCCGCTTCAGCACATCGTTGCCCATCGACAGTGGCCGAACCAGCCAATTTCCACAACGGGCCGCGCCGATGCACAACCTTCGCTGTCAATTCGAGTTTGTCTCCTGGAACCACGGGCCGCCGAAATCGCGCCTTGTCAATCCCAAGAAACAGCACCACCTTGTTTGTCATGTCCACAGGATCCGACGCATACGCCAAGATACCCCCGATTTGCACCATCGCTTCCACGATCAGAACGCCAGGCATGATGGGATGCTCCGGGAAATGCCCAGGAAACCAAGGTTCATTGTACGCGACGCACTTGTGCCCGACAATGCGTTCGCCAGGAACGACTTCAGTCACCCGGTCGACCATGACGAACGGATACCGGTGCGGCAGGATCGTCAAAATGTCTCGGACTTGTAGCGGAAGTTTCGGCGGGGCGACGTCACTCATGTTTCACGGTGCTGCCGGTTTGTCGCCACCACCCTCGGCCGGTTTGTCGCCGCCACCTTCGGCCGGTGCATCGCCGCCTCCACCCCCGCCTGAATTGTACATCTGCACCACTTGCTCCGTGAGATCCAGGTCTTGGCGCGCAAACGGCGTGGCCGAGCGGTCGATGATCACGTCGTAGCCGTTTTTCTTGGCAATACGCGCGATGATCCCCATCATTTTCTTGAGTATCGGCCCCGTCAGCTCGTTCTGCTTCTTTTGCAGCTGCTTGTTGTAATCCACGAAAAGCGTTTGCAATTCGACCATCCGCCGTTGCCAATCTTCCGTCCGTCGAGCGAGCGCTTCACGCGACAACACACGCGCTTGGCGTTCAATGTCTTCGCGTGCGCGTTGCAGTTCGTCCTGCTTGGCGTCCAAATCGCGTTGGCTCTTGTCAAAGAGTTTTTTCAGCGTCGCTTGTGCTCGGATCCCGTCTTCCGTTTGCATGACGGCCGTTTGCACGTCGACGACCGCGATACGCGATTGCGCGGAAGCGTTCGAGGAAAAGGCGAGCGGAAGTGTGGCGAGCGCGAGCACCGCGAGGGCGCGTGAAAACCGGGAAAGCATCGACGACAAGTGGTAGTCGGGGACGAGCTAGGGGTCAAGAGAGGTGCGAGGAATTTTTGGCTCGAGCAGACCCGTCACTTACATTGATTCGACACGCAGTCCTGACCAACCGGGCAAGGCTTCGTCAGCGTGCATTGCGGATTCACCTCTTCTTGCGTCTTGCAAACACCTTGATCACAAACCGTAAAACGGCTGTCGATCAATTTGCAAGCATTCACATCCGTGCATCCATATTGGCAATATCCCTGCGGACCGCATTCCGATGCTCCCGGACAAGGTTTGGCCGGCCCGCAACTCGCGACAGGGAACGGCGTCGGAATGCACCCCCCCGTCGTCCCATTGCAAACTTCTCCCGTCGGACAATCCGTATTCACGACGCAAGGCATTTCACAAATGCCATTGGCACACACTTCATTCGTTGGACACGGGCTTGTCGGCGAACATTCCGGGTTTGTCGGATCCTCGACACAATATCCCTTGATGCACTTATACCCACCATCGCAAGGCTTCGTGTCGCTGCACCCAACTTCGCATTGGCCATTGACACAAACTTTACCCCCGCCGCATTCATAACTCGTATTGCACGCAATGATGCAAAGTCCGCCGATGCACAACATATCCGTCGGACAATCGGTCGTCGCCAAACAACCGCACGTCGTCACCGCAGGATCACAAGGCCCTGAACCGCCTGAACCGCTACTGCTACTGCTGCTCACTCCACCAGTTCCGCCCGCTCCACCTGCTCCGCCACTTCCTCCGTCGCCACTACTGCTACTGCTGCTGCTCACGCTCGTAGTCACCGTCGTATCATCAGGGTTCGGACTGGAACACCCAATGTAACTCGCTGCACCCAGCGAGCACAAAATGATGAAAACACTCGAAGCGTGAAGTTTGGCAAAGAATGGACGAATGATCATGACGACCCTCCAAAGACCACACGGACGAACGCGCGGACGCTTGGTGATTGGTACCATGCCCATGCACAACACGCACCGTGCCAGTGCCTTGGTTTCGGTAGCAACGAGTCGAATCGAAATGCTGTGAACGAAAAACCACGTAACCGAGGTGGTTCGCCGTTCACGGACCTCAGGAGATCACCCCGAATTTTTTTCCTACTTTTTCAAATGCTTCAAGAGCCCGATCAAGATGATGCCGTTCGTGCGTCGCCATGTAGCTCGTCCGCAACACCTGTTGTTTCGGAGGAACCCCAGGCGTGATGAACGGATTCACATACACCGAATGTTCATCGAGCAGCGTTTTCCACATCATCACCGTGCGTAAATCGTCACGAATGTAGATCGGAATCACCGCCGTCTCGGTTTTCCCCAGTTCAAAGCCCAGTCGCGCCAGCTCCGTGCGCATGTACGTAAAGTTCTCGCGAAGTTTGTCTTGGCGATAAGGTTCTTCCTGCATGACCTCGAGCGCAGCCATCGCCGCCGCCACACAAGGAGGTGCAGCACTGGCGGCAAATAAGAAACTCGGGGCAAAATGCTGGATGTAATCGAGCGTTTTACGTTCCCCAACCAGCCATCCGCCAATCGAAGCGAGGGATTTAGAGAATGTGCCGCCAATCAGGTCGATATCTTGGGCAACTCCAAAATGCGCCCCCGTCCCGCGACCTCCAGGACCAATCACCCCGAGCGCATGGGCATCGTCGACGAACATTCGGGCACCGTGTTTTTTGGCGATCGCCGATAATGCAGGCAAATTCGCAATTTCACCTTGCGCGCTGAAAACGCCATCCGTAATGACCAACGCGCCTTCCGAAGCATCGAGCTCGGACAATGCTTGGTCCAAAGCTTCGGGATCGTTATGGCGATAACGTACCATGCGGGCACCAGCTGCTTGGGCCAATCGCACACCATCATAGATGGAGGCGTGCACGTCCTTGTCGATCATCGCCACGCATTTCTTGTTGCTGAGCAGCCCGCTGATCGTCGCGAGGTTGACTTGATAACCGGTCGTAAAGACCAACCCCGCCTCTTTCCCGTGATACGCGGCGAGTTTTTCCTCGAGCTCGTTGTGTAGCCGCATGGAACCGTTGACGAGACGCGAGCCCGTCATGCTGGTGCCGTACTTCTCGATGGCGTTTTTCGCAGCTTCGCGGACCTTGGGATGCGTCGTGAGTCCGAGGTAATTGTTGGACCCGAGCATCGTGACGGCGCGTCCTTCGAGTACGGCTTCGGGCCCATTGTTGTAATCGAGAGGCCGAAAAAACGGGTAAACCCCCATGGCGCGAGCATTGTCGGCGGCCATGAACTTGCGGCACTTGTCGAACACATCGCGCCCTCCGATCCGCGAAAGTGATGTGCGACGAGCCATTTGTTCGGCGAGTTTTTCCTCGGCCCCCGAGTTTGTCGAAGTGGATGCTGCGGGGTTGTCGTCCGCTTTTGTTTCGGTGGTGGCCCCGGTTTGTCCCTCCTGATTCGCCTTCGTTTCGGTTTTTGCAACGGGCGAAGCAGATTTTTCCGCGGCAGCAGCGGGTTTGGCCACGACTTCATCGTTGCCTTCGAGCGCCGGATCGATGGTGGGCAAAGCATGGCCGTTGAGCAAAATATCGAAAGCCTCCGAGGCTTTCTCCGAGGCCGCTTCGAGTCGCGTACGGGCGTCCATCAAGCCCGTGGCGAGTTGCATGACGCGGTCGTTGCTGAGCAGTCGGACGACACGGTCCGAAGAGGCGAGCTTTTTGCCTTGCTCCATGAGTTGATCGATCAGGCTCACGAAAGAACTCCTTGCACTACGAAAGGACGAACTCGCGGCTCACGTGGGCCGGCGTTCGAGGTGGGTATGCCTAAGCCATGCCGAGGTGGACTGCAACTGTTGCGGAGTTGCGACAATGCGTGTAGAAATGTTTGCAGGGGTCTTTGCCGATGCGCCGCGTATTGATCGTCGACGATGAAGAGAATTTGCGTTTGGTCGTACGCACGTTTTTGAAGCGCGACGGTTATGAAGTGGAAGTGGCCAGTGGGGTGGAGGAGGCGCTTGGGGCAATCGATTCATTTGGGCCGGATTTCATCTTGACCGACGTGCGCATGCCGAAGCTCGGGGGTTTGGACTTGCTGGCTACGTTGAAGGCCAAAGGAGATCCGGCGACCGTTATCGTGATGAGCGCCTATGGCAACGTGGATTTGGCGCTCGAAGCGATGAAAGCTGGCGCATACGACTACATTCAAAAACCGTTCAAGGCTGAAGAATTGCTCTTGACCTTGCGCAAGGCGGAAGAACGCGAGGCGCTGCGGCGGGAAAACCGGGCGCTCAAACAAGAGATTCTGCGGGACAGTTCATTCGAAGACATCTTGGCGAAAAGCACGGCGATGCAGGCGATCTTCAAGACAATCACGAAGGTTGCCGATTACAAAACGACCGTGCTGATCATGGGCGAAAGCGGGGTAGGGAAGGAACTCGTCGCGCGAGCGATTCATCGGCGAAGCTCGCGGCGAAATGCACCGTTTGTCGCGGTCAATTGCGGAGCGATCCCGGAAAACTTGCTCGAGAGTGAACTGTTTGGGCATCGAAGGGGTGCATTTACCGACGCCGCGGCGGATCGAATAGGGCTTTTCGAGCACGCGCACGGGGGTACCCTTCTGCTCGACGAAATTGGGGAATTGCCGTTGCCATTGCAAGTAAAACTCTTGCGAGTCTTGCAGGAAGAAACGATGCGGCGCTTGGGCGATTCGCGAGACATCAAAGTGGATGTGCGGATCATTGCGGCGACGCATCGAGACTTGATGGCGGAAACGCAAGCCGGTCGATTTCGCGAAGACCTGTTTTATCGCATCAATGTTTTGCCTATTTCGATTCCTCCCTTGCGCGAGCGTCGGGAAGACATTCCGCTGCTCGTCGATTATTTCATTGGCCGAAATAATGCGCGTTTTGGAACGAACATCCGCGTCGTTTCTCCGGAAGTGCGCCGACTTCTGCTGCAATATGGCTGGCCTGGGAATGTGCGAGAATTAGAGAACACCCTCGAACGGGCAATGGTCTTGGCCGACAAGGATTGCATCGAGGTGGATGGTTTGCCCGAAAGAATTCGCGATGCTCGGGATCCAGTGCAGCTGCAATTGATGAGCGGGGAATTGTCGATCAAGAAAACAGCCCGGGTCATTGAAGAGATCTTGATTCGACGCGCGTTGCAAAAGACGAAGGGCAATCGGACGCGAGCTGCAGAGGTGCTGGAGATCAGTCATCGCGCACTGCTCTACAAGATCAAGGAATACCAAATCGATTTGTGAATTTCGGGTCTGCCGGGCACTGTCGGGAAAAAGGAAGCGTGGTAATCGACCGGCAATGAAATTGGGGGTGGATGTAAAGAAGGAATGACACGTTGCGAAAACTCGACTAGTGTCAACTCCGTGACAATGGGGAAAACTCCGCCGGATGTACCTGCGCCGCAAAGTTCGGCGAAAAGTTCGTCACGGCGTTCTTCGACGAATGTGTCGGCTGTCGAGCCGCGGAGTGGGGAAACCTTAGAGGGGTCCGAAGAAGAGTCGGGGGCGGCTCGAGCCACTGTACTTCCCGCGTCGACACGCCGGTATTCAACGATGCCTCCTCCGGAAAACCGGACCACACCGTTGCCACCTTCGGGTGCTCCGACTTCGTCGCGCAAGTCGACAATTCCACCTACGGACAATCGCCAGACTCCATCGCCACCATCCGCAAGCACAGGGAGACGTACACCACCGCTTGGACCGAACGTGGATGGTCGTTTGACCCCGCCACCACCCGGCGTGATGCACAAACCGTCACCGTTTCCAGGGATGCGCAAACCAACGCCTGTGCCGTCGACGTTGTCCGCATCAAACGCTCCAACCGTGCGCGTTCCCCGCTCGGCAATTCCTCCGCCAAGCCCCATGGCTAGCGATGCACCGATTGGACAAACTCCGATGCCATCGCGCGTGACGGGTTCGCCGGTGCCTCCGATGGTGGAAGTGCGACCTGGAGCAGTGGGAGCTGGGGTACCAGGGCGAGCGCGTTCGTCGTCGTCGTCGTCGTCGTCGTCGTCGACATCGCACTCACTCGACGCGGGTTTGTCGACGCCAGCGCGACGTGTTCTCGAGGAACTGGTGCAGCTCGATCGGAACGAGCGGCTGGCGATTGTTCACGATCGGGCGAACGAATCGATCGCGAACGCATTCGAGCTTGCGGGATTGGAGCGGGGGGCTCGGGTTGTCCGGGTTGACGCTGAGGCGCTTGCGCCTCGACCATGGTTGCGTTGTCCGCGCGAGGCGCTTGACGCTGCAGCAGCGGCGGATGCAACGGTATTTGTCACGACAAGCGAGGATGGTGAATACGATGCGCGGCATACGTTCGTGACAACGGCGACGAGCGCTCGAGCTCGGCATGTGCACATCGTGGGGACGAGCAGGCGAGCGTTCATTGGGAGTTTGGTGACGAATCCGCAACGGATCTTCGACTTGCTGGCGGCGATCCGCGCGTCGTTGCGTCCGCAATCGCGGATTCAGGTGCGTTCGCCCGCGGGGACATTTCTCGAAGTGGAGATGGCGCCGCATTTGCGTTGGTTCCCGATGGGTAGTCCGCTTGGGCGTGGTCAGTGGCTCAACGTTCCTTACGGAGCGCTCGTATCGTCGCCGGCATCGGTGACGGGAACCTATGTGGTCGATGCTTCGATCGGAGGAGGTTTGGGAAGTCGTCTCGGTTCCTTGTCGAACCGTCCGGTGCGGATCGTGTTCGAGGGAGGTCGGGTCAAGTCCGTCGAGTGTCGAGACGGAGCGCTCGAGTCGTACGTGAAAAAGTTTCTCGGCGATGGGATGGGCCACGATCGGGCAGGCCTGATTCGGTTAGGGGCAAACATCGGCGTGGCCGCGCCACTTGGGGAGGTTCTCTACGATGAGGTGATGCCAGGCGTGCATCTGTCGCTTGGTGATCCGCTGGCTCCGAGAACTGGGGCGCATTGGAGTTCGCACGGACAACTGGCGTTTGCCATGGCCGATGCGGACGTGGATTTGGACGGCGAAGCGCTGATACGTCATGGGCGCTACGTGCGTTTGGTTTGAACGACCATGGTTTTACGTATCGTTGGGACGCCAACGAATTACCAAGGTGGTTGGCACCTTT
>DAOMZH010000178.1:0-5017 GCA_035437985.1 Polyangium sp. (in: bacteria) | reverse complement strand
ATGGTTTTACGTATCGTTGGGACGCCAACGAATTACCAAGGTGGTTGGCACCTTTGGTTGTGGGCTGGTTTTACGTATCGTTGGGACGCCAACGAATTACCAAGGTGGTTGGCACCTTGGGGTGATGGTTGCATCCGAGGTAGCCATGGCACCCCAGGTGGCTGGCACCGTTGTCGGGCACCAGTGGGAAGTCTGAACGTGGCTAGCTCCGTTGCTGCAACTGGACTAACCAGCGAATGATGCGCCGTCGACGATGAAGACATCCTCAACGGAAGTTGCATGACGAAGTTTCTTCGTCCAGCCACGCAATTGGTCGATGCTTGCCGTTGCCATGCGACTCGTCACCGATGAATCGAGTTCACCGAATTCATCTTCCAGCAGTTCGCGCAATACGGCCCGACGTCCCTGCAAGCCTCCTTCGTCGATTGCATGTTGCTTCAACTGCACAATGACCGGGTTGTTCTTTTGGATAAGGGCCTTGGCGACCTCGAGTTCGGCGTGTGCCCGATCCAGTAAAGCACGGACGGATATGGGCCGTATGAATGTCGGGTCTTCGATGACTCCGTCGATCGGCAACGTCACGAAAGCGTTTTTCTCGCGCGACCATTCCCTTACTTCGTTTCGCTTCACGAAAATGCCAAAAAAGCGACGAATCCCGCGAGCCATCAAATCTTCGGCTTTTTCGGTGGCATCGCGTAGCGATTGCTCATTCACGACTTCAAATGAAACTTCTTCGAGGTAACGTTTGCCCGTTCGAGGATCCAACCCTTCGCGGCGAATGCTCACATCTGTCGCGAAGTTCGACCCTTCATTCACCCGCGTGAGCAAGTCCGTGGCCGCGACGCGTCCTTCGACAACATGCGGCGATATCAGGAAATCAGCCCGCAGATGCGCTTCGGCGTGCTCCTTGTTCGCCCCCATCGTCTGCACTCGCCGACCACGAATGATCTCCTCCCGCGAAACTTCCGGCTCCACCAGATGATCGTCGACCGCGGGAAATCTTGAAAATGGGTCAACACCATCGACACCATCAACACCAGCAGACGGCGGAGGCACGGTCGACGGACGCCGATCCGACGCCGGAAAAATATACGTCGACGCCGAAGACGCCGCCCCCGGTGCCAACATCACGCCCCCATTGTTCTTCGGATACGTCACCCGCCAAGTCTACCCAAGGAAAAACCCTCACGCAAGACCAAAATGCACCCCCCTCCAAACCGTTGCGAAAATCTCCGCTCCAGCACTTTGGAAAATGAACATTGCGTCAATCGCGCAGCTTTGGACGCCGGTGTTTGGCACGGCCAGTTCTTGCGCGAAAAACGCAAATTGAATATCTTGTAAGACAAACCAAAAATGATTGCGTCGCCCGGGTCACTAGGCTAAAGCATGCCAAACGCGGGGTTTGTCCATTCATTACTCATTTCAAGAGGCCGAGCGTGACAATGTTGGAGCTACCCAAAGGAACCTTGTTTGCCGGACGGTATTCCGTCGAGCGGGTCATCGCGAAAGGCGGCATGGGCGCAGTGTACGAAGTCGTCCACGTCGAAACCGAGCGTCGACGTGCCCTCAAAGTCATGTTGCCCCATTTGGTTTCGAGTGACGAACTGCGTCAACGTTTCCGCCAAGAAGCCCGCGTAGCTGCAAAAATAGACAGCGCATTCATCGTCGACGTGTTCGATGCCGGTATCGACGAACAAACAAAAATGCCGTTCCTCGTCATGGAGCTCTTGCGCGGCGAAGAACTCGGAAAACGTTTGGCCCGGCTTGGCGTTTTACCCGCGCGGGAGGTCGTCGAGTATTTGGGGCAAACCGCCTTGGCTCTCGACAAAACTCACCACGCACGCATCGTCCACCGCGACCTCAAACCGGAAAACCTGTTCCTCGCCGAACAAGACATCGGTCCCCCACGTATTAAAGTGCTGGATTTTGGAATTGCCAAGTTGGTCGCGGAACAAGGTACCGAAGCAAACGCGACCCAATCCATTGGAACGCCCATGTACATGGCCCCCGAGCAATTCTTGCCGGGCGGAAAAGTCAGTCCAGCGACCGATCTGTTTTCGCTCGGCATGATGGCCTATACCTTGCTCGTCGGGTCGCCCTATTGGCGTGAAGAACGCGAAACCCAAGGCAACGTGTATGCCTTTATCGGCGCAGTCATGGCGGGACCGCTGGAGCCAGCGACCACACGCGCGTTGCGCCAAAGCGTCGAACTTCCGATCGGCTTTGATGCTTGGTTCGCCCAAGCCACTGCAAAGGATCCGACAAAGCGGTTTGGCAAGGCAACCGAGGCGATTGCCGCGCTGGCCCACTTGCTCCAACTGCCCTGGTCCCTTGATGGATTGCCAGGACGAACGACCGCTGAACGAACCTCCACGCCCGTCGCACACGATCGCGATGCGCAGGGTAATGTGTTGGCCGGAAAAACGCCAGCGCAAGTGACAGCTTTTGGCTTGTCATCAAGCCATTCCGCCGCCGTGCGCGGAGTTGCGGCGGCAGATCCTGCCCCTGTTCGGCGAATGCGTTCGTTCCTGTGGCTCGTCCCGGCAACGGCCGTGCTCGTCGTGGTCATTGGCATCGGCACCATCACCTTGCTGGCCGCGCGATCCCCACACAGTGCCGCTCCAACGAGCATCCCTGCTGCAAGTTTGACCCCCCAAACCGCGCCCTCGGAAAAACCTTCCGCGGCCCTCGAACCTCGTATCGACGTCGTAGCTCCGCTCATGTCAGCATCTGCTTCGACAAACACCGTAGCTCCACGAATTAATCCAAAAACGCCGCCCCCGCAGAAGGTGGTCGCAGCGCAACCGTCAGTTCCTGAACCAGCTCCCGCTCCAGCCCCCAAACCTGCACCGCGACCCACCGCGACCTGGGGCGACTAAACGTTTGGCAAGAAAAGAGGTTATCATGGTTCGGGCAATTGGGATCGGTATTGGTTTGGGTTTGGCATGCTTCAGCATGACGTTTGGCGCGCTCGCCCAGGACGAAGCTGCGGCAAAGGCCCTTTTCGATCGCGGCATTGCGGCTCGGGATCGCGGCGAATTTGCCACCGGATGTCCAGATCTCGCCGAGAGTCATCGCTTGGCGTCAAAACTCGGCACGTTGTTTCAATTGGCAAAATGTGAACACGGCGCCGGAAAAATCGCTTCGGCCGACGTCCATTTCCATCAATTCATCACCGGCGTCCGCGCGTTGGACCTCGACAAACAACCCACGTACGACACGCGCGTGCACGAGGCCGAAGAGGCGCGTAAATCGTTTGTCGCGGACATTCCAACCCTCACGCTCGTCTTGCCCCGATCCGCCCCGACAAACATCGAAGTCGTTCGAGACGGAACGAAAATGACCTCGGTCATGTTGGGCGTCGCGATCCCAGTAGACCCTGGCGAGCATCGCGTCACGACGCAAGTGCCCAATGGTCCGGCAAAGGAACACCGCTTCACCATCGAACGAAAAGAAGCAAAGCGTGTCGAACTTCAGTTTATTTCGCCGCGGCTCGAGCCGGTTGTTGAGACAAACACCACGTCCGAGAAAAACAATCCCAACAGTCTCCGAACGGGTGGGTTTGTCGTGCTGGGCGTGGGCGTTGCGGGGCTCTTGACGTGGGGCATCGGCGGGCTCGTCGCGAAAAACGACATGTCCACGGTCGAAGAAGTTTGTCCCAAGGATCTTTGCCCGTCGCTGGCATCGACGACGCAAGCACGTGAAGCGTGGAACCGAGGTGCGACGGCGGCGAACGTCGCGTCCGTAGGGTTTGGCGTGGGCATCGTGGGCGCTGTCGTCGGGTCCGTGATGCTCATTGGAAGTACGCGCGGTGAAAAAGCGCCGCCTCGCAAATCGGCGTTTTTTTTCAACGTAGGACCGACAGGTGGTTCGTTTGGGATCAAAGGAGTAGTTCCATGAAAGGTCGCACGTTATGGGTGACGGTTTGGCTGGGTACAGCTATCGTGGCGCAAGGGTGCGCGCAAATCTTGGGCTTCGACGAACCTCGCGATTTCGGCGTTCCTTGCACGAGCCCCACGGACTGCCCGGGGTTCGATGACGATTGCCATACGCGGATTTGCGTATCGGGTACGTGCAGTGTCGAGTTTGCACCGAAGGGCAAATCTTGCGATCAGACCAACTTTTGCGATGGTGCGGGCGAATGCAAACTTGGCAATAGCCTGGGGTGCTCGACGGCTACGCAATGTTTTAGCGAGTTTTGCGTGGATGGCGTTTGTTGCAACACCGCATGTGCCGGCACGTGTGAAGCCTGTTCCGGATTGACAAACAACGGGGTGTGCACGCCCATGGCCAAAGGTACCGATCCCGATGGCGAATGCACGAAAGGCGTGTGTAGCGGAGCGCGCGCATGCGAGTACGAAAACGGGGAAACGTGTTCGATTGGGGAAAACTGTATCAGCACGTTCTGCGTGGTCGGCTTGTGTTGCCCGACGGCGTGTGCGCAGGGTGCGTCTTGCGAAACCGGGATATGTGTTTGTCCGGGGACAACTCGGATCACGTGTGACGACGGCACCAATGCCTGCACCGAGGGCGCGACCGATGATGACAACTGCGTCTGCAAAGACGCTGCCACCGACGACGACAACTGCGGAGCTTGCGGGACGAAATGCGATCCAACCAAACATCAAGATTGTTTGAGCGGTGTATGCGAAGACCTCACGTGGGCGCAGTGGCCCGTGCCTGTACCCGTTCCATCTGATTACGTTGTGGACGAGGTGAAGGGTCTCGTGTTTGACAAGGTCACGCAATTGACGTGGCAACGCGACGTAGATCCCAACGTTTACACGTGGGATGCGGCGAAGGCGTATTGCGAAGATCTCGTTCACGCAGGGTACGACGACTGGCGTTTGCCCACCCGGATCGAACTCGTGTCGATCGTCGATTACACCAAGACAAACCCGGCGATTGATTCCGCGGCGTTTCCGAATACGCCCAGCGAATGGTTTTGGACGTCTTCGCCGTGGGCCGGCTCCGGTTCCGTCGCGTGGCTCGTCTACTTCAGTAACGGCAACGCGGG
>DAOMZH010000177.1:0-14511 GCA_035437985.1 Polyangium sp. (in: bacteria) | reverse complement strand
ACCGTGCCTGGTCATTGACATCCGATATACCACGAAAAACGGGCGCCAAGAACGCTTCCGCAAAGATGCCCAAGGGCAAACAGTGGCGGCAGCCAAAGCGGAAGAGAAACGATATCTGCGCAATATCGCGCGATATGGCTCTCCGTACGAGCCCAGCAGCGAAATGGAAACGTCGCCATCGATTCCCCCCGAATCGTTGATAACGTTCGCCGAGGTCGTGCACGAGTTTCGACAAACCTTCATGGTCACGAACCTCAAAATCGCGACCCGGAGGGGATACGACGCGGTATTCGCCAGCACGCTGCTTCCAAAATTCGGCACGTCGCCCATAACAAAGGTCGACGGTCGAGCTGCCGAAGAATTGGACCTCGAGCTGGCCAAGCGAACGCTTGCCTTGAGCACGCGCAACAATATCCAAATCGTGCTGCGCTCATTGCTGCGTTTTGCCCTATCGCGGGAGTACATTCCCGCAATGCCGGTCAATATGCCAAAGCTCAAGAAAATTGGGCAAAGCATATTGGCGATCCCTTCCGACGCGGAAGTCGCGCTTTTGCTCGATTATGCGCGCAAGTCGCATCGCTTGAGTTTTACTCTTATGTCGGACGCCGGCCTTCGCCCCAATGAAGTCCGAGCACTCCGACGTCGAGACGTACAACTCCGATACGATAACGACAAACCCGTTGGCGGATTCATCTCGGTCCGCCGCGGCTGGTCCCACGGCGAAATCCACACGCCCAAGACTGGCCAGCGCGAGGTTCCCATCTCGCCCGAGCTTGCCAGAGCACTCGCCCCGGCAATGCACGGCGATCGCGATGGCCACATCGCGACCACGCACGCCGGCACGCCGTGGCGGCAGTCTGGGCTGGACCAAGCCTTCGAGCGCGTTATCCAACGCGCGGGCCTCGAAGGTTGGAGCGTGTACTGCCTGCGGCATTATGCCATCACCTCGTGGCTGCGCGCGGGCATCCCGGTGCACGTCGTCCAGCGCATGGCGGGGCATGTGCACCTGTCGACGACGCAGCGTTACGTGCATTTTCTCAAGGAAGATCTCGAAGACGCGGCCCGCAAAATCGCCGCCCGGGGACGCACAGCAACCGGCACAGCAGCCCGTTCGTCCGACAAGACGCCCGCGTAGCAGCCGGCCGAGCATGCATCGCCATTGCATCAAATTTGCCTTGTTTCAATGGCGATGCTTCACGGCGTGGGTAACAGTTGGGCAACAGAGCCGCCCTCGCTGGACCCGCCGGTCTCATCCGCAAAAACCTACGTTTCAGGCACTTTCTTACAGGCTCAGCAGAGCCCTGATGCGTTCGGCTGCTCGTGAGAGTCTGGGCAACAGTTGGGCAACAGGGTTCCGGACGGTTTGTCAAAGCTTGACAGCAGTTTGCTAACTACGCGGAACTATAGGCGCCCCCGGCAAGAATCGAACTTGCGACCAACGGTTTAGGAAACCGCTGCTCTATCCACTGAGCCACGGGGGCGATGCGAAACAGCCGCCGATTCTACGCAACAACCTCCCCACGTCAAGCACCTTTTTCACCTCCCGCCAAAATACGTGCCGCCTCCGCGTAATGACGCATACCTTCGCGCCGCGCCCAATTCTCTGCACGCTCGCTCGGCCTGCGCGTATCCGACAAACCTATTTCATTCCGCGCACCAATCTCCACAAAAGCTTGCGCTATGCCTGCAATCGCTTCGGGGGCCACCTCGTCGGCAGAATATCCCGTCGTGAGCCATGATTCCACGGGCGTCTCTTTCCCGTACGAATTCGTCGTTTCATTCGGATCGCAACCTAACCAGCCCAAAATGCGCACATAATTAGGTATTCGCAGCTGCTCCTCCCGAGAATGAAAATGCAGCGCGCTCAGCAAATTATCCAATGGCCGACGAGACACTCCGCGCGCCCGCAACAAAATCGATCCCACTCCGAGGCTCGAGAAATGGCGCACCCACGTTTCATTCATAGGCAAACCGCGAGCCGCCAAGTCCACCAGCGTTTGTCCCGTCGGACGCGTGGCTCGCGGATTCGCACCCCGCTCGATCAATCGGCATACCAAAGCAAAATGTCTTTCGTCATCGAATGCATTCGTCGTGGGCAACGTATGCCCGCGCCCAGCCATTTTTGCATACATCGGCGCGTGCCCATACACCACCCCCGCATTCGGATCCGCGCCAGCATCCAGCAAAACCTCGACCAATTCCCGATTCCGATGCGCCACCGCAAAATGCAACGCCGTGTCTCCATGAGCATCCATCACCCGCGCGTCAGCCCCTTTGGCCAATAACTCCTTCACCCGCCCCAAATCATTCTTGCGACAAGCTCCAAACAGCTCCTTCGTTTTTCCCTTCAGCGTCACCTTCAACGGCAATTCCAAAATGGCCGCACTCTCTCCTTCGTACGGCGCGTCCCCGTAAAACGCAAATATACACCGCGACTTTGGATACTTTTCTTTCATCAATTCAACGCCGAAATCAATCGCGGCCCCAATTTCGTCCTCCGGCACACTCCACGGCCCCTCTTTCAAAAAGCGCGCGAGACCCCGCTGCCACGGTTCGTCCGTCTCGTTTGGCGCTTCACCAGAAAAACTATTTTGCAAGGTTGTGACCGAATCCCATAAAAGCTCGAGCGCCGCCTCGAAATGGCTCGTTTCGCCCGCTACGCGGAGCCCAATCCAATCCTTCGCTTTTTCGTAAAAATCACTATCCTCGTCCGGTGGATCCCGCATCGCTTCCGGATCGAGACCATGCAAAACGACGTATCGTTTCAGCCGCAGATCGTCCGGAAATACTTCGCCCCGCTCCGATTGCTCCAAAAGCTCGATGACTCGCTCGATACTCGCCGGCATGCGCCCGAGTTTATCGAAGTCAATCCCCGCGTCAATCGCATTTTGCTCGGCCTCGTCACCCGCTCGCCAAAAATCTCCAGACAACCCATTTGCAAAACCGCCCACTTACGATACCCTCGATCCATGCGTCGCCATGTTGGCCCCTTCGTGGTGCTCAGCGCCTCTCTTGGACTCACGTGCCAATCCGCAAAACACGTCTCCAAAGTCGACCCACCCCACTCCACAACCCCCGCTACCAGCACGCCTCCGACTCCCGCCACATCGTCGCAATTCACGCCTCCCGCCCCGGCACCAAGGTCCGCCGCATTCGTCGCTCTCAGCAAGATGACGCAATTACGAGCTTGCGGTTATCCCACGATTGTCCCCCCGAGCCAAGCCCGCAAAGGCACAAAACCATTTACCGCCCTCGAAGCCCATTGCAATCCCAAAGGCGAAGACTTCTTCTGCGATCAAGTCGATACCGCCCCCAAAGGCGCCGATGCCTGCTTCGTCAGCAATGATCACCTTCGCGCCGCCCAAAAACGAGCCGCCATTGCCACGACCAACCCCAGCAAACCCATCGACCCCTGGGACGGTAAGAAAAAACCGAAATACTTCGACCGCATCGATGCGCACCTGCACCTCGACGAAAACGAAGAAGCAATGCTCCGGAAAAATGGGTTTGTCGTGCTCGACCGCCTAGCCTATTCCAATTACGCCCACGCGTTCCACGACGTTTTTCAAGAAGAACTGCCCCTCTACGTAGGTGTCGATCCCATTTTGCACGCCATCTTTCGCGCCACCGACGGAGCCCTCGAAGTCACCGAGCAAAAACGCCTCGTTCCGGCCCTCGACAAAATGCTCGACAAACTGCACAAAAAACTCGCCGATTCCACAACCAAGTACGACGACGTCACCCGGAAAGACCTCGACCTGTTCATTGGTATGGCCAAACGCCTCGGAAAACAATTCAACGCCCCGGAAAAACCCGCCTCCGTGTTTGGACAGGATTCGGCGATCGAAGCTTTGCACGACGTTCTCTACAAAAGCGAAGGACTCGTCCCCATTGAAATATTCGGCCGCTCCCGCATGATCGACGCCTCCCAATATACGCCCCGCGGCCATTACACGCACATGAATCCCCAATTCAGTTTCGAGGCCTATTTTCGCGCCCTCACCTGGCTCACCCGCTTCGAATGGAACCTCGTCTCCCGCGGCTCCCGCAGCTCCCATCCAGATGCGACCCCCGACCCTCGACAAACCCCCCGCGAATCCCGCGATGCGCTCGCTCTCGCCGATTTGTTTCGAAACTCCGGCGCCCTCACCGAACTCGGCACATTCGAGGAGGTCTATTCGGCGTTTGGCGGCAGTCGCGAAGACGTCAGCATTCCGCAGCTTCTCGAGATCATGGATCAACAACAAATCAAACCACAAGACACGGACGCTCCGGAAAAACTCGAGCGCGCCATTGGCGCTCGCTTCAAACGCACTGCCCGCACCCATTTCATGCCCCAAGGCGTCACCGATTTGCCCGTCATTTCCACGGTCATCGGCCCCCGCATCAGCCCCGATATCGCTCCCCTCGAACACCTCGTCCACGACCATCTTCCCAATCGATTCGAACTCGGCGCCGCCGATATCGGATTTCTTTTGGGCCATGCCCGCGCCAAAACCTATCTACGGGACGACCTTCAAAAATTCCCCGAGCTCGAAAATGCACTGAAATCTGCGCGTAATGATCTCCAGCAACGTACGAGCTATTCCCCCAATATTCAAAACAGTTACCTGCAGGCCCTGCTTTCGCTTTCGACAAACCCAACCGGCCTCGTTCCTTCCTTCATGCAGCGCGAAGCTTATGCCGATCTGCGTTTGTCCTCGGCCCTCGTCGGCTACGGTCAACTTCGCCATACTTTTGTTCTGCTCGATGGTCAAGGTTACGACGCTTATGGTTGCGCCATCCCCGAATCCTACGTCGAGCCCCTCGCGCCGTTTTACACTGCCCTCACCGAATACGTGCAGCGTCTTCGCTACGTATCCGGCGGCTTCGATGGTTTGTCCCGTGTGCTCAATACATTGTCCGCCATTACCAAAACGGAACTCGCCCGCGGCGCCCCGACCAAAGCCCAAATGCAATGGCTCGGTATGGTCGCCGAATTCATACCCCAGGGAGGCTACGCCGATAGCGGCGAACCACCCAAATGGACCGGTTGGTATTTCGACATGTTCGAAGATCGCGAACAAGGCGCCTCGAAGGCCGCGGATTTCATTGCAGACTATTTTACTTTGACGAACCTAGGCAAAGTCGCGTACCTGGGCACCGACGGTCCCCGCCTCGGGGTGTTTGTTGTCGATACCGGAGGCGAACCTCGCGCGTTCGTCGGACCTGTTGCTCATGGTTATGAACTGAAAGCGTCCCTCGGAAATCGATTGGACGATGCAGCAGCGCGCACCGCCGAAGGCAAAACCGCGTCGTTTCGCGAAAGCTTCGCCGCCAAACCTTGGACCGAGCCAAACCTTGGCGTCGGCGTGCAAATCTTTCAATGCGCTGTCGAAGGAAAACTCGAAGTCCGCGTGCTCGTTGCCGCGGATAAACCCGTCGGCCCCGTATCCATTACGCTCCTCGATCACCACGCCGATCCCTTGGCCCCGACAATCACCCACGACGTCGAAGACGATATCGTCGTTTTCCCATTTCGTTTTCCCGAAGTCGTGAAGGACGACAAACCCGCCCCGTCTGCTTCCGACGACGTGTTTCTCGCGCGCCAGGCAACCAAATACCTCGTGGAAGCGATTTCTGTGCGTATCGAGGATTTGTCACGCTCCGGGCTGGGAAATGGTCCGTATGACTATTTCACCAGCCCCAGCGTGTTTTTTGGGAAGGGCAACGAGGAAAACATGCCGCTACGCAACCTTGGAGCGACCCAAGGATTCGTCATTGGTGGTAGTTGGGTCGCGCCAATGAAAGATTACGTAACGGCACCTAAAAACTGAGCATTGGTTTGGTTACTGCGTGCAGGCGAGGTATACGCGTAGCGCTTCGACGTCCGCGTCGCTCAGTTTGCCCGCGGGGGGCATCGCGCCTTCGTCCACTTCCGAGAACATTTCGACCGCGTGGGCTTTCACCACCGATTCCGAGCTGAAATCAAGACCTTCCGCCGGATTCGGACTGTTGTGGCAACCCGTCGTCGCGCACGTGGTCTTGACGATGTCATTACCAGCTTGCTTTTTTCCGGACGAATCGGCGTCCGAAGGGCATTCTCCAAGATCTGCTCCGCATCCAGCAAAGCCCATGGCCGCAATCGTTGCAAAAGCAAGCACCGACAAGACGCGTTTCGTTTGAATGAACATATTTCGACCTTTTCCGTGAGAGTGCTACGAGCAACCCCCCGCGAGCGCGAGCGTACACCATGCAAGCGCCGAGGTCCACGTGGAATCACGGTGTACCCTCGACACAATGCACTTCGCCACCGCCTCCACCATGACCAAAGCGAGGACCCTTGTGCGGATCACCGCCCGTATCGGTCGGCGGTGCGAGCTGCGGCTGCGTATCGAGCGAATGGCAAATTGCCAACGACAATGCATCATGTTGCGCCGCATCGCTCGGATCGAGCACCGCTGAATTCGTATCTTTGAACCACGTCGACGTATCGACCGTCATCGCCAGCGAAAGCGGTTTGCCCTCGGCGATTTCCACTTCGCCATCCGTCCCCTGCTCGGCCAACCAACGTCCCGAGAACGTAAATGGATTGCCCAGGTACGTACCTTCCACGAGCAGCGATGCGCCCGTCTTTTGGAAATCCGCAAATACCTCGTCGCTCGCCTCCTGACCTTCGTCGATCGGCGCGATCTCTATCTCCGCCCCGCGATACGTGCCGCTCGGCAATTCGCCCAAATCGAATTCTCGATGGGCTCCATTGGCAATTTCATCCGCCGTCAAATCCACCACCGTCGGCCCAATGTCCGTTCCCTCCGAACCACCACAATCCCGACCGCCCGCATAACCAATCTTCGCATGCGCCACGAGCAACCGAACTCGCTTTAATGAAAATTGGTCATCAACTCGCGAATCAGTCGTCGTTGATTTCGACGCAATCTGGATCGGCGCCACATCCACACCCAGCTTCACTTCCCCCGACGAACACCCCGCCAAAGCAAATAGCGCCGCACCAACGATAAGAATACGTTTCATGCTCGAAACTCCTTCCTGCCTACCTCTGACCTCCCTTGCCCGACCACCCACCAACCCTTCACCGTTTTTTATTTTTTTTCTGATGGACCTCGCATGTGAATTGGATCGCATCAAGTCACAATTCCAGTAAAACGAGAATTCCGGAGGGGAAGGGATTGACACGTCGTCGAAGGTCGTGGCACGATGGGAGCAACCAATGCCCGACGCTTGGATTGTCCCGAAAAACGGCCAAAGTGTTTTGTTCGTTCGTCTCGAGGCCATGCATTATCGAGACGCCGTGCGTCCGCTCGTCGAAAAAGGCCCGGTCGCGATGCCCGAGCGATCGATCCATTGGCTCGATGTAACGCGTGAATTATTGGTGTATGCGGAGGACGGCAATCTGCATCTATTGCGTGGATTGTCGGAAACGCCGCCCTCGGAAGTTGTGCAAGTGCCCGGCGCGCCTCGAATTCATGCGCTCGAAGTCGTCGACGACGTCGTGTTCGTCGGCGCGGATGCTGGCCAAGGTATGTTTGGTTTTTGGGATTTGCGAGCGTCGGCGAAATGGCAACAGATCCCCTTACCTTCGCAGGTGAATTGGGCCGGCAAGGGAATTGATGGATTTGCCGTTCATGGTTCGCGCCTCATTGCGATCGACGATGTCGTGATTCCCCGGTATTTGTTGGTCGTCGACATTTCGAATCCCCGCGAGCCTCGATGGATCGAGCATCGGGATTATCCCGCGCACAGTTCTTGCGAGCGCGTTGCTTCGGTGACGTCCAATGGGGAGATCGTCGTCATGCTCTCGCATTCTGTGAACCATGGCGCAACGGCGAGTCATATCGGATTCATGAACCTCGTGACGCTCGAAGAATACGCGGTCTTGAGCGTGCAGGGGCTATCGAGTTTTCGGAAATGGGCAGATCGGTCGTATGATTTTCACGCCATTGCGCTGCAAGGTCGTCGTCTTTTGATTGCCGCGGGTGCTGATGGATTGGCATTGCTTCCCGTTCGGCATGTGCCAAAAGAGAAAAATCGCCCCAAGCCCGCGCGCCGGAATGTTTTCCCTCAAATTCCACGATTGTCGGTTGAAACGCTTCGTTTCGTGCCCGTGCCCCAAGGATCCGTCGTGGGGGTCGTGCCAATCGATGAAACGCACGCGTTTGCCATTGTCGAACGTCCGTTGGAAGGGTTGTTGCCGAGCAAAACCATTGAGTCGGTATTGGTTTCACTTCCCGCACGCCTCGAGGACTGAGCTGTTCTTTCTGTTCTCCCCATTGGTGGGGGCAAACAGTATTGGCCGGTCAGCACGATTTTGCAAAATTGATCATTGCCTCGAATTGCGCTTGCATGTAGTCTGCAATGATGCCCCATTTTGGGTCAGCCACGAGGATCCTTCATGAAACGAACGATGATTGCAGTCGCCCTTGGAATGCTTGCGGTTGGCCTTCCGGTGGCGTGTTCGTCGACGACCGGGACTGGTTCCACGAACAATGGTGAAGGTGGCGCAGCAGCCGGAGGCTCCGGCGCCATGGGCGGCGAAGGCGGCGTGTTATTCCCCTCGGCATCGAGCTCCACGAGTTCGAGCAGCGGCACGATGACGACGAGCTCGGGATCGGTATTCGATGCCGGCCTCGAGGCATTCTGTATGGGCAATGGAGTGATTCCAATTCCCGGCACCACCGATTGCACGGGCGATATTGGAAAGAAGGTGTTTTTGTTTGCGATGTGCTCCTGCACGGACATCACGTCGCAAAACACGATCGATACCGATTCGGTGGATGCCTCGAAACCGGGCATGAAGCTGGCTGGAGGGTCTGTCGGGACAAATGGCAATTATGCGTGTTCGGCGAACAATGACATTCAGGGCGCATTGGTCGTTGGCGGCACGTTCGATGCGCAAAACACTTACAACGTCGTGCAGAACTTCACCGTCGCGAGCACCACGCACGTGGGGGCACCTGCGACCGCAAAAAGCGACGCATATCTCGGGGCGGATGTCACCGGACCCCCGAATAACTTCACGGTCTCGGGCAAGATGTACACGCCGGTCATGGCCAACGTGAATCAAGTCAATGAACAAGGCGGCTTTTCCATTACGCCGGTCACGGTCTCGCCGCCTTGCGATTGTACCGATCAAGTCGACATTGCCAGCATCGTGGCCGCATTCAAAGCGAACAACGACAACCTGACCAACATGATTCTCACCGATGCGCTCACGTCGATGCCGAATTATCCGAAAGACATCACGTTGCCTTGCGGGCGATATTATTTCGACGGCATCGTCGTCAACAACCCGGCGACGCTGCGTTTGCAGGGACGAACCGTCATGGCCATCGACGGCAATATCGACATGTCCGGACCGTTGACCATTGAATTGGCTCCTGGCGCCGAGCTCGACATGTTCGTTACGGGGACGGTGTTTTTGAACAATGCCGCCACGATTGGCTCGCAGTCCTCACCTAAATCGACCCGCATTTACATTGCGGGCAATGATGTGACGATGACCGGGCAACTTGCTCTGTCGGCCAACTTTTATCTGCCAAACGCCATCTTCAACATTACGAACGACCTCGAAATGTGGGGCGCTCTCTTTGCGAAGAAAATCAGTTCGTCGGGTAGGGTGAAAGTGCATTACGACGAAGGCATTCTCAAGATTCCGGGATGCCAAGGCGGCGACGAACCTTGCAAGGATTGCGGAGATTGCGTCAATCCGAACCCCGCATGCGGCGGAGATGGGACCTGCGGCCCCTGCACGAAAGATCAGGATTGCTGCGCACCGCTCATTTGTGACCTCCTGGGTGAATGCGTCCCACCCCCTCCAAAGTAAAGGTCGGCCGCTCCTGACCTTGGTGCGGCAAAATGAACGAACGCCGATCCGTATCTCGGAAGGTTCGCCCAAGTTTGGGTTTCACCCCTAAAACAAGGTTCTTTGGGACGAGCCTTCCGAAGGAACGCGTTGTGTCAAACGTCGAGTGAACCAAAAAATGAAACGATTTCGGCCGTAAATATCGAATTTTGCACCCGGTTGTCAGTCCCGCACGAATGTTTGTCGGACTCATATGGTTTCGCCGGGACTGGTAGGCAAACTCGCATATGTTCCCGGAGAAACGCCGGCGGCTGAAATTAGTTTGGCACAACCAGCGCGAGATGTGTATGAAGATGTTCATGGTTCTCCGAAGCGCACCATCACCTCGAACCCTCCTTTTCTGGTTTGGCGCACCCATCGTCGTTCTTGGGCTAGCCGCTTGCCCCGGCTATACCACGAGCAATCCGATCATCAGCCGCTGGTTTGCGTCGCCCGATTGCCCGAGCCACGAAGATGGTTCGTTGGCAATTCCGATCGAGTGTTGCCCATGTCCCTGGCCGGACATGTGTCCGGATGGTTGGCCAGAAGTTCCCGAGCACTGCCGCACCGGATGCGAGCCCGGGATGCCGCACGAATGTTGCATGTGTCCCACCGAAGAATGGTGCACGGACGAAGCAAACCAAACGTACAAACTACCGGACTGGTGCAAAGACAAACCCTGGCTCGATGGTGGCGCCGATGGCTCGAGCGCCGTTTGTCCAACAGGTACATGCGTGCCGAAGGTCCCTGAAGGCTGGCTTGCTCCGGCTACTCTCTATACCGGCTTCGACATCAACCTCGAAACGTGTCCCGAAGGCACGACTACCTGGGACGGTGTTGCGGATCCTCCCCCAGTTTCGTGTGCTCCATGTGCATGTTCCACACCTCGAAGCATCTGTGGTTCGTCCCCGCACTGGACCGTCAGCTCGCACAGCTGCGCGGACTTCGAGAGTGGTGTCAAGTGGAACTTCGATCCCCCCGCCGATTGGGATGGCAGCTGCATCGGCGACAAGGCCCTTCCTGCGGGAAAACTCTGTGGAGCCGACGGATATTGCGCCAAGTCGATCACGATCGAACCACCCGTGCTCGAGCAGATCGACAAGACGTGCAAACCGTACGTCGACGTGCCCAAAGTCCCCGTCCCCAAGCTCAGCGATCACACCTCGATCCCCCCCGCGGGCCGGGTTTGTATTGACAAGCCAAGTTCGGACAAACTCTTCGCCTGTGGCATCGACAGCAACTGCATGGCGTTTCCACCTGGCGGTCCCGCGTGCATCGCGCGTGAAGGTGCTCAGGTTTGTCCCGCCGGATGGCCCAAAAGATCCGTCTTTTACAAGGAAGTCAACGACAATCGTTCATGTTCGGAATGTTCGTGCGGACCCGTCGAAGGTGCGAATTGCAAACGTCGGTACACGCTCTACACGGATGACGCGTGTGCAGTCGAGTTCGGGTCATGGCTCAACGAAGACACGGATCTCCCTCAGTGCTTGTGGCTGATTGACGGGATGGCTGTCGGAAGCAAGACGCTCGAGACCGTCGAGCACACGCTCGGTTCGTGTCAGCCATCAGGCGGCGAAGTTGTCGGCGAGGTTGAAAAAACCGATCCGTTCACCGTCTGTTGTGTAGCCACGACCGAGTGAACTCGTGCGCGATCGTTGGTGGACAAAGGATCCACCAACGATCGAAGCTGTCCACTTCTTGCCGTCGACACTCCCTAGAACGACGGTACAATCGAGACAAACCCCATCAGCATCATCGTCGTACTGCTCTGATCCTTCGGCTCGAGTTGGACGGCTGTTCCGCGGTACACAGGCAGCTGCGCATCCACATCGAGTCGCAGGTTTAGCTTGCGGCTCAGCGACATCTCGACGCCCGTCCGTAGGCCCAAGGAAACCCAACCCCCAAGGCCCACATTCGCGAAACGCTCATCATCCAAGGTGGGTTTGTCATAACTGTACCCCGCCGCGCCGCCCGTGGCCACGAGGCAACCAAGCAAGGGACGCTTGTGCATACAAAGGGACAAGGTGCCCAAATATGCTTCACCCTTTGCGGAACGTTGGTACCTGCTCCCGCTACTCACGGAATATGCGACCAACGGCGGCATGAGATACGCATCGAGTCCCACGACCAGTGGCCCGGTTGATTTCTCCAAACCCACACGAAATCCCGGCAGATAACTATATGTTACGCCGCCGACCACCCCAGTTCCGACCACGAGCCGAACCTTTTTTTCCGGCGCTCGAGGTTTTACTGGAGGCGCCGGTGGTTCGGGCTCGCGGACGCAAATGGGCCAAGTTTCCGTTGAAAGCGCCGGTTTTTCCGGAACGCTGCGCTGTTTGTCGACCTCCTCCACCAGTTTGTCCACGCTCATCGGTGGGTCTTCGTCGGGTGGAGAAATCGTGCTTTGTAAGAGGCGCGTCGAATCCCACGCGGTCCAATAAAGAACCTTGAAACATTCCTCCGTCGCCCCGTAACGATGCGATTCCCTACCGATTTCCACGCCGAGCGCATCGAACACCTTCGTGGTCACCACTTTGCGACCATCCGGCGCCCGCTGAATGTCCACAACGAGCCGGCGATCCGCGGTCGGAACGATGGACCGCACCCGAACCCAGTTGATCAAGATCCCATAAAACGAATCATAATCATTGCACTTCGGTAGACCCGGAGAAACCTTCAACTCGATTCGATGCGGCGGAGGTTCGATCACCTGCGCATTTGCCGCATTCGGCCACGTTGTGACCACCCCGACCGCGCTCGCGACCAAGCCAAAACGAATGACCATTCTTGTCGGAGCCGAAGGTTTCACAAGGACGTCCCGCGCTCGAGCAAACACCATGATGAATGGAATGCTCCTGTCTGGCAAGTTCAAAGATGCTTTCGTAGCTCACGCGACGCAACATGGGCAATGAACCATCCCGAGGTCGAATCGATTGTCTTGACAACCTATCCTCCACGCGATCGGTCACTCGAGAATGCAATCCGGAAAGATCCGTAAACCGGCCGCGGAAAGTCCTGCCGCGCTCGATGATCGTCAATTTCGGTGACCGAATCATTGCTTGCCCAAAAAAGGCCGTTCATGACGCCCCATCGAGCTACGCAGATCACGGACCAAAAGGCCCGGCCCCGCGCCCACTCGTGACCCTTGGTTGCCGGACGGATTTAAAAATGGCTCGTTGGCCCTGCACATTCGAACCGCGATAGAAAGGGAGCATTTTACAATCGATTCGTGTCCATTTCGATGCTCGCCCTTGCTCCGCTACGTCTTTCTGGGTTACTCTCTTGCGTCATGCGTGTCTTTGGGCTATTTCTTGCGGCTTCTTTGATCCTCGGGTGTGGCGACGAGGGGCAGCCAAATCGTAACGATATCTGTCCGGCTGCAACCACGGATACAAGCGGCGCGCGCATATTCGTCATTCAGCCGCGAATCGCGCCGGAACATTTCATATCGTATGCTGCTTATGAAAATCAGCTCATTGAATTGGCTCGGACGAACATTTCCGGCTGTTTGGCTGGTGATCGCCCCAATCTCGTCGTTTTGCCGGAAAATACCGGCCTTCCGGCGGCGTTCATTGGTTCGCGGGGACAAGCGGCTCGCGAATCGAACTCCGCATTTGCCGCGTTTTTGGCCCTCGGGGGGCAATACGCCGGACCCGTTACATTTTACAAAAATCAATGGCCGAACTTATCCTTGCCCAACCAAATTGAACTCGGAATCACGGATACCGTTTGGCGGGCGTTTTTTGAGACGCACCAATTGATGGCTCAGGAGCTCGGCGCCTGGGTCGTCGCTTCGACGAATATCAGCGGACTCGTGGAAAAAAGCACGGACCCTGTTGAAATTGCGAATTTGGCCGATCCTGATTTGCGCGCGGCCTCGTATGTGTACGTCGCGCGCGATCCCGCGGTATACAACACGACGTTCGTTTTTGGTCCTGATGGCGGACTCGTTGCTTCCCGCAAGAAACCCTATCTCATTGCGACCGAAAAAATGGACCTGGCCCTCGCCTCCGGCCCATTACGCGAAGCCATGCCTGTCGAAGCTGCATCGTTGGGACTCGGCATTTTCACGAGCAAAGACGCGTGGATGCCCGACATGGTCGATCGCCTTGCGGTGCTTGGTGCCGATACGTTCGTGCAACCCGAAGCATTCTCGGGCTGGACGATTCCGGAAAGCCCTGATGAGCCGAACGTCTGGGCCCCGGATCTACTGAGTCAAAGCGCACCGGCAGCCGTACGGAAACACAGCGGTTTTCGCCAAGGGGTGATCGCGCATTTGACGGGCAATCTTTTCGATACGACCTTCGATGGCCAATCGATCATCGTCAAGGATCCGGTTCCTGGAGAATTGCAGCCAGCTTATGTGGGCCAGCCGGATGAAGGTGGCGTGCTCGCGGTTGCGCCTTGGGTGGCTGCGGATCCCATCGCGCAAGACCCGACTGCGTCGCTCGAAGTGCGGCGAGAAAAACTGCGCATGATTGGCCAGGAACTTTTGCCGTTGGGTCCGCGGGCAAACCAATACGTGGAAACGACGCTTGCCGCGGACGTGCCGGGGGCGCCTCCGGTCGTTGCGGCCGGACCTCCAGGAATTTTGGGCCCGGGCCGCGCGATTTCTGCGGTTGGTCAAGCCGAACAGAGTTTTCCGGCCATCGCGTGGTCGAGTTCGTCGG
>DAOMZH010000176.1:0-14708 GCA_035437985.1 Polyangium sp. (in: bacteria) | reverse complement strand
GGCGAACTTCACGGCCACGACCTTCAGCGATACGGCCGCGACGTCGATTACGGCAGGTGCTGCACCCTATACCGGCACCTACAAGCCCGAACTCACCATTTCCGATGCGGCAGGTTTTGGCAATCAATCTGCCACCGGTCAATGGTCCTTGCGTGTCGCCGACGACACATCGACCGTCGCCGGAACCCTGAATTCGTGGACAGTTGCTCTGTGCATCGATCCCAGCGTCACGAGCGTTTGCGGCAATGGTTATGTCGAGCAAAACGAGCAATGCGACGACGGCAATGCGATGAGCGGCGACGGCTGCAGCTCGTGCCAACTGGAATTCACCTGCGGAACCAATGAATCGCTCGTATTCGTGCGTTCTACGGATGCGCCGCAAATCATTCCTGCGGGCATTCCCGCGGGCGTGACGAGCTCCGTTTCGGTGACCAATCCAGGCATTGTCGCCAAAGCAGTGGTCGTGGTCAATTCGCTCTCCCACACCTACGACGGCGACCTGTCTCTCTCCTTGACCTCCCCCGGCGGCACGACCCTCGACCTGAGCTCGGGCAATGGCGGGACAAACGATGACTACGTCTCGACCATTCTTTCGGATGCAGCCGCGACAAACGTCACCGCAGGTGTCGCTCCGTTCCGCGGGTCTTACAAACCCGAACAAGCCCTGAGCGGTTTGAATATCCAACCTGCCGCAGGAACCTGGACCTTCAAGGCCGTCGATGCTTTGGCCAGCGAAGCGGGCCAATTGAATTCATGGAGCTTGGCTCTCTGCGTCGGTCCATTGCCGGTTTGTGGCAATGGTGTCCCCGAAGCTGGTGAAGGATGCGATGACGGCAATACCATCGCCAATGATGGTTGTACCAGCTGCGCTGTCGATCCGGGTTATCGCTGCACGGGTGCACCCAGCGTTTGCACAATGCTGAGCTGCGGTGATGGCGCGGTAAGTGGTACGGAAGAATGCGACGACATGAATACGGTCTCCGGCGACGGATGCACCAGTACATGTTTAATCGAGCAAGGCTACACGTGCACGGGTATGCCCAATGTCTGCACATTTACGTGCGGCAATGGCAACGTTACGGGTAGCGAACTCTGCGACGACGGCAATACGACAAACGGCGACGGATGCTCGAGTGTCTGTTTGCCCGACATCACGTGTAATGCCGGCGAAGTCCCTGTCGTCATTCACAACCGCACGTCGGCCGCAATTCCGGATGGAGCTGACGGCGGCATTGCGAGCTTGATCAACGTCACGCAAACGGGCGTCGTTCGCCGAGTCGTTCCGACGCTCAACGTCACGCATCCGAATGATGGGCACATCGACGCTTGGCTCATTGGGCCTTACGGCGTGGAACGTGATCTCGCCACAGACGTGGGTACCGCGGCAAACTTCCTCGGCACGCAATTCAGCGATTCCGCGGCAACGGCGATTACGGCAGGAACAGCGCCATATACCGGTGTGTTCAGGCCCGAATTCACCATTTCCGATGCCGCCGGGTTTGGCAATCAATCGGCCAATGGCAATTGGTCGTTGCGCATTGCTGATGATACCTCGACGCTCACTGGCAATCTCAAGGCCTGGTCGCTTGCTCTCTGTATCGATCCCGCCGTACCGAATGTGTGCGGCAATGGTTACGTCGAGCCAAACGAACAATGCGACGATGGCAACATGGTGAGCGGCGATGGTTGCAACAGCTGCCAGCTCGAATTCACCTGCGGCGCAAACCAAACGTTCGTCTTCCTCAAGTCGACGGCATTGCCGCAAATCATTCCGGCCGCAGTTCCCGCCGGGATCACGAGCACGATTGCCGTCAATCAATCGGGCGTCGTAGGCAAAGCCGCCGTGATCGTCAATTCGATTTCGCACACCTACGACGGCGACTTGTCCCTGACAGTCACGTCGCCCGCCGGCACGACGATCGATCTGAGCTCGAACAATGGCAGCTCGTTCGACAACTACGCATCGACGGTTCTGGCCGACGGGGCGATCACGTTGGTCACCGCAGGATCTGCACCATTCCGTGGATACTTCAAGCCCGAACAAGCCTTGAGTGGTCTCATTGCCCAACCGGCAACGGGGAACTGGACATTCAAAGCCGTTGACAGCTCGATCAGCGACGCTGGCCATTTGAATTCGTGGGGTTTGGCCTTGTGTGTTGGTGCCACGCCGGTATGTGGAAATGGAGCCGTCGACATTGGCGAAGCTTGTGACGATACCAATACGACAGCCGGTGACGGATGCTCGGCAACCTGCACCGTCGAACCTGGTTATCGCTGCACTGGCTCACCGAGCACGTGCGTCCCGCTCGTCTGCGGCGACGGTATCCTTTCGGGTACCGAAGAATGCGACGACAACAATACGACGGCCAATGACGGCTGCTCAGCAACCTGCGCCGTCGAGCCAGGCTACACGTGCACGGGTACACCCGCGACGTGCACGTTCACGTGCGGCAATGGCAATATCACGGGCAACGAGCTTTGCGACGATGGCAATACCATGAGCGGCGACGGATGCTCGGCAATTTGCGAGCCCGACATTACCTGCAATGCGGGTGAAGTCCCCGTTGTCATTCACAACCGCACCTCGGCTACCCTCCCCGATGGTCCCGAAGGTGGCATTGCGAGCGTAATCAATGTGACGCAGGCGGGCGTGGTCCGCAAAGTCGTACCGACGCTCAATGTCACGCATACCAATACGGGCCATATCGATTCGTGGCTCGTGTCGCCTTACGGTATCCAGCGCGAATTGGCCACGGATGTCGGTACCGGGGCAAACTTCCTCGGCACCTCGTTCGACGATGCTGCGGCAACCGCGATTACGGCCGGCACAGCGCCCTACACCGGACGTTTCCGGCCCGAACAGACCATTTCCAATGCTGCTGGTTTCGCCAATCAATCGGGCAATGGCAATTGGTCTGTGCGCATTGCCGATGACACGTCCGGCACCACCGGATCCCTCAAATCGTGGTCACTCGCGCTTTGCCTCGATCCCGCCGTGCCCAATGTTTGTGGCAATGGGTACGTCGAGCCAAACGAGCAATGCGACGACACCAACATGGTGAGCGGCGATGGATGCAGCAACTGCCAGCTCGAATTCAACTGCGCCGCCAATCAAACGCCAGTCCTCATCAAGTCGACGACGGCTCCGCAAATCATCCCGGATGCCATCGCGGCAGGCATCACGAGCGTGATCAACGTGCCGAACACCGGTCTCGTGGGCAAAGCGATCGTGGTGATCAATTCGCTCCCGCACCATTACGACGGCGACGTCGCCATCTCTCTCATTTCGACGGGCAATACGACGCTCGATTTGAGCTCGGGTAATGGCGCAGCGAATGACGATTACCTGTCGACGATCTTCGCGGACGCCGCAGGCACTGCCGTCACGGCAGGAGTGGCCCCATTCCGTGGTTATTTCCGGCCCGAGCAAGCCTTGAGCGCCCTCATTGGGCAGGTCTCGAATGGCAACTGGACGCTCAAGGTTGCAGACACGTCCAGTGGTCTCACCGGATTGTTGAACTCTTGGAGCTTGGGCCTCTGCGTCGGTGCAACGCCGATCTGTGGCAACGGGACCCTCGAGATTGGCGAGCCTTGTGACGACATGAATACGGCTTCAGGCGATGGTTGCTCGGCAACTTGCACCATCGAACAAGGCTACATTTGCAGCGGAGCCCCGAGCAGCTGCGTATTGAGTTGCGGTGACGGCGTCCTCAATGGCACCGATCAATGCGACGACAACAATACGACCGCCAATGACGGTTGTTCGTCAACTTGCGCCGTGGAGGCAGGTTATACGTGCACGGGCGCGCCGAGCGCTTGTTTGTTCACCTGTGGCAATGGTGTAGTCACGGGCGCCGAGCAATGCGACGACGGAAATACCACGGCAAACGATAGCTGCAACAGCGTGTGTCAATGGGAAAAGGTCGCGGAAGTCGAGCCCAACGGCACGACAACCGAAGCCAATGCCAATTTCACCATCAATGGCACGCTCAACATCACCGGCGGTCTCACGGCTTCGGACAAGGACATCTTCAAGGTGGTCGTGTCCGCGGCAGATACGGTCGTTTCGTTCGAGACGTTCGATGCGAGCGGCCGAGATTGCATTGGCATGGTCTCGACACGATTGACATTGCTCAACAGCGTTGGAATGCTGCTCAAGGAAGACACGCTCACCTCAGGCATCAGCAATTGCTCGGAACTTGCCGTCCTGCTCCAACCTGGCACGTATTACATCCAGGTCGACAACGTCGCTGGTACGGCCGTGCCAAACTACTTCCTGCGCACGTTGTTCCACGTGAACAACATGAGCGAAATGGAGCCCAACGACGTGCAAGCCCAGGCAAACGCCGACAACGGTTACGTGACGCAAATCTACGGTTCGCACCAGATTCTCACCGACACCGATTGGTTCTCGCTCACGGTTCCGCAAGGTGGATCGTTGCGCATTGAAACGATCGAAGGTGACGCATCCGAAACGTGTGACTCGAACGGCATCGATTCGACGTTGGCCCTTTACAATAGTGCGGGAATGAGCCTCGTCACGGATTTCGACACGGGTCGTGGCTGGTGCTCGCAAATCGACGGCACGGGGGCTACCCCGGCCAACGCAGCGGCGAAGAACCTCGCCGCGGGCACGTATTACATCCGCGTGACGTCCAACGGCACGACGGGTGCGTCCAACCAATTCAACTATCGTCTCGTGACGATAGTTCGCTGAGAGCGTGTTTATCAGGCTCTAATTCCCTCCCCGGGCGCGTTCTCGCGGCAAACGTGAGAAACGCGCCCAGCCCATTTCCGAAAGCTACACAATCTTCTCCCAAGTCGAGAATCCGGCAATGGGCACCCCGCCGTGCTCATCCAATTCCCGCGCGTCGGCGCGACAATCTTGACACGGCGCGCCGTTTATGCGATGTTCGCGTCGCCGGTTTTTCGGGAGTGCATCATGGGTCTGAAGATTCCCACGAGTATCGAAGATTTTCGTAAGCTGCGCGAGAACGGGTTCGAGTATGTCGACAAGACGCACTTGATCACGGAGCTCATCGGCTGTGACAATTTCAACGTGGTGCTGCTTCCCCGTCCCCGTCGTTTTGGCAAAACGCTCAACATGACGACGTTGAAATGGTTTTTCGAGAAACGGGACGAAAACGTTTGGCACTTGTTCGAAGGTCTTCACGTTGCTCGTGCGGGTGAAAAGTACCGCGAACACTTCCAAAAATATCCGTTGATTTTCATTAGCTTGAAGGAAACGAAGGCGAACGATTTCGAGACCTGTCGGCTCCAAGCGCGGCGGCTCATCCAAGACATGTATGCCGAACACAAGTCCAGTCTGGACGGGCGCCTCGAAGGGCGGGATCGGGCAGATTTCGACGCCGTCTTGTCAGGTGTCGCTCCAGACGCTTCCTATCAAAGCTCACTCAAACAACTGACCCGATACCTGCACCAAGTCCACGGCGTTTGTCCAATCGTCCTCATCGACGAATACGACGCGGGCATTCATGCAGCCTATGCAAATGGGTTTTACAAGGAAGCGATTGGCTTTTTTGGGAGTTTTTTCCTGGCCGGGCTCAAAGACAACCCTCACCTGTCCCGCGCGGTGATGACCGGCATCTTGCGCGTTTCGCGGGAAAGCATTTTTTCGGACTTGAACAGCATTGGGGTGTATACCCTCATCGAAACCGAATTCAATACGTGTTTTGGATTCACCGAGCCCGAAGTCCGTGCGCTGCTCGCAAAAACCGGTATGGTAGAAATCATGCCCGACATTCGCGCCTATTACAACGGATACGAGTTTGGCGGCGTCGATATTTACAACCCTTGGTCCATACTGAGTTTCCTGGCCCGCAATGAAAAACATGTCATTCCGTATTGGGTAGGCACCAGCTCCAATACGCTCATCAAAGAATTGCTTCAGCATCACGCCTTCAAAGTTCAGAGTGACATTCAAACCCTTTTGGAAGGCGGCTACATCGAAAAGAATCTCGACACGAACGTCGTGTTTCCCGATCTCAAAAAGGATCCGCGGGCCTTGTGGAATCTGCTCGTCTTTGCGGGATACCTCAAAGCGTCGCGTCCGGGCCCCCCCGTGCTGGGTAAACCACGCCTGCCCTTTCGCTTGTCGATTCCGAATCGCGAAGTCGCCGAAGTTTATCAAACAACGTTTCAATCGTGGATGGACGATGCTTTGACCACCCAAGGAGGCGAACTTCAATCCTTTCTCGAAGCATTGCTGGGAGGCAACGTCGACACCTGCGAGCGGCAACTGCAAAAGTTTGCCGCCAGCTTACCGTCTTATCATGACGTAGAAGGCGTCGAGCCCGAAAAGTTTCATCACGGAATGATGATTGGCCTGCTCGCTTCGCTCGAACCTGATTACGAAGTGCGCTCGAACCGAGAATCTGGCAATGGGCGGCCCGATGTTCTCATCAAACCGCGCCGTGCGGGAAAACCCGGGGTCGTTTTGGAATTAAAAACGGCCCGCCAAAGCCAACGGAGCATCGAAGCAGCCATGGCTGAAGGTTTGGCGCAGCTCGAAGCGAACGATTACGCTGCGGAATTGCGGGCCGCGGGCGTCGAAAAGATCTCGCAAATGGTAGTAGCCTTCGACGGCAAGCGCGTCATGGTCTTGGCGAAAGGCGCCAAGGCGCCGAAGAAGAAGGCTACGGCGAGAAAACGCGCGGACAAGCGATAGCGAGTTTTACCAATGATCAATCCCACGTGCGGAATTGAAGAGGCCGTGTCGTAACTGGGACCGGGGTTCGTCCGAAACGCACGGGGCGACGCTGCGAAGGTGTTTGTCGCGGCGAGTTTTGAGACAGCCTCTTTAACTCAACGTTATGTTTCGCTTAGACAAACAGTCACGAACTTGCCGGACGCTGCACTTACCCCCTCTCGCCCTACCTCGACAACGCCCCAATAAACGCTTCGAGTTCGTCGCGCGCAACCTTTACCGCTTCCCGCGCAACCTCGAGCCCTTGATCGAGCGCCATGATGCGATCCTCCGTTTCCTCAAGCGCCGTCAAATATCGCGTTCGCAAATCGCTCTCCGCCGGCACCACCGCCAAATTCGCCCGCAACCGCGCCTGATCCGCCACAACCGTCTCCCGATCCGCCTCCAGCGCCGCCAGTCCTTGTTGGCGATCCACCAGCGTCCGCTGCAAAATCGCCACTTGCTTCAATGCATCCCGCACACCCGCCGGAATCTCCGCCGCCGCAATGAACACACTCAGATCCGTCGTCGCCGCATTCAATATCGATACCCGCTCCTCAATCGGTCGCTCGAGGGTCGTGTTCACTTCGACCGTTTGTCCTGCAGGTACATTCAATTGAATTCGGTGATGCGTCGGAATGTCTCCAACAATCGTTCCCAACGACGGAGGCAATAACGAAAATCCCGCAATGCGCGGATGCTCGATGATCAACGATCGCTCCTCCCCCGTCGCTCCCACGATCCGATACATCGTCATCCGTTGTTCGGCACGACGAACCAAAAGCACGCCGCGATCGATCGTCGCGCCGGTGATCATTTGCGCCGACTTGTCTTCCACATCGACGCGCATGTCCAGGTCGGCCGCATACCCGAGCAGCCGTTCTTGACCTGCTGGCAACGCTCCGAGACGGGCATCCCCGACAAACTCGAGCTGCTCGGGCGAACCTTGCATCTCGTACATCGTCACGGCTCCCGGGGGCAAACTCGTCTCGGAATCGTTCAGGAGACGCACGGACGCCACGGGGTTGGTCTTGTCCACATCGCGACGAAAAACCGACACGCGCTCGGCCTGCATCTCGCGCTGCACAATCGGCGCGAGCATCACTTCGCCTCGGCCTAAATCCACGGGTTGCGGAAAGTGAAACGTCACCGAAGTCGCCCCTTGCACCGCGTCGGTTGGGTCTGATGGAGCGTTGAACGAGGTTCCATCGGACAGACTTTCCGCGGCAAACGGTTGCACTGCGGAGCGGAGCCCAAACGATCCGGCGCTACGTGCTTTTGGAGCGACCGCACCTGTATCGATCGGCGGCAAAATGCGCCCGAACACTTCCACCGGCACTTCGGGACGCGTCACGAAATAACTGTCATAAAGTGCTTGCCGGAACGTCACTGGATTGCCCGACGCCACGGTCAAATCCACGCCTACCCAATCCTGCCCGCTCATGTTTTCGAGCAGCGCATAACCTTCCATTTGCGCCTTGCGCCGCCCAACGTTTGGAAGAACCAACCGATACGTTGCTTTCCACAAAGGCACAGCCACCACGTAGCCCACGTTCACCGTTCGTTCTCCCAAACCCTCCACGCGAATCTCCAGCGACCGCCGTTCGTGCTCACTGTTTTCCGCGATGGCCAAAAGCGCTTGTTCCACCTGCGCACGTAAGGTTGGATCGACAATCTCAATGGCCGAAGCGTCTTCGACGATCGCTTGACGCAGGCCGTTTGTCGCGAGCAAACTCAAGCGGTGCCGAACAATCGTCCCTCGCCCATCGGGCAGCGAAGTCATCTCGTCGACGACGGAAATGATGCGGCCTTCCATGATGGACGCATTGACGGTCATTCGAATCGCCGAGCCTCGCAGCGCTCGCAAAAGCCGATCAGGCGACGACAAATCGTCGACCGTGAAGGGCAGATCGCGAAACATTTCGGCCAAAGGCTCCCGGCCGGCGAGAGAAACGCGCCCTAGGCTCCCTCGATTATCGAAAACGACGATGCTTTTCAGCACATCGCTGACTTGATCGAGCCGAACGCCCAGAGAAAGCGAACCATTGCCGTCGACAGTCGTTTCGTGCTCGAAGTAACCGACCCCGCCCGTCGTCAACAGAATGCGTCGTAGTGGCACATCGGCCGCATTCGCGGGTGTCATGAATGAACTGATGATCGAGCCTAGAATCAGGGCACTTGCCCAGCGAACATTTCGCATCGTCCCCTCCGTTTTTTCTGCATTGCGTCACGAACATGGGTCGTGCATCGCGTGCGCAATGCTCCGTCGGGCCAAGTAAGGCGTCCGTCAATGCGGCTGGTTGCTTGTCGGATTTGGTGTTTTTGGTCGTTTCGCGCCTCTTGCCAAGATGGGTAGGAATTTGTGTAGAATGTCGACATGCACCCGACACTCCGGATTTCGTCAGGTTTTCCCGATGTCTCGCCCCACTTGCGTGAAGAGGTGAAAACGTTGCAGAGGGCCTTGCGGGACTGGGGGTTTGGCGTGACGCCCGATGGTCTGTTCGGCCCGGGCACCGATCGCGCCGTGCGTTCTTTTCAGCGTCGTCAGGGGCTCACGGACGATGGCATCGTTGGTCCGCGAACTTGGGACCTCGTGCTCGGCCCACGAACACCGGGGATTGGGACGTCTGTACGAGACGCACCCGTTCTTACGGGTCCGGAATGTTTTCCCTTGGCGAAACTCCCGACGGCAGACTGGACTCATGCGCCGCGCGCGTTTGGCTCGAATCGCAGCGGTGGTCATCGGGCGCATGCAGCGTGTGACCTCTACGCGCCCCTGGGTACGTGGATTTATGCCATTACGGATGGGGAAGTCATTCGGGGGCCGTATCCATTTTATAACGAAACCTACGCGCTCGAAGTGCATCACGGCTCGTTTATTGCGCGTTATGGCGAGATTCAGCGAGCCACGATGGTTCGTGAAGGCCAACGTGTCAAAGGTGGTCAACCCATTGCCAGGGTCGGTCATCTCGTGGGGGTCAACGTGGCCAGTGACATGCTGCACCTCGAATTGTATCGAGGCACGATGTCGGGCGATCTGACCGTCTACAGCGGCGGGGCAAAACGGCACGACGGTGTTCCTTACCAGCGCCGCGGTGATTTGCTGGATCCAACGCCGTACCTCAGGCGCTGGGCTACGCAACTGCCGTATGAATGAGTTTTTCTCGCCACACCTCCCGCAACCTTGACTTGACAAACCATTCCCGCAGGTGCCCATGCGATCGATTTCGAGTTCGGCTCTTTTGCTTGCCGCATTGTTCTTGACGCCGACCGTCACGGGATGCGGCGAATCCGATACCAAACCTGCTCCAGCGACGCCGCCCCTCATTGCGGATGCCGAAGGCCGGACGACGAATTTGAGTTGTCCGGGCATGCCGGGATGTGAAAATGGCGCGGGGGATTTTTTGGCGGGTGCATCGTCGAAAAAGATCACGCCGCCGCTCGAGACGTGGACGGATACCAACGCCAATGGCGAATGGGACAAGGGTGAACCGTACGACGACGTCAATAAAAATGGCAAATGGGATGGCGTTTGGCTGGCGGGATTCGGAATGGGTCGCGCAGCCACGGGCGTACATGATGATGCGTGGGCGCGTGCGGTGACGTTCGAGCAAGGCGATGTCTCGATTGGAATGGTGTCCCTGGATTGCGTGGGATTTTTTCAACAATGGGTGGTCGACATTCGTCTTGCCGCCAAAGCCGCGGGCCTTGATTTCGATCACGTCCTCGTCTCGTCGACCCACGTCCACGAAATGCAAGATACCGTGGGGCAATGGGGGCCGAATGCGAGTACCTCCGGCGTGAATCTGGCGTACATGGAGTACATCATCAAGCAGGCCGTGGAAGCTTTGAAGGAAGCCAAAGCAGCCCAGAAAAAAGCGAAAATGGTCGTGGGGCAAGGTCAAAGGCCGGATCTCATCAGCGATCATCGCCCGCCGATGGTGGTCGATCAAAACGTCAATACGATGCAATTTCAGGACGACGCGGGTGCTCCCATTGCCAATGTCGTGATTTGGGGCAATCATCCCGAATCGCTCGGCAGCGACAATCAAATGCTCACGTCGGACTATCCTCATTACTTGCGCGAAACGCTCGAAGCCAAGTGGCCCTCGGCACCTGCAGTTTTCTTTAATGGTCCATTGGGCGGGCTCACGACGACCATTGGAATCGTTGGTTGTCCGGATGCCATGGGCAAAGAGACGTGTCCTCAAGGCACGTTCGAGCGTGCGGAGTACGTGGGCAAAGGCGCTGCAGACGCCGCGATCGCCGCGATCGAAGGCCCAATGGCCGTCAAGGATGACGCACCGAAACTCGCTATTCGTCGTCGCGCAATTTTGGTGCCGCCCACCAATGTCGTGCTCGCTCTCGGCGTGCTTTCGGGACTCATCGTGCGTGACGTGTATTGGGCCGATGGGAAAAAGGTCACGGACGAAGAACGCCCGGGCATCAGCGTATCGCTCATCTCGACAGGGGAAGTCGTCATCGCTACCGAGGTCAACGAGATTCAAATTGGACCCGCGGCGATTGCTGGCATTCCCGGCGAATTCTACACGGAGCTTTGGCTGGAAAAACCCGGTGGAGGGTCGTTCATCGAAAAGCCGGAGGGTCGTGATTACCCAGATGACACACCGGAAACGCCCATTCAAGCGCTCTTGCCGCAAGGCTCGATCAAGATGATCATCAACAACGCCAATGATTTCTTGGGGTACATCATCCCGCGCACGCAATGGGATTTGGTCGCGCCCTGGACCTATGGCGAACAGCAATATGGCGAGGAAAATTCGTCCGGCGATCGAACTGCCCCGCTCATCGCCAGCGAATTTGCCACGATGGTGGGGAAGAAATAGAGACGAGGCCCCGGCTCAAAAGGCTGTCTCACTCCTCCCGAACACGAACAATTCCGTGACGACGCCCCCCGTTGGACAATGCGGCGTGCACAGCGGTTGTCTTGACTGACATTCTCCACGAATCCCCTTCACGTCTCATTGGTTTGTCCGCGGCCACGTGGTGGTCTCGTTAAACGAGCCGAAGTGAGGTCTCGACTACGGTGAGCCTCAGTTCACCGAGTTCACCACATGGCGAGCGAGGGCTCACTGTGGACGGTAAGGGAGACGATCTTTGGGCTTGCAGACCATTACCAAAACCATCGCCCTAGGCGGCAAACGCCATAATGCCGTTGTCGCTTGCGAGGATCCTCGAGTGGTACGGATTTTGATATCAGCCCAAACAACCGCAATGCGGGTGGATCAACGTCAGCAAGAGGAGAGTTTACGATGAATATGAATAACTGGATGTCTGGCCTGCCGAACTCGTTATCGCTTTCCAACATGTCCATCCCGGGGACCCATGATTCCGCAACGTTTTTGGCAGGGGTGTTGAGTTCAATCTCCTGGGCTGCATTCCCGCTCGAACTCGCCCAGGAATACGTGCAATGCCAAACCAAAGATTTTCCCACCCAGCTGGGCATGGGTATTCGATTTCTCGATCTCCGGGTAATGCCATCGGGCGGTGGCCTGATGCTTTGCCACGGGAAGGTCCCGCTCGTGGAACCCCTGCAGTACGCGCTGAACGCCGTGAAGGACTTTTTGAGCCAGAACCCCACCGAGACGGTGTTGGTGAGCGTCAAGAACGATGGGGACGGCGATATCGGCGACGTTTTGAGCGCCATCGTGTCGAGCGGGACGTATCCGTTCTACACTGGCATTGCCGTGCCGACATTGGGCGAGGTGCGTGGCCGGATGGTTTTGATCAACCGCATCGGAGCCAAGCAAAACCTTGGTATCCATGTCGGATTCCCAAACAATACGACGAAAAGCGTCACGTGCACGCAATATGACGGCTCCACATTGGAGTTCGCCATTCAGGATGCGTACACCCCATCCACCGCGCTCTTCGATAGCAGCCTGACCAATAAGATCGAAGCGATCGAGAGGGGATACGCGGGGTATTCGAGCGGGAGTTACGCACTTCGTTTCGCCTTTCTGTCGGCAACCTATTTTCCCACGCGGACGCCGAGGAGTTTCGCCCACGGGATCAATCTACACGTTTGGAGATTCATTTATCAAAACGCGAAAGGTTCGCCGTGGATCACGATTATGGACTACGTCGGGGAAGAGGGGACCGGCCAGAGGGATGCCGTTGCGGCGGTGCTGAATGCCAATGATTTCTCCGGGGGCCAGTCGCAAAAGACCGAGCTGGCTGCAGACCAGTCGCTCCACCCGGGCGAGTCGATCTATTCGCAAAACAAGACGTACCAGGCGATCATGCAAAGCGATGGCAACTTCGTGGTGTATCGCCTTTGTGATAACTACGTAATGGGCGCGACCGCCACCCATGGGACTGGCGCCAATATCGCCACCATGCAAACCGACGGCAATTTTGTCGTTTATGCGGGAACTACGGCAAAAGCGTCGACCGCAACCAATGGTGCCGGAGCGGGCTGTAGGTTGGTCATGCAGAACGATGGCAACCTGGTCATCTACGACGGATCGGGAAAGGCGCGCTGGTCGCTCTATACTGGCAAGTTCAAATGATAATGAATTTTGCCTCATTGGCCAGAGAAGCACGACCTCGGACTGATGCGATGCATTCACCAGCATTGAGGTGAAACGCAGTGGCTCGAAAGCTCTGCGGTCATTGCAACAATTGTCGAGGTCTTCGATTTCGCTTGGAAGAAGAAAGGAAACAACCATGGGACGCGGTGCATTCTTCATCGTCAAAAATCAATCGGCTATGCCGTTGGATGTCAGCTTTACAAGCAACTCCGAAATGAAACGGGAGGCAGGCGCCAAGTTCGAGCCGCTCACCCGCACGTTCGGCCCGAATGAAGAGGCGCAGAGTTACCTCGAGAGTGACAATTTGATCCAGACCGCGCATTTCGACATGCTGATCCACTCTGGCGGGAGGCAGGTGGGCAAGCTCCGATTCTCCGCCAGCCTGTTGAGGTACGAGTTGCAAGAGAAGCAGCGCCTCGCGGAGGAATTGGACTTTTCGGTCGAGTGCGGCAGTCACGACAGGGACATTGACAGGGTGGTGATTTCGTTCCGGGACACGAATGAGAAACTCGCTGGATTTTCACTATGGAGGCTGTATATCCGGGGCGATGGCGGATTGGTGGACGCCCAGTGTGTCGACAGCATCGCGAACGGCGTCAATCAGGAGCAGCTGACAGACCTCGTCGTCATCGCTCACGGTATCAACAACAGCCCCGAGGAGGCCATTAACGCGTTTCGGCAGTACTTCGACAAGGTCTCGACGGTGATGGGACAGGTCGGGGCCGGGAGAAAGCTCGGCGTCGTCGCAGTGTTCTGGCCGACGAAGCAGACCTATGGGGAAGACGATAGCCTGATATCGAAGATCCAGAACTTCAGCTCCTATCTTTCGGCGCCGGATTTGGTCGCGCGCGTGGGCGAAGGGATGGCCCACGTTCTCCGAAAGCTTCGCTCCCAGGTCAATGGCTCGACCCATATACATCTGGCAGCGCACAGCCTCGGCACTGCCATGCTGAGCATGACCATGCGACAGCACTCGGGCGATGAGCGTCCTTGGGCTTCGACGGCGTTCCTCATTCAATCGCCCGTCACATCAGCGAGCATGGTGCCGGTGCCAGGTGCTGGGGCCGCGATCGCAGACAGGACCGTAGCGACGTGCGCGCCAAACGATGAGACGATTTCATCCGTGGGCAGCCTCCTCAAGATCACGGGAGCACGTCTGTTGGGGCTTGTGGGGTTCGACGCGGACGAGCATGTCGGCCGGATCAGGCTGGAGCCTGGGACGCGGGTGACGTCGGGCGATTACCACAAGCCCTTGACCACGCTCGACGCCGAAGGGGTGATCGGCAATCACAACGACTACAAGCGGGAGGAAGTGGCGCGCGCGCACCTTGCGGCCATGGGCATCGGCTGAGGGCGTGTTGAACAGAGATTGCCAACTAAATCCGGGCTTGTTCGCCCCGGGAGGGTTCGATTTTACGGCGTCGCGGCACCCCGAACTCGCCCGCTAC
>DAOMZH010000175.1:0-14727 GCA_035437985.1 Polyangium sp. (in: bacteria) | reverse complement strand
GATTTGCCGTCGGAACATCCACGAAAGCGAGCCGCCCAGGACGTTCGGCAAGCGTGTAGGTCAAACGCGCCGCAAGCGTTGCCGCGAGATCAATGCCTCCCACATCGATCTTTTCCGCAGTGTCACTTGGCAAGTGATAGTCGTCGTGCACGCCCGTGAACAGAAACGCGACGGGCACGCGCGCACCCGTGAACGACGAGTGGTCGCTCGCGCCAAACCCTTCGGTGCCAAACTTCAAGTTCAGCGACAAACCCTCGTTCGCTTTTTGCAAAAGCTCTGGCCACACCGCCGCAGTTCCCGTGCCTTCGACCACGAGCGCGCGATCGCGCATGCGCCCCACCATGTCCGCATTGACCATCGCCACGACCGACCCGATCGGTACGGGCGGATGCTCCACCCAGTGTCGCGAACCCAGCGTGCCGAGTTCCTCAGCGCCAAACCCCATGAACAAAATATTTCGCGCGGGTTTGTCTTGGAGCTTGGACAAACGTCGCGCTACATCGAGCAAAAGTGCCGTTCCGGATGCGTTGTCATCGGCGCCGTGATGAATCGCTTTCTTGCCCGGAGCACGTGACGACGCGGTACCACCCATACCCAGGTGATCGTAGTGCGCACCGATCACCACGTATTCCTGCGCGGTTTTGGAGTCGGTCTTCGCGGACAAACGCCCGACGACATTCCACGCATCAGCCATCGTGGGCTCGATGTGCGTCGTCAACTTGGCGGTCACGAAGGGCAAATCGAAGGGTTTTACCGGAGCTTTCGCCGATGTTTTCGCGATGTCGTCCCACTTGATGTCGGGAAACAAAAGCTTCGCGACGCTGCGCTTGATCACGACCCCCGGAAGGCCCATGCCTCGCGCTTCCGACGGCTGGAGCGGCAATTCTTCACCAGCCGCAACGATGATGACTCCTGTCGCTTTGTGCTCGCGCGCCGTGCGCAACTTGTAGCGCGCACTCTTGAAATCCCGCAGCGCCGACGCCTGTTTGTCGTCGGTCGGTTTGGGCGCACCATCGAGGATCACCGCCACTTTACCCGCAACGTCTTTGCCCGCGTAGTCGTCCCACGTCACCGCTGACGCCGTCACGCCATGCCCAACGAACACCGCGGCACCTTGCGCTTCACCACTCTCGGAACCATCCGCCGTGATCGTTCCACCTTCGGGCAAAGCAATCGGCTTTTGTTTCGCGCGTGAAAGTTCCAGCTTCGGAACATCGACCTTCGCGCCGACTTTCGCGCTGAACTTGTTCTTGAAACTTCGCGCGGCGCCTTCGCCATCACCAAACGGTTCGAGGCCCAATTCCTTGAAGCGTTGTTCGACCAGATCTGCTGCGAGCTGCGCGCCTTGTTCGCCCGTTCCGCGACCCGAAAATTCATCCGAAGCCAAACGTTTCACGTCATCGGTGATGCGCGCCAAATCGCTTGTTTCAATGGGGTTTTCGCGCTTTTTGACGACCGTCGGCGTATCCGGAAGTTCCGGCGGCAGCGGCGGCGGCGGCGTGAGCGGCTCGCCTGCAGGACCGCACGCTCCGAGCGCGAGCAGCAAAAGCGGAAGGATTGTCCGTCCAAACCGACGCGTTTGCGAACGGTTCGATACGTGGCTGGTTGAAGACAGATCGTGCGGGTCGTTCGTCGGCTTCACGAAGAGCGGCTCTACCACGGATGCATGGAGGACGCTCGATCGCAACGCAGGCGCTTCACCAAGGCGTGGCCTTCTGGGCGCTCTTGACGAGTTCCACCGCGCGGCGTCCGATGTATTCTTCGACATCGGCAGGAGCGATGTGCCGATCCTTGGCAAAGTCGAACTCGCGCGGCTTGCCTTCGCCGAAGACGACTTTGATCACCGCCGAGTCACGAACGAGCTCGATGCGCAGTTTGTGCGTGAGCAATTCGAACGTTTGCGCGTCGGTTTGCGCTGTGATTTGCGGGGTTTGTCCTTTGTCCACCAACCGATCGCGCGTGAACTCGAGCGCGGTGATGGCGAGGTTGTACGCGGTTTCCGCGGTGTGCAGCGCTTCCTGCACACGTTTGCGATGGCGCGCCAATTCTTCTTCTTCACGTTCGGCTTTTGTTTTTGCTGCTTCGATCAGCTCGTCGCGCCAACTTGCCACGGGCCCTCCTGGTTTCTGCTCTGGGGAAGACGATATCCGACAGAACGGGCAGGATGTAAAGCTTGGAACGGAACGGCAAGCAAATCAACGCGCAGGGTTCGGTAGGGACGCACTCGAAGGCGCGGGAGATGCGAGGGGCAGCGTTTCGATGTGCACCGTTTGCGTGGGAAAGGCAAACGCCGATCCGTGTGCCTCGACAATCTCCATGAGGCCCAGCAACGTCTCTTGGCGCCACACCAAAAAGTCCGCCCATACTTGACCAACGAGCCACGCATTGACTTCGATGATCAACGCTGAATCGCCAAAGGCCACGAGGTGCACGAGAATGGTGTCGGGAAAAATATCTGGCCTTTCGTGCAAGTATTCGCGCATTTTTTCGACGATGACGCGCACCGTTTCCGGTTTGGTCGAATAAACCAGGCCGAGTTTTTCATTGAGGCGCAATCGATCCCGGGCCGCGAAGTTTTCAATGCGCGCATCCGACAAACGCCCGTTCGGCATCGTTACGATGGTTCGATCCATCGTGCGAATGCGGGTCGAGCGCAAGCCGATTTGTTCGACCGTGCCCGACAGATCCTCGACTTTGACGTAATCGCCAATTCGTAATGGTTGGTCCACGCCAATCATGAACGAACCAAAAAGATTCTCCAGTGTTTTTTGCCCGGCAAAAGCAACTGCCACACCGCCGATTCCAAGACCCGCAACGATGCCCGTGACTTGTACACCAAGCAATCCGAGGATCATGACGAACCCGACCAACACCAGGAGGACCTTGGCCATTTTCGTGCCAATCGCGATGACGGAAAGAACGCCACCTCGATCTTTGAGGTCGACTGCTGCTGCGAGCCGTTCGCTGGCCCTTTTCGCCGCAATGTCGAGCGCGCAAAAAACGCCCCACAAAACGCTAATGCCAACCAGCACGTCAATGCAACGGGAAATGGCATTCGTGGGCGTGCGCGTGAGCGCAATCGATGGAACGATTTCCCAAAAAACGAGCGTGCCCAGAAGCAATCGCGTCGGACCCTTCAAAACGACGAGCAAATCATCGTCCCATTGTCCTTCCGAACGTTTGGCAATCGGAACGAGCACGAAACCAAGGGCCTTGGAAATGAGCCAGCCCACGACCATCGAGAAGATAAAGAAAGTCGGCAATGCCGCCCATTGCCACAACGCGACACCTCCATACGTGTTCGTTATGGCCCATGTCGGCAATCGACGAATGAGCCACCATGGAGGTGTTCCTGATTCCAAGGCGATCAACGCGGTAACCAAAACCAACATGACCGCCACTGTAGCCCAGACGAGCCCATGTGGTAGCCTCTTGACGCATGAATTCTGTCCGACCCCTCTCGACACGAACGTCTGACGGATGGTTGCTCCGCGGAGACCTTGCGGCAGAAGGCCTGGAATCGCGGCCCGTCGTCATTCTGCTGCACGCAATGATGGCAAGCCGGAAAACGATGGATCGCCCGCGCGGCGCTGGTTTGGGATCCGCCCTTGCAGCCCGAGGGTTCGGCGTTGCATCGTTCGACTTGCGCGGACATGGTGAAAGTGGCCCGAGCGCCCGTGACGGTGCCCGATACGATTATGACGATTACGTTCTTCATGACGCACCGGCGCTCATGACCTTTGCACGCCAAACGTTTCCCAAGCGAAAGATCGTGATTGCCGGACATAGCCTCGGCGCGCACGTGATCGTGGCCGCAACAGGGGTATTTCCGGACAAATCACCGGACGCGATCGTTTCGATTGGGGGCAACATGTGGCGCCCTTCACTCGAACCAGACCCGCTCAATCGGGCCAAGAAAACCGCAATGCTCGCGGGGTTTGTCCGAATTGCGCAGATTTTTGGATATTTCGACCCTCGTCCGGTGCGCATGGGTACCGACGCCGTAGCCCTGCCCTACGTACGCCAATTTTGGAAAATGTGGACCGCAGATCGTTATGGCAGCAATGACGGCAAATTTGATTATAGCGCCGGCATTGGCCGCATTTCGATACCGATTTTATCCATAGCGAGTTCCGGGGATACGTTGCTCGCGAATCCGGCCTCGGTGGAGCTATTTTTTTCCGCCGTTGCGGCGCAGTACAAAACCCTGCGGGTGTTCACGGAGTGCGACACGGGAAAACCCGCCCCCGATCACATGGGATTGGTGACGGATTCGCGATCGTTGGTCATATGGAACCATATCGCGGATTGGATTGAAAGATTGGCTTGAGCGACGATCGGTTATTTTGACTGCTGGGCCAGGAGGGCTTCGAGTTGTGCGAGTCGCGCAAGCGCTGCTTCCTTGGCTTGTCGCTCGTCGTCCGCACGCTTGGCTTCGTCGTCCGCACGCTTGGCTTCGTCATTCGCACGTTTGGCCTGGTCATTCGCACGTTTGGCTTCGTCGTCCGCACGTTTCGCCGCTTCATCTGCCTGCTTGGCAAAAACTTCGGCGCGACGACGCTCTTCTTCTTCGAGCGTTGGCCAACGATCCTTTCCTTCAGGATCATTGGCAATGACCAAATCACCTTCGATGACCATCACCCATGCTTGCAATGCCTCGGACCAATAAGGTCCTGCGCCCGCATATTTCTGCACCAGATGATCATTCGTCTCCCGCTCGAAGACCTGCAAGAGCACCGGTGGTTGCTCCTCCGTGTATCCGAACAGGTGCGGATCAAATACCCAAAGCTCGAACGTGCCGAGCAAATCATGTTTCTGCGGAGAGTACCGATAATCTTTTTTCGGCCGATACTTGCTGACGATTTCAATCGCCAACATCGGTGGATAGTTCCTCTCCTTCCACGTCTTCAGACTCCCAATGTATCCCGTCTTGTCACCCGGAGGCCTTTCGACGATATACACATCAGGATCGACCCCCACCAAAGGGTCCGTTTCATCCCAACGACAAACCATTTCGCAACCAACCAGCAAATGGTTTTGCCCCGTGCGTTTTTTCCATGCCAGAAGCGTGTTCTGCAGAAAGAACTCGTCTTCCTGATGGTCCGGATCTTGACCCACGTCTTCGTCATCCTCGAGGTACCAGTCCGCAGGATACGAAGACCTTGCAAGCTCATTTCTCATCTGATCCGAACTACGGTCCTGCGCCAACTGAGACATAGGACCGCCTTAACACCGGTTTGACCAAGGCGCAAGGAGAAACTCGAGCATAGGTGCGGTTTTTTATATTGGTGCGTTATGCTCCGACGAACCCCACCCATACCCTACCCACTCAATCTATCTGCAAATGAAAATGCGGCGGCGTAAACTCTTCGAGCATTTGCACGTCCTTCATCGATCCCACCGACGCCTGAAAATGCTTCTTCTCCGCACGACTCAAATCGCGACTCCGCACATCCACCGCCCCCGCTCGCAAATGCGCCGATATGTAAATACCTCGCGCCATTTGTTTCTGAATCACCGCATACACCTCATTCACCACATCATCGGGCGATTTCTTCGCCCCACGCGCCTGCTCATACGCGCGCTTGATCTCCCGCGCCGCTTCCTTGTTGCGATACAGCCGCACCGGATCACCGCCAAGACGCATCATCTTGTACATCGCCCGAGCTTGCTGCCCAGCATCCCGCGTCCCACTCGTCACTGTCAAATGTTTGCCCGTCCGACGAAAGTATGCATCGTCGATTTCATCGACTTTTTCCGCCACCGGGGCCGCAAGCACCACGTCGGGCAACTGCCCGAATCGATGCGGCGTTCCATCCGCTCGATTCGCGTTTTTCTCGAGCCTTGGAGGCGCCATCGGCCCAAGACCTTCTTCTTCCTCCGTTAGATCCGGCAAATCATCACAATCGAAAACCGGGCTTTTGCCGTCGTCCGAGATCTCCGTCAAAGCATCATCGAACATTCGGTCCCAGTCTTTGCCCCCAACATTGGCATCACACCCCAAAAGGCCAAACCCGAAGGCGAGCAGAATCGGACAAACAAACGTATGCCGCATGGTCGTGCGCAGCATCCTGCCACCACAACCTCCAACCTCCAAAAAAACGACGCTTCGTACTTTGCGAGTATCCTCGCAACTCAATCCGCCTGCGACACCACGATCGTCAAGAGCTCGGCGAGTTTGTCCGGATCGTCCGGATCGGTCACCCCATACACCGTGCCCGTTCGCGAATCGATGGCTATTCCTTCGACTTTTCGAACCGATATCTCGTTCGAGCTTTCGAGCAATGGTGCCCAATACGCGCGTCCCTCGTCCAAAAACCCGAGCGTCGCCCCAACGACCGGACCATCATCGATTGCATTGGGCGTATCTTCGGCTACCGCCAAATACACCAGACGCTCGTTCCGAATCGTCGCATCCGTGAAATGCAAAGGCACTCCGCCAATGGTGCCTAGATCGACGACCGATAGTTCCAAAATTTCCGGTGGTTTTCCTTGTAAAACATCCAAATGCACATCGATCACCGCACTTCGATCCGCTCCGGCTCCCCGATGAAAAAGGCGCAATCGATTCCGCCAAATGGCTCCTCCCTCCAGATTCGGCACGAACCCAAGCGCTTTTTCCAAAGCCTCGAATAGAGCCCCCTCGTCAAAGTGACGCACAACTCGAGTTTCCAAATCGACCACGGCTCGACGACGACGTTGCGGCGACGAACCCGACCCCAAAACCGTCACCTCATTGCCAGGACCCAAAAAGGCCACCTCGAAATCGGGCTTGTGCTTCTTTTCGAGTTGCTCGCCAGTTCCTTCGAGCACCAACCGTTTGGTTTGTCCTGACGCAATATCGACCCAGACGACGGACGCTGCGTCATCTTGCACCACGAGCAACCGGCCTTCGTAATAGATCAGCGCTGAACCCGCATGCACACCAGCAAGGGGACGAACGGATTCAATACGAGCTTTCAGGCCTGGACGTTGCTCCGCGACGATCATGAAACGTTTGATACCGCGAATCTCCCGCTTTGACCATAGGCGTCGGTCCTGCTCGCTTTTTTCCGCATGCAGTGATAACGTCACCGTCGCCGAACATGAGCCAGGAACACGCCATCCCAACGCCATTGCCCAACGAATGCTGCATTTCCGTCACGACGCTGATCGAACGTCTGGCCCACGCCCGCAAAGCCATCGATAACCCTGACGTCATGCTCGCTTTCGACGCCGACGGCACCTTGTGGAGTGGCGATGTCGGTAATGATTTGTTTCACGCTTTGATCGCCGAGCAAGGCGTCCGGGAAGTCGCGCAAGCAGCGCTTATGGTCGAAGCAGGAACGTTTGGCTTGGATACATCGGGGAGTCCCACGGAACTTGCCCAGCGTTTGTTCGAGGCGCACGAAACGGGTCAATATCCCGAAGACCGCTGTTTTGCCATGATGGCCTGGGTTTTTGCAGGTCGATCCCTCGACGAAACCATTACGTTTTCTCGTCGTGTCATGCAATCGGCCAAGCTGGAAGAACGATTGCATCGATTCCTCGATCCGCTCTTTGCCTGGACCCAAAAAGAAAAGATCGCCGTCTGGGTCGTCTCTGCTTCCCCCAAATGGATGGTCGAGCTTGGAGTTGCGATGTTTGGCATTCCGAACCACCAAGTGATCGGTATGACGCCGGTCGTCGAAAATGGGTTCGTCTTGCCGAGGCTCGCGGGAAAACCTATTTATGGCCCGAATAAACCCACGGTTTTACGCGAAACATGTCCCCAGTCCACGTTGCTGGGAGGGTTTGGCGATTCGAGCTACGACGTGCCTCTTTTGCAAATGGCCAAGGTGCCCGTAGCCATCCGTCCAAAACCAAGTCTTTTGGCAAAAGCGCACGACGTATCGAATTTGGTGGCAATTGGTATTTGAGGCTAGTTCGAATAAGGGCAAAATCGGGGGATGGGGGCAGAGCAGCCTGCCCGTCTTTTTGCGAAGCAAAAAGACCTGGGGGGCGCCCCCAACCCCCAATCGTAAATAAAAAAACTCGCTCAGCGCGCTTGTTAGCGCGCGAAGCGAGGGCTCGGGTCGGGCCCGGACTCGAATTCAACGCTCCCAGCGCTCACGGACGTTGCGGAACACTCCGCGGAACCGAATGCGCCGGCGTATTCGGCTTCGTATTGGAATGGGCTTTCGCAACTTGTTCGACCGTTTCGTCGATTTCGCCTTCAACCTCGGGCATAGCAACGGCCCCCATCGTTGTCTTCACGTGCACATCTTCCGCCGGTCCAAAATCAGCGACCTCCAGTTTTCCCATGCGCGTGTCGGATTCGGCCATTGCGCCTTGCACGAATGACTCTTTCATCGCCACAAGGCCGCCTCCCGCCACTGCCCCGAATGCCGCGACAAACGCAAAAGTCTTGATGCGCTTTTTCCGCACGCCCACCGGACAATCCGCCGTCATCACCGTACCATCGGCACGTTGATAATAACGCACGCACAGATCGCCTTCTTTTTCCCGAATCAGCGCCTCGGCCTGCGCAGTCGTCATCGCCGAAAGGTTGTACACATTCTTGGAGCACTTGTCGCAATACCGAGTTTGCTCGTCGCCCGTCATGACCTTCCAGTCCGCATTGCAAGGACTCGCAATCCGAATTTCCCCCAAGAGCGGAAGGCTTTTCTTGCGCTTGGAAAGACGTTTCTCGACATCTGCGAGCTCGCGGTTCACCCGCACTGCGTCATTGGCTAGCTCGGCCAACGCCCGCATTTGTTCTTCAACTCGCGCTCGATCCTGTTCGAGTTGCTCTTTTTTGGCTTGCAACGCCTGCTCGTCGTCTCGGTACGGCATACGAGCTGAAACAACACCAGCGAAGAATCCTTTGTTCCGCATGATCTGCACGACGAGTGCTTTTCTTCGCGCGCAAATGGAGGCATGATGGCGCATGCGTTACCGAACGACTTCTATCTTGGGTTCATTCTTGTTTCTACTCGCACTTTGGGGTTGTGGATCCGGTGGATCGACAGACATTACAACCTCGGGTGCTGGCGCTTCCGGCAACAATGGTGGCAGCGGCGGCAATGGAAACGGTGGTACGGGTGGTGGCGAAGCCGGTTCGGGAGGCTCGACCAATATCACCTGCCCCGTAATTCCGGCCTGTGACGCCCCTCTTCCGGACCCAGGAACAGCAACGGGATGGAACTCGATCATTCCGCCGATTGGCGATCCAAACCATCGTGGACGGGATATGTTTTACAATCCTGGTGATGCGCAATGGATCATGGCCAAGTTTTCGTATGGGGCGCTCGACGATGACATCAAAGGCGAATTCGTCGATATGTACCTGCTCCGCGATTGTGCAGATACGTGGGAATTTTTAGGCACGGAGACGACGACTGAAGACGGCGCGCATGCAACGGTCGAAGGCGTCGAAGATACTGGCGGACGGCTCTATTATCAAATCCCCAAAGAAAAAGAATTGGGACTCGGCTGGCATCGTGTGCATTTCGTGGTCAAAGGCGATTTGTCGACGACGGATTTGTATATTCATGTCGTGGAAAAAGGCGCGCCGCTCATCGTGAGTGATATCGACGGAACGCTTACCACGTATGAAACGGAAGAATTCGTGGCTCTGGCGACGGGTTCCCTTCCCGCAATGCAAAAAGACGCGGCCAACTTGTTCAACATCTACGCCGAAAAAGGTTACAACATCTTTTATATGACCGCGCGTCCAGAATGGCTCGGCGCCCGAACCCGCGCATTTTTCGAGCAATATGGTTTTCCGCGGGGAATCGTGCATACGACCCTCACGAAATCCGGCGCGTTGGGTAATGAAGCAGCTACGTACAAGACAAACGAACTGAAAATGGTCGGCGATCGAGGACTCGTGCCATCATTCGCCTTCGGCAATACGGCAAGCGATGCCGACGCTTATTTCAATGCACAGGTTCAGCCCGACGATCATCGCATTTTCATTCAATTCGACGATACGGCCCACAATGGTCGCCGCATTGAAGAGTACACCGAGCTTCTGGGAGAAGCGGCAGCTTTGCCCAGCGTTTGCAAATGAGCCCATGCAAGCGCTGCGAAAGGTCCGTCTTGGCACAAACGAAGTGACGTTCGAGCCCCCGGATACGATGTTCTTCATCGCGTCCGGGGGCCTCGATGGCGCCACTACCGCGTGACAGTGCGCTCGCGCTGAACCTCAGTTACCGTCGAACGCTTTTTGCAACGTCGGCAAATGCAGTTTCACCATCCCCATCATCGCCTGAAATGCCCGGCCAATCGCCGCCTTGTCCGAGCTCTTCATCATCTCGGCAAAACCCTTCGGAATGATCTGCCACGACAAACCATACTTGTCCGTCAGCCATCCACAACGACTCTCGGCTCCACCGTCCGTCAATGCCGCCCAGAGACGATCGACTTCGTCCTGGTCGTCGCAATACACCATGATCGACGCGGCCGGGGAATGCTTGTAATGCGGTCCGCCATTCAAAGCGAGGTACTCAATGCCCCCAAGGGAAAAGAGAACGGTCATCACCTTGCCGTTCGCTTCGTTCACCGTGATGATCCGCGAATCAGGAATGAGCCCGACGTACATTTTCGCCGCTTCGAGCCCCTGATCCTCAAACCACAAACACACACTCGTACGTTGCATCGTTCTTGTTTTTCCTGGAATGATTGTCGTTGTCGTCTGCCACAGGCCAAGCCAATCTCGCGAATACGTTTTACCATACGATACACTCTCGCCACTGGCAAACGATTTCTCCCCCAAACTTCACCATCCCCCAGTCCCAGCTTCGCCCTTGAATGGCCCGCACAATTCCGACGTTATCCATCCCCCGTAAAACCCACCCGGCTGTGGTAAAACCCGCTCACCATTCACGAAGCAAGCTAGGTTTGTGGCGTAAAACGCAACCGAATCGGCTAGCCCCATATACATGGCTTCAATGGGATCCGGATACGCCCACGCAGCCCGTGAAAGACGCGCCCCTCCCACCACGACGTCAAAATACGCCGCCGAACCTTTCCACTCGCAAAACGAACTGCCCGACGTTCGTTCGAGATACTTCATATCCGTATCTTTGCGCGGAAGATACCACGTCGGCGGATGCGATGTTTCCAAGAGTCGCTGAGCAGATCGAGTATCGACGATCGTGACGTCGCCGAGTTTTACCAATACATGACGCGTATCCGCGACGAGGACTGGAGGCCGAGGATAATCCCAAACGGATTCTTGATTTTCAGCTGGCTTTTGGGCAAACGGAGGACGAGCACCACCACGCCAAGACCAACTCGCACGGGCTCGTTCGATCCAATCCGGGAGCAGGTCTTTTTTCGAGGTCATCGGGCAAAGAAAGCACTTCGCCCGATAATTGCAATCCTCAATCGTTTAATGAATCGTCGACCACGGATCCTTGACGACCGCCGGAACCACGCGCGGGCTCGATTCTTCGACACGCAAGAACGGATTGACCACGTCTCGCGGCACCGATGCACTGGTCGTACCTTGGACCGGCTTTTTCCGCGGCGTCGGAGCAGGCTTGGGACGTGGAGCCGGAGGAGGAGGAGCCGCAAATTCTGGCTCGGGATTGAGGGCCACTTCGAGAGAACTACGGGCTTTGGCGATTTGAGCCAAAGCGTTTGTCCGGGCACGCGTGGGCGCCGCGGTGGCCGCCTCGATTTCTTGCTCGGCGCGATCGAGAAACGCGAGGCCGCGAGCAAGACGGAGGCGGGTGATTTGTTCGGTTGTGGGAACGGCTGTTTCGGCGCCGTCACAAGCGATCGATTCAGCAATGGCGCCGCGACCAACCACAAAGGTAAGTGCGCCAGCTAGAACGAGGGTCGAAACTTTCCAAATGTTGACCATGGGGCCTCCCTACGACTCGACGTGCAGACGCAAGTAGCAACGAGGACCCAAAACGTGACCAACTTTTTTTTAGAGCGTGGTTACCAGGCTCAAATGCTCAGCCAACAACAGCCAGCGCTGCATCGTAGTTGGGCTCTTGCGCGATTTCCGGCACGAGCTCCGAGTGGATGACCTTGTTGTCACCATCGAGAACGACGACCGCGCGTGCCGTGAGCCCCGAAAACGGACCGGCCGTGATTTCCACGCCGTAATCCTTGCCAAACGACGAACGAAACGCCGAAAGTGACTCGCACTTGTCGATGCCTTCGGCTCCACAAAAACGCTTCTGCGCAAACGGCAGATCTTCGGAAATATTGAGGACCGTGAGCCCCTTTTCCGAAGCATGCTTGTTGAACTTACGCACGGACGTGGCGCAAACGGGCGTATCGATGCTCGGGAAAATGTTGAGGATCTTCTTGCCGGAGAACGAAGCGAGCGTTGCGCGGGACAAATCAGCGCGCAAAAGGCTAAAATCAGGGGCTTTGTCGCCGACTTTGGGCAAGTCGCCGGACGTGGGGATGGGATTGCCCTTCAACGTAATGGTTGCCATGGGAATTTTTCTCCAGTTGCGCGAGGCTCACTCGAAGCAGCGGCGCGTCGGGCGCGGATTGTAGTCACTTCACCTCGCACGACAAGGGGCGAGTGTCGTAACGTCACGCGTGACATGTACAGGACACACCGCACGGCACGTGCATCAGCTAATCCACGGCTGACAGCGGCGTGATTCCGAGAAGCTCGGCACTGATGTCGTAAAGACGCGTTTGCAATTGCCGATCGTGCGATGTCGCCGAAGAAGCTTGCTCTCGTTCATCCGCAAAGTATTTGCCAGAAACGGAATCGAGGGCGGGGTCGACAGCGAGCTTGACGCTCGTGGCTGCACCTTGGACCAACGATGCACCCGTCGTTCCAAACCCAGATTTGAGCAATTTCGTCGAGATGACCCCAGGATGCAAAGCATTCGAGGTTACTCGGGATTTGCTCAGGCGCCGCGCCATTTCGTAAGCAAACAAAACATTGGCCAGCTTCGATGTGGCATACGCGGTATAACCGTGGAAATACCTCTCGGATTGAAGATCGCTAAAATCGAGCTTCCCGCGCGAATGCGCGATGGAGCTGACCGTGACGATGCGGCCTTGGGTGCTCAGCTCGAGTTTGGGGAGCAAAAGGTGTGTCAGGAGAAACGTTGCCAGATGATTGACGGCAAACGTGGATTCGAATCCGTCGTTGGTCAGGACACGTTCGTGGAGAAAAACGCCCGCATTGTTGACGAGCACATCGAGACGATCGACCTGCGCGGAAACGTCATCGGCCAAGCGTCGAACCTCGGCCATCGACGACAAATCCGCAAATACGGGAGAAACAGACGCTGAACCGGTTTCCCGCGTCAACTCATCCACGACTTGCAGCGTTTTCGCGCGATTGCGCCCATGAACGATCACGCGAGCCCCGCGGCGCAGCAGTTCGAGGGCCGTTTGCCGACCAATACCGTCCGTTGCGCCGGTGACGAGAATGACGCGTTGATCCATGCGCCCGAGTTTCTCATCCATTGCCCCAAACGCCAAGTAAAATCAAGGCGCTCGAAAACGAGCGCTGAACCAAAACGAACGACCAGGCAGTGGAAAGCCCAGAAAGTCGCTCACCGGCAGGGCCACTAGGTCGTGCGACAAGGGAGAAGGAACCCGCATCACGCGCACATTAAAAAGGTTTTGCACTTCCAGCCCCAGCCGCAGGCCCGAAAAACGGGGAACGTCAAGGGACAAACCAGCTCCATGAAAAAGTCGCGGGGGCACGAGGACAGTCGCCGATGTATCGACGGTCGTACCCGCAACCGCATCGACGCCATAACGCAAGTTCACAGGACCAATACGATAAACTGCGTCGTAAGAAAAATCGTGACGAGGCCGTCCAGGCAATGGTCGACCAAATGCCAATGGATCGTCACTCCGATTTTCGGTATACAAAAACGTGTAACTCAATGTTGTCGTCAGGTTTTTCGCGACAAGCGACGCGGAATTTTCGAGGCCGGTCAAGACCGCAGCCCCCACGTTGGCAGCTCGAAATGTGCCTCGGCCGAGCGGCAGAAACAAAATGAGGTCCGTTGCGTCCGTGACAAACCCGGCGACTTCGTAGGCAAGAGCAACCCGCCACACGGGAACATCACCGCGAATGCCAAGATCGGCGGATAAAGCTTTTTCAATGCGCAGGCGCGGGTCGCCCACGAGACTCCCGCGGTCCCCGTAGAGCTCGGAAAAACTTGGGAATCGGCGCAAAAAACCAAAATGCGACGATATCGTCGCTGCCGGGCCAATTCGATACGAAAGGCCCAGGTGTCCACTGGGAACGATATCGGTGATCGTTGGTTTGTCGGGCATTTTGGACGTTATGATGCCCGTTGCAGTATCGTGGCGGGCATCGACGCGACCGGAAGCAAACAAGTGCCAGGCTTTATTGAAACGAGCTTCGATTTCAACGCCAGCTCCGCCAGCAAAACGCGAAGCGTCAATCGACCCGATGATCGATTGTCCTTCGCGGGGCAAAAGACGTTCGGTGCGCGCGTCGACGAGAAATGCAATCGACGCTGGACCAAGGCGTAGTCCGCGCAAAACAAGGGATGAGCCAGCCGAAAGAATGGATTGGTCGGAGAGATTCGAAGTGCGGGTCGGATCGATTTCACCAAAAGGATCCGTAAAACGAGAATTTTCGCGGCGGCCCCATACCTGCGCGCGCAGCGACATCGCGGAAGTCACGCGCCAGGTCGCATCGAGCCCCAGGATTGCGCGCTGGGTATCCAGACCTGAGTATGTCGTCGGAAAACCGGCTGATCCAGGCAAACCCACATGTCGCGTATCAGCGAG
>DAOMZH010000174.1:0-14733 GCA_035437985.1 Polyangium sp. (in: bacteria) | reverse complement strand
CGATTTTCTCAATGCCGGCAAAGATTGGATATGCAATGTCGCGAGCCACGATTTCGGAATATCGTGAACGAAACATTCGTTCGTCACCGCGAAACTGCCGCGCTCCCGCCAAGACGGCGGACCACACGGCTCGCATGTATGCACTATAAAGACGCAGACTTCCGTAGTCTCCACTGAGATTGTCGAGGATACGCACTGCGCGCTGCGGCCATTGCGTTGCCGTAACGAGCAAGTCCCGAGGCTGCTGTTTCTGGCGCGGGCGGTTGATACTTCCCAGCAACAATTTGCATTCCGGGCGCCCGACAAGAAAGGGTTTGGCGGCGTTCTCGACGGCAATCATGAGGAGCTTACCTCCCGCCGTATCGGTGGCGGCAATCAAATCTTGCGCCAACGATACCCACAGATTCGTCATCCGTTGCAATGAGGTGCCGAGCTGCATCGCGACGTCCCGACTCGGCCATTGCGCATTTTTGGCGAAGCCGCATTGAACGTTGGATAAGCTCTGCTGAATTTCGTCAACGAGAGATGGCTGGCGGAGGGCAATGAGGTACCATAACAAGGCAGTGGCGGGTTGATCTCGCTCGGCCGTATAGCGTACGACGCGGAGCACCTCTCGTTCGAATATTACGGCTGGGTAAAACCCCTGACCTCGCGGGATTCGTTGCGCCAGAGAAAGCTGTGACATCGCCATCAACAAACCGAGTTCGATCAAGCGTGGTTCTTGCATGATGACTTGGACAAACTCGGGCGATGCCTCGCCACCGAGACAGGTTCGAGCCAATGTGGAAACGAATTCGACGGCGCCGAAAACGTTCGAGCGTTGGTGTGGATCACGCGCTTGCCCATAAGCGAGCTGATCCGCCAATGCATCTATGCAGCTGACGGAATGACGCCGCCATCCGATGGGTAATGAGTCGAGCCAGTTTGATGCCTCGTTAGGTAGGACATTGGTTTGTCTTTCAAAGACATGCGACGACTTCTGGACGATTGGATCGCTCGCAAGGGGCGGAACTAGGCTTTGATGTGAATTCCGAGAAAAACGACGTGTGGCCATGACCAACACCTCACTTTTTCTTCTCGTCGCCCTTGTCCTTACCGGCATCTGGTTTTTTGGAGTATACGAAAGTCAAGAACAATCCCCCAACGGGCACAGCTGTCGCAAAAATGCGCGGATCTTTCGACTCCTCATCCGCGACGTAGACAGGAAGCGTCATTTCGATATTGGCCCTCACCGTCCATGTTTCCCCCGAAGAGATATCAACCCACGCGCGGGTGCCAACACCGGCGGCTTTGCCCGTCCACCAACTGCCATTTGGCACCGTGGGCTTATATCCATCTATCATTCCACTCCCGACAATACATAGACCGAGAGACGAGGATCGACCGCACAAACCCACGTTGGCCCCCAGCAGCAACGTGGAATAATCATAATTGCGGTTATTGACGAAACCCGGAATGGCGCCAGCCCCGGTCGCATCGATCTCAATGGCGAACTTGCCAGATGAAGTCACATACCCGGCACCGATACGACCTCCCAAATTCAATCGCGAATCCGGTCCGCGTAATGCTCCGACTCCGAACAGAAAATGCCCTCCGGCAAAGGGATCTGCCTGTTCACCCTTGTCTTCTTTTTCCGGCTTGCCGTCATAGAAGTTTTGGACAACCGGTACAGTTCTCTCGGGCTGACTTGGCGCTGAGGTCGCCACTGGCGGACAAATTACCTCAGGGTCTGGCCTGGCTACACGATACGTACGTCGCCCAGGTTCCGGATCGGATTCGTAAGGTTCGTCGTTCCAACCTTTACGACGTTCGTGACGACGAGGTTTGCGCATTCTGCTTTCTTGCTCGCGAGAATCGTCCGTCTCGTCTTCTTGTTCAGGCGCGTCCTCGCGCTGATCGTATTGGCGTGGCTCGACTTTGCGAGGAGCTTCGGCACTGCGCCGATCACGATTTGGAGGTAATGGCTCGGGCGCCGAGGCCGCCTCATTTCGACGCGAAAACGTATTGCCCACCATGGTCGACGCAAAACCCGCAGCCAAACGCAATACTCTTCCACAATCCATGTGGGCGCCGCCAACAGCTTGATCTACGCGTTCGACGACTTGCCCCTGCTCATCGACGAGCTCCACGAAAATACGTTTTTCGTTTTCGTGGTATCGATCAATCGCCACCCGCAACAGACGTTCCCCTTCAGGACCAATCGTGCCTTGGACCTCGGGACTCAATTGCTCACGAAATGAATCACGGTCGTCACACGCCGGCAAATGGGCATTGACGCGAAAATCCAAACGGTGCCGTTGTCCCTCAGACGGCAAACGCGCACCCGTACGAGGTGCGGACGCGGCATGGCCACACCCAAGCGCGAAAACACCCGCGCCGAAGACACCTATCAACCATCGTGTGTTTGTCCGTGCGTTTGTCGTGCCCATAAACTCGTCGTCCTCACAGTGATGAATCTCGTCCCTGTTCGTCCGAACATAAAAACACCGTTCGCCCAACTTGCAACATTTCTATCACGCATCGCGCGAAATTAGTTTGTCACAGCGCACGACTTCGACGAACCTTTCGTTCAAGAGGCCGTAACCGTTGAGTAATTTGCGATTTTTCCTGACGCACGAGAAACATGAACAATCTTGCGCCTCGTACGGGATTTATCATCTTGACAAACCAGCACTTCTCGCGGGTCCTCACCCGTCGACATCAGACGAGTCACCCAGGCCGAAGCTGGTCAGCGCTCGTCCCCAAACGCAGTCCGTCTGGACCAACCCCCCCGTGACACCTACAACGCACGCTTTGGCGAATGCGCGATTAGCGCAGACAAACTCTGCTGCTATATCTGCTCGGTTCGACCGACTGATTCATGGTCTCGGGGTCAGCCAAATAAAGCAGGATTGCAAATCGTCTGTCGACTCGACCCCGAATGTACTCGAATTCCAACTGTCGTGAGCGTCGTCTGTCAAGACGCACCATTACGCGCTCAGCGCGAGCTCCGCGACATGTCCAGCTTCGAGCTGTCGTTCGACGAGTTTTCGGTACAAGCCGCCTTCTTGCATGAGCGATGCGTGATTGCCACTTTGCACAATGACCCCGTCTTGCAAGACCACCACCCGATCCGCCCCCATGACCGTGGACAGACGATGCGCAATGATGAGCGTCGTGCGGCCTTGCATGAGCCGTTCGAGCGCTTCTTTGACGAGGTGTTCACTCTCGGCATCGAGCGCGCTGGTCGCTTCGTCCAAAATCAATATGCGCGGGTTTTTCAGGACCGCCCGAGCAATCGCTACCCGCTGCTTCTGGCCTCCGGACAATTTCACTCCGCGTTCACCCACCAACGTTTCGTATCCTTCTGGAAATCTGGAGATGAACTCGTGCGCATTGGCCATTTTCGCCGCGGCAATGACTTCTTCCTCGGTTGCCGTCGTTTTGCCATATCGAATGTTCTCGCTGATGCTACACGAAAACAAAAGTGGCTCTTGCGCCACGATTCCTACATGTTGACGCAACCATTCCGGCGACAAATCACGAAGGTTCGTCCCGTCGAGCAACACCCGACCATCGAGCGGATCATAAAGACGCAGAAGCAATGACGCAATCGTCGACTTTCCCGACCCCGATGGGCCAACGAGGGCCACGACATCCCCTGGCGCGAGTGCCAAACTCACGTTTTGCAATACGGGCACATCCTTGCGCGAGGGATACGCAAAAGAAACGTCCCGCAATTCGACGTTTCCGAGGACTTCGGGCAATTCATTCCCATCCGAGAGAGGAATCGTGGCTTGACGATCGAGCAATTCGAACACCCGTTCCGCGGCTCCCGAAGCCCGCATCAAGTCCGCCCAAAGCTCGCTGATTCCACCCAATGAAAATGCGACAGTGAGTGTATAAATTAAAAATGACGTGAGACCTCCGGGGGTCATTTCATTCTTTTCGACGAGCAGCCCGCCATACCACAGGACCAACGCCAACGCCGAAAATGCGGCAAACGTCGAAACGCTCATGAACGTCGCGCTCGTCAATATGCGTTTCCACACCACGGCATACGCATCCCATACCGACGTTGCATAACGTTTTCCCTCGGCTCGTTCCGCAGCAAACGCCCGGACCGTCCGAATTCCCGCAATCGTTTCTTCGGCGACTTCATTGGCCCGGGCCAATGCATCTTGCGCTTCCCGCGCCAATTTGCGCACCCGGCGCCCATACGCAACTGCCCCCAAAGCCACCGGCGGAACGACCGCCAACATCACCGCCGTGAGCAGGGGCGAAGTTATAAAAAGAAAAACTATCGCTCCAATGACTTGCGCAAAAAAACGCAAACCCATCGATATGTTGACGCTCACCGCATTTTGCACGAGCGTCGTGTCCGCCGAAAGACGACTCGTCAATTCCCCCGTTTTGTGATCGTCGAAAAACGCAATCTCCTGCCCCAGCAAATGCTCGAACAAATCCTTGCGCAAACGCGTGACGACGCGTTCACCAGCGCCCGTGAAAAGTGCAAATCGCAGCGCCGTGGATGTCGCCTGCAATGCCGCGAGTCCCACGAGCGCCAACGCCGCCCGATCGATGGTCCACGCCGGATTCCCTTTGCCAATGGCCCGATCAAGAATCACTTGGAATAGTTGGGGCACCAACAATCCGGTGAGCGCCCCGATGAGGAGGAACAACGTGCCAAACACCAGACGCGGCAATTCCGGCCGAGCAAGCGCCAAAATCCGCTTCAAGGAGGCGGTTTTCATCGGCTTGTTCGCTGCTTCTCGGGTTTTTTCGTCCGCCATGGGTCGGCGTGTTTACCACGGAATTCGCGACATGCACGACGAAATGGCCACCAATCTACCTACCCAAAACGCGACGGGTAGCGAATTCGTTTGGTATCACCCTGCTTTGCGGATGTTTTCTTTTGCTGCTTTTCGAGCTGCTGCCTTTTTTAATCCGGGTCCTTCTTCGGTCGCGGCCGATTTTGCGGACTCGGGGAGCTCAGTAGGTTGCGGCTCGATTTTTAAACTCTGGCGTAAAGCGTCGTAGAGATCGACCACCGGCGCTTCGGCTCGGGCAGGAGCGAATCGAATTTCTTGTCCAGCTACCTTGTGTTCAATCGCTTCGAGCAGTCGCTCGCGATATTCATCACGATATTTTTCGGGTTGAAATGCGCTTGTGGACAATTGCGCAATCAGTCGATCGGCCAATTCATTTTCCTCGGCCCGAAAGTTCACCCGAATTTGCGGCGTGACTTCTTCGAACGACCGCACTTCGTCCGCGTGATGCACGTAATGCATCACCAAGCCGCCGTGATGAGGTCGCACCAAAACGAGCTGATCTTTTCCGCGCGCGCCATAACGCCCAACAGCGATTTTTTTCATTCGCTCCATGGCCTCGGCCAGCAGCTTGTACGCCCGCGCGCCACCTTTGTCCGGGCTGAGGTAATTCGTTCGTTCGATGTACACGAAATCTACGGTCTCTGCGGGGACGAATTCCGCCAAATCAATCCGCTCCGTTTTCTCGGCCCTTAACGCATTCAGCTCCTCGTCCGTAATTTCAATGTATTGCTCCTTCGCCCATTCGTATCCGCGGGTCGAACCCGTCCTGTCGACGATATCTCCATCGAAAGGACAAACGTATTGCATTTTCAGCCGATTTCCGCATTTCTTGTGGAGCAAGTGAAAACCCGTGTCGTGGGCAGTCGTTGCCGAATACATCTTGACGGGAATCGTCACCAACCCGAACGAAATCGTGCCTGTACCAGAAGAACGTGGGGCCATGACCTTTCACCTTGCAAGAGCCGTGGAATGGTCCCGACATGCACACCCCGAAGGTCGACCAGGCGCAGGTTTGGGTTTTCCCGTTTTTCGGGGCAGACACCACGATGTCACGTTCGACGAATGGACAATCGACCAGGTTTGAAAATCTGCCCCGCGACAAACCTGGCCTCGGGCAACCCTTCGTGTTAGGAAGATTTTCGTCTTTCTACCTCGCGGAGCAGCTCCCGTGGCTCGGATCGTTACCTCGTTATTGTTCGTCGCTTCTCGTGTGTTTGTCGGGTGCGGTGATAGCTACTCCTCTGAAGAGTCCAAAACGAAGTGCGATTTGGAACGTCAAGCGAACGCGACCTGTTTTACCGACGCGACCTACCGCCAGCGCCTCGACTGCTACGAGAGATGTGGCACGGATTGTGCTCAAGGTGGCTGGTGTCGGACGTCGCGAGCGACCGAAAGCTAGGGCGACTGAGCGAGGAATACCGCCATATTTGGAGCGATGACACCCGCCACCTAGGGGAATCGTGCCCCGCGCAGTACATCTGCTCAGAATAATTCGATATCGCTGAACAAATCGTGGATTTGTTCGTCTCGATCGACCCCGCTAGTCCAAACCCCGGGGCGAACGGGCGTCTGCTAGCACGTCTTGGACCAACGATCTGTGGTTGGTTTTACCCGGAAGGGTACACCGTGACGCACTGCGCTCCGCTGCGGGCAGTGGTAGGTGGCTGCCTCGTGAATATTTTGTGCTGTTCCGGAAGAACTCGGACTTGATTTCTTCGTAAAACCGCGGCACGACTTAGGTAGAGGCAAACTGGCCCCTTCGTTACTCAGGATGTTTTTCCAGTTTGCCCTGCCGGAACGGGGCCCCCGAGCATGAGCATGGAACCTTTCTTCCGCGACGAACCTCACTTGCGCGACGATTCGGCTGACACTCGAAAGGAAGTCGTCAATATTCATCACGAAGATTACGACGTTGATACGCCGCGCACATACGCCATGGGGCTCGCCGAACAACTTGCGGCCTTTCACGCGGAGGCCCGCGCGAGCACCGTTGAGATCATGCTTCGCCCCGACGGCGCGCAAGCACCCTTCGACCTGACGACTGTCACCCTCGAAGATCTTGACCTCGACGATCCCCTCGAGGACTTTGATCCCGACGCTCTGCTCGATCGCAAGACCCTCCCTTCGGCGCCCTATCCGCCCGCCATTCTCGACGATGCCGCCACGAATTTGCCGTGGGACGTTCTTCCCGCGGCCGTCCCGACATTTCCAGAATCGCCCGATTCGACACCTGAGCCGACGTCGGACGTTGCACCTTCTGAAGAATCTCGCGCTCCCATTTCATCGTCGCTTTGGGGCAAACTCCAAAGATTCGTCAATGGCATCAGCAAACCTCGCAGCCAGCCTCCCGTTTCGTCCTCTTCTTCCCGACGTTTTTCGCAACGGGCTATTTTCGAGCTCGTGTGGACGCTCGATAATGCGGCCCTCGATTCACTCGCTGCGCACATCGAACACATCATTGCGGTCAGGCGCCTTGGTCCCGAAGCATATGCCGAATCGCGAATCGTCGATGTACTCGATACTTTATATGCGCACGAGCGCGGGACGCCGGATGGAATTGGGATTTCGATTTTGCGTGTGCGGATTCCCGAAGTTACGCGGACGATGTTCGATCAAGCTTTAGTGCGTCTGGAACATCGCGGGGTCATTGCGCTTTTACCGGACGAACCTGGACAAGATGGGATCTTCGATCAAGTGCGGGGACATTTGAATCGGTGTATGTTACTTCAGCCCGCAGTTTGACCATTCTGGAATCATCACAATTTGCCCGCTTCTTTTTCGAGTCGCACGAACAAATCTGGAATGGCCTTCTTTTGTGCCGCTTCGAGAATCGATGCCGGTAATGCCGTATTGGGCTCGACGTGCAGCGAATACGTCACTTCGCTCTTTTTCCCGCCTTCCACCGGCTTGATTTCCCAACTTCCCTCGTTGCGCTTGTAGTCGCCGCGCACGAGTTTCCAGCGCCGAGACATTCCGGCCGCCGATTCTTCATGCACCGCTTCCGTCACCGCAGTTAAATTGGAAAACGGAAAAGGAACCTCCACGGTCACTTCACACGTGTGCGTGTTCCCTTCCTTCTTCAACTGCTTGGCCGCCGCAACGCGTGGCATCCGGCCCTTGTATTTGGAGCAATCGGAAATAATTGCCCAAACTTTTTCTGGAGGTTGCGCCAAAACCGCTTTCGCGGTGATTTTTGGCATATCACTGCCCTTTACCGCCGTCGTCCGCACTTCAACTGCGCTGGGATCAATGGCCACAGCTTCCGAAGCCACGAGTGTCGTGAGCGCAACGAGAGACCCAAGCAAAAACGGACGTGCGGCAAAAGCAGGATGTTTCATCGAATGCTGTCCTCCAACCTCAGGTTATCAGTACTTTTCTATATTTACAAGTATCTGCCGACGACACGCCGTCAATGAGTTCCCACGTCCGCTGGCGTAGGCTTTGCAACGTACCGTCGCATGTCGTTGCGCGATAGGATGGGGCGATTCATTCGGGACGCCACGATCCGCTGCCACTACAGCATTTGGACCAAGTCGCACCAAACAGCCGGAGCCTTTGTTCGTTTCGAGGTTCTCGGATTGTACGACGATGCGCAACGTGCGGAAACGATTGCGACAAACCTTGGGTCTTTGCCCGGCGTCCTCACCGTCCGCCCCAATTCCACGACAGGAAACGTTCTCGTGCACCTGCAAACGCACGACGCCCGAATCATTGACGATATCGAGCACATTTTGCAAACGCTCGCGGACCCCTACGCCGATCCAGCTCCATCTCTCCGGAGCTTGGCCAGGAAAACCCGGGCAGCCATCCAGAATCTATTTCAAGAACTCCGAAATGGACAATCCACTGCACCGCGACATGTTCGTCACGAACAACCGTATGGGCATGCTTCGACCATTGATGAATTACTGAATCATTTCCGAGTCGACCCGCAAATGGGCCTCGACGAAGCGCACGTCGAACGATCCCGGCGCGAGTTTGGCCGCAACGTACTTGCTGGAATTCGCCAACGATCCAAGGCCGATATCTTCGCCGCGCAGGTGTTCACATTTCCTTGCGCGTTGCTTTTTGGTTCCGCGGGATTGTCGTTGTTTCTTGGCGATCTATTGGAAGCAGGAGCCATCGTGCTCGTCATTGGCTGCAATATCGCCGTGGGATATTTTTCTGAATCGCGGGCCGAAGAATTGCTCGATGCGTGGCGAGAATTACGAGCTGAATGGGCCACCGTCGTGCGCCATGGGCAACAAGTACACATTGCCGCAGCCGATGTCGTTCCTGGTGACGTTCTGGTCATCCGCGCCGGTGACCCCTTACCCGCAGACGCACGACTGTTCTGGACGTGCGATCTTTTCGTCGACGAAAGCATGTTGACCGGGGAGAGTGAGCCGGCCGAGAAAAACACATTGCCGGTATCGCTCGATGCGGCATTGGCGGATCGCCGATGTATGCTTTTTGCCGGCACCGTCGTTGTGGCGGGACAAGGACGCGCCATCGTCGTCGCCACGGGAGAATCGACGGAGCTCGGCGCCATCGAGTATGCGCTCGGACAAACCAATTTACGAAAAGCGCCCATGGAGCAACAGCTCGAGGAGCTCGGCAAACGCGTCGCCAAACTCGCGGCCGCTAGTTCCACGGCCGTCATCGTTTTGGGACTTCTTCGTGGTCGCCCATTTACGACTTTGTTACGCAGCGCCATTGCTTTGGGCGTTGCCGCGATTCCCGAGGGTTTTCCCGCGGTGGGCACGACGGCGTTGGCCCTGGCGAGTCACCGATTGCGGCGCGAAGGTATCGTGATTCGTCGCTTGGTGGCCGCAGAAACGCTTGGCGCCGTGCAAGTGCTGTGTGCCGACAAAACCGGGACCCTTACGGAAAACAAGATGCGGGTTGAAGAATTGGTTTTACCGAACCAAGGTTTGCTCCGCGTGGAATGGCCGTCAGACCCCGAGATCCCGATCGTGGTGCGCGCAGGAAATGGACAAACCATTTCACTCATCGAGTTGCGCGATTTGCTCCGCATTGTCACCCTCAATGCCGACGTGACCCTCGATGCGACGAATCGACAGATTACCGGCAGCGGGACCGAAAAGGCTTTGGTCGAATTTGCTCGAAGCTTGGGATATCCGGTGGCCGAGCGACGCTCGTCGGTCCGACGTATTCACGAACGGCGGCGCACGCCCGATTGCGCCATGATGTTCACCGTCCACGACCATCCGGACCTCGGCCGCATTGAATTGGTCAAAGGTGCCCCCGAACAAATTCTCACGCTGGCGACAAACCTTTCCGAGCTCGAGAAGGAATCGGTTCTTACCCACAATGAAATCCTGGCTTTGCGCGGCTTGCGGGTGCTGGGTTTTGCTTGGCGTCGTGCAGCAGAGGAGAACGAACCATTCGGGTATTCTTTTGCGGGTCTGATCGGACTTCAGGATCCGCCCCGACAAGGCGTCCGTGATGCATTGGCGATCTTGTCACGCGCGGGCATTTCCACGCACATGCTCACCGGCGACCAGCGCCCGACGGCGTTGGCCATTGGGCGTCTTGTGGGACTTTCCGAACAACATATCCATAGTCGAGTGACTCCGTCGGAAAAACTCGAAATCGTTCGGCAACTCCAAACCGCAGGGCAGCTGGTCGCAATGACCGGTGATGGAGTGAATGACGGCCCGGCGCTCAAAGCAGCCGATGTGGGCATTGCCATGGGTCGCCGAGGCACCGATGTGGCGCGCGCCGTCGCCGATGTCGTCCTCGCTGGCGATGACCTTCCCGCGATTGTCAAGGCCATTGCGGAAGGGCGGCGACTACACGACAACGTCCACCGCGCCATTCATTATTTGGCGGCCACCAATTCCAGCGAAGTCATTACCATGCTGGTCGGGGCATTCGTCGGCATTACCCCACTCGAACCATTGCAGCTTTTATGGGTGAACATTCTCACCGACATTGCTCCGGCCTTGGCTCTGGCTGTGGAACCCGCCGAGACGAACATCATGGAGCGTCCTCCACGTAATCCCGAAGATCCGCTTTTCTCGCCCAACGATTTGCGACGGCTGCTGCGTCACGGGACGCTGATGGCCACGAGCGCCCTGACGGCATATGGCGCCGGCGCAATCTTTGGATCCGGTCCGCAATATGGGCGAACGATGGCATTTTTGTCCCTCATCACCGCCCAAATTCTTTACACCCAAACGTGTCGTGCTCATTCACGACAAACAGATCCAGCGCTGAGCGCTGCGGTCGTCACGAGTTTCGGACTCCAAACCTTGGCGTTTGGCGTGCCAGTTTTGCGGTCCACGTTGAAGCTGGCGCCGCTTAGTATGAGCGCAATCGGGACAAGCCTTTTTCTCGGCGCTTTCCCGACATGGCTCACACATATGCGCCCGTCGCCGCGCACCTCCGAAGATATTCTCATCTTTCGACGAAGCGCACCAAAGTCACTCAATATTCGGGAAACCTTCGAGCCAGAAATATCGAATTTGGAGACATATTGCTCATGAAAGTACATGGACCATCCATAGCCATTGGTTTTTCCGCGGCAATGCTGGTTGCCTTTGCCGCGCGTCGTTTGCGTCCTGTCGCGATCGAAATAGGATCCTTGGTCGTAGAACTCGGCAAGATAGGTCGATTGGTCATTGAGTTGCCGCGTGAATATTTTGAAGACTTTCAATGTGACGTGCTTCATCGCCGGGCCGAGAAAGCTCGACAGCGGCGCGAGGAACGCATGAAACAAAATTCTATCGACAATCCCACACCTTCGAGCCACTCATGACGACGCATCGAGAACAAGACGCGATAAACGGCGACTTCGTGCGCATTGCCCACGTCTTGCCGCAACGAATTCGCCTGCGGGCCCCTTACCTTGTAGCCCAGCCCGAGGTTTGTCGGCGTATTGCCGAACGCCTTCTACAAATGCCGGATCTTGCGGACAAAATCACCGTGAATTCCATCACTGGTTCTATCGTCGTCGAAGACTCGCGAGGTCCAGTCGACCCCGCCAAACTACTTCTTCATCTGCAACGATATGTCGAGGAAGAAATCCAAACGCTCCCCAAACCCAATGCCGAGCCGACAAAAATCGCCCAGTCGGTCGCGCGCGCATTTGCCGAGCTCAATCGGGATGTGCGCGGCGGACTCCACCATCGAGCGGACCTTGCCATTCTGCTGCCCATTTGTTTGGCCACCCTCGCCCTCGGTCAGATTTTCACTGCTGGCCGATTACCTGCCCCCGCCTGGTTCAATTTCTGTTGGTGGGCCTTCCGAGCATTCTTGACATTTCACAAAGATGCCAAGGGACACGAATATGCTCAAAGCCCCGAAGGTCCCAAAACGAGCCGCACGAGTGCTGGCGAAACATCGGAAAACTCGACGTCCCCGGAAATGCGCCATTCTTCCTCGGCGGAATAATCGCACGCCGGAGGCTCGTGCTTTTGGTACCACGGTCGTTCGTCCGGGGATAACTGTTCGAACTCGTGACTCGGGCGATATTGCACTGGACGAACCTGCCGTTTGACCAGCCAATCCCGATCGAACACGATTCCCCAAGGCTCGAAGTCCCAGCGCAACAAATGCGCTCGATAACGGTGCAACTCTGCGATTCGTTCCGGATGTACCGCCGTGAACGAGACGACAGGAAAACGTCCGCGGATCAGCCGCCCACTCGCCAATAGCCTGGATGACTGCACAATGCGCCACAAAACTGCGGGCGCATCGCGCCGAGCCCGCAAGCCGCCGAGCCAAAGATCGTCCAGATATTCACGATAGGATTGTCCGGGCCAGGGACCTGGCGCAGCGCGTGTGTAATGCGCAAGCGTAGGCGAACACAAAGGCGCCGCGGGCCAAGATTGAAATGACGAACTCCAATCTATTTTTTCCTGGTGATTCGATGCTCGTTGCAGTATTTTTTCCCGCGCCAGCGCGGCCAAGTTTTCCGGGACGTACGGTACGCCGAGCTTTGCGAGATTATTTGTTCCTCGCCACATTGGGCTATCATCTGGCGGCAAGACCACGTGCAGGTTTTTCCTGGATTGCCAGCGCTCGCGCAGGAGTGTTTCCATGTGCCCACCGGCGCGAATGGCCACCGCAATGACGAGATCTGCGGCATCGAGCACGGCTTTGTCCCGATGCACCTCCCCAGCATCGACAATTCTGGTGACGATGTTGTCCGGAGAAACACCCCATGGGAGCAAATCGCGCACTTTACCGGCATCTTGCGCGGGGACGAACGCTTCCAACTTGCCTCCGCCTTTTGCCGCGCCAAACAGCCCGACATCGTAACCAATGGTTCCAAGGGACGTACACAACGTCAAGCCCTCCATAGCGACCGCCTGACCAAGAGCCATCGTCCATGCCAACCAAGATTCATCTGGATGAAACGCACGTGGTTTTCTCGAATTCACGAGTGCGATTTTCATGTAAAACCTCGAGTGCGCGCAACGTAATGCGAAATGGGTCGGATGTCACGCTCACTCGATGGCCAGTCGAGACGCAAACCGCCGAGACTCGAGCGGCTGGATTGCGGGGTAAGTTACATGTCTTGAAACGAGCAAACTGTCGTCGTCGAGGGAGTCGACAGATTGCTTTCCGCAGACCGAAAAGTTTGCTAGCGTGCGCGACGTGCAGATCGTCTACGAACATCAGGACGTCATTTGTGCGGTGCAAGAGCCGGTTTTTCTCTTGTTTTGGAAACGCACGCCCACGATCCCGCAAGCCCAACGCGCATTCGAGCATCTCGAAACAATGGCGAAGGGGCTTCCTGGCGGCATTGTTTTCGTCGTTCTGACAGCTGAAGACACGTCCCAGCCCGACCGCGCCACGGCGGACTTTTTTGCGCGTCATACGCGCTCGATCGAGCGGCAGATTTTGGCCCACGCCTTTATTCTCGAAGGCACGGGGCTGAAAAACAGTGCGATTCGTGCGGCCATTCGGGCAATGCAAACCATGTCGCGGGTGATTTTTCCTTGGACGATTGCGTCTTCCGTCGACGAAGGCTTCATGTTCCTGGCAAAAAAGACGGGGTTCATCACCGAACCCGAAGCGCGCGCGATCATTGCCGAAATCGCCAAGATCCGTGCCGGGCGCGCTGCAGCGGTCTGAAACAACCTCCCAAACCACCTCCCGCGGGCTCGGTCGAAATATGACCGATCTAGGCTGATCTTTTTCTTGCTTCGCCTGACATTTCGATCGATCGCGCTCGCCGCGAACGCATTTACATGCAGCCAATTCGATTGCGCGCCAAATGCCCCCATTTCGCGGCCCATCGAAGATCGGACGAATAATGTCCTATCTCAGCGATCAATTCATTGCGCCTGCGGTCGAATTCGATTATTTTATTCCTTGCCGATACTGAACGTCCGCAGTTATCGGTAACAATTCAATCTTAGACGTAGGGGTAGGACAAACCGCCCCGATTGCGCCTTCTACCGAGGCGCCCGTCCATAGCGGCGGGCATGTTTCTTCGTGCATTCGTCGGACGCTTTTTGAGCATGCCTATCAGGCGTTGCGAGCGAATTGGGGCTAGGGAAGCCGACACGAAGCATACTTCAGTACGCTGAGTGAGGCTGACCGAAGCACCAGTTCGCGCAGCAGCCTGATACGCATGCTCACAGAAAGGCCAATTCCATGCGCGTATCCGCGCTGAAACGCTCGGGGTCGAGAATCGCCATGTCTTCACCCTATCTCTATGACGAATACCTCACCGCTCCCCACTTTCCTCCGCGTGGGCCGCTCGAGCCGTGGTGTGCGAGCGTATCGGACCACCTCCAAGAGGCCATTCGCGATCGCCACGGTCATCTCGAGGCCATTGCGGAAGGTTTCGAGCAAGCCGCGGAAATCGCGCTGCTTCTCGGGCGTCTTGGCGAGGCCAAAAAATTGCGTCTTTCCGCGATTGCTTATTTTACGGCAGAGGCCGGGGGCATATCGGGAACATTTG
>DAOMZH010000173.1:7344-14763 GCA_035437985.1 Polyangium sp. (in: bacteria) | reverse complement strand
GGATTTCGGCCTGCACACGTGCCCGCGTTACACGCATCCGTCTGTGTACACGCATTGCCGTCATTGCATGCAGAGCCATCGGGTTTGGCCGGGTTGCTGCACATGCCCGTCGCCGCATTACACGTGCCCACGTCGTGACAGGAATCCGATGCCGCGCAAACCACCGGATTCGCTCCGGTGCACGTGCCCGCATTACACGCGTCCGTTTGCGTGCATGCATTGTTGTCATTGCATGCTGTACCGTCGGGTTTGGCCGGGTTCGTGCACATACCCGTCGCCGCATTACACGTACCCACGTCGTGACACGAATCCGATGCCGCGCAAACCACGGGATTCGCGCCCACGCACGTGCCCGCATTACACGTATCCGTCTGCGTACAACCATTACCGTCGTTGCACGCCGTACCCGTCAAGAGCTGACACGTGCCATTTTGCGTGCCTCCAGCCGCCACCGAGCAAGCATCGCAGGCTCCCGCGCTACACGCCGTATTGCAACAAACGCCGTCGACGCAAAAGCCCGAAGAACATTCGGTCGCCGTCGCACAAGGCGCCCCGAGCGCTCCCGAGGTGACCAAATTCGCGGTAACGACCAACGAATACGGCTGCGGACCATTGGGAATGTTGAACGAACGGACTTTCACCGTATACGTTCCCGCCGTCGGCGTGTTCAGCACGACTTGCTCGAGCGTATTGATCCGATCCGCAGCGCCTCCAGTCGTCGATTGCCCCGCCGTAAAGACATTGCCGAAATACGTTCCGCCAGGACCCGTGACTTCCAAATCGATATCGTTGTTGATGTGCGGCATGGCTGCAGGCGTCGACGGGAAATCCGTCCACGCCAGCGTGGCCTTGAAAGCCATTCCCGTACCAACCGAGAAGTTGTAGGTATGGGTTTCGTTCGTCGAACCTTGGGCAAAACCCGTCGTATCATCTTTCGCGAACAGCTTGCGCGCATCCCCCGTAAAGAACAGCGTATCGTCCAGTAAAACCCGGCCCCATCCCTGGCAATTCCCCGGAATGGGCGTAGCCGTCGACAAACGATTGCCAGAATTGACGAGCGATGCCCGCAGCAAGGAAGCTGATGGCGTGAATCCATTCGCAGCAACCGCTGCACCCGTTGGATACCAACCGTCCGTGTAATATTGACGAACCAAAGCCGCAAAGCCCGCGGCTCCCGGAGTCGCCATACTCGTGCCGCTCATCGTCCGCGTATTGCAGTTGTTGCTCGCTGCATTGTTGTCGCTGTTGGCCGAAACGATATTCGATCCCGGAACCACGATTTCCGGCTTGATTCGATTGTCGTCGGTTTTTCCGCAGCTCGAAAAACTCGACATCGTGTCCGCGCTCGTTCCCCGCAATGTCGAGCCCACGGAAAGAACACTCTTACCCGTCGAGGGACTCGAGACCGTCGTATCTGCGGGTCCTGAATTTCCGGCCGCGAAGACAATGAGGAAATCCTTGTGGTTCCACATGAATTCGTCGGCATCTTGCGATGCGGCCGTGTAATCATTCTGGATGGGCGCGTTTTCGTTGTCGCCCCAAGAATTGGAATGAATCCGCGCCCCTTGTGTGTACGTTTGCTGAAAGATCGGATTCAAGTCGACCACAGGACAACCAATGCCCGGCAAATCGGCACAGTTATTCACCGCATACCCACCATCTTGAATCACGAGTTTCGCGCCTGGGGCCATACCGTCACCCATATCGTGCGTGAGCAGATTGGCGAAGTTGTCACCGGCCACCGTACCCGCTACGTGCGTGCCGTGATCTTGATTGTCCCATTCGGTATTGCTGATACCACCATTGCATTCTTGCGAATACAAGAAGTCGACCGCGAGGACTTTGCGCTGGTTCGTATTGACGACCGTGCCCCCATTACATTCGTTACGAGGAGGCAAACCGAGCGCCGTATCGCGGAAATAACACATGTCCGGATCGATGCCGGTATCGAGGATCGCGACGACTTGCCCTTGTCCGTACAAACCCTTGGAGAAGAGCGGCGTCGTTTGTCCTCCAGCCAAACCCGATTGTCCCACCCAAATCGTGGTATCGTTGAGCAAAACCAAGCGCCCCTCGACATCGACCCAAAACACTTCCGGTATTTGCGCAATGGCCTCTCGGAATTGCAGGATTTCTTGCTCGGTCAAGAGCAATCGAATTTTCGAGAAAAACGCCCCTTGCCCATGACCCGCGACTTCTCTTATGCCCAGCCCGCGAATTCGCGAAACCACGTCCTCGATTTGCGCATCGGGATACGCTTGTAACATCACAATTCGTTGCGTATTCGCTGCAGCAACCGCACTTTGCGGCGTCACAGCCGAAATCGCTCGCGACAATTTGTATTGCGGTTGATAGGGACCAACCCAGGTGGCTCCGGCGCTCCGCTGAAAATCCGCAAGCGCCATTCCTGCAGGTTTGCGAACCAGATAACTGAATTCGGGCAAATACGTGTAGACTCGCTCCGCTGTCCGTCGCAAAGATTGATCCTGCTCCGCCGTAATCGGTCCCGGATATTTCACGAGCACGACACGCTGCGCTGCAATATCACTCGATTTGATACGCAGTGCGTCGGGAATGCCCGCATCGGGCCGACGAATGTCGATACTCATCGACTCCAAAGAAATCACGGTCGACGTTCCAGGAACGTCAGCTGGCTCCGATGACGTTTGTCCGCAACCAGCAGCTGCAATCAGCAACCCTAGCGATAATGCACTAAAAGAACGGTTTCGCACGATGGACCTCGGGGACGAAGGGGCTACTCGATTGGCCCGGAAACAGCTCGTAGACGAGATGACCGGCAAAATCAAGGGCCTCCGCAATGACCGCGGATCAAGTCTGCGTCAAAGCTTTTTCCAGATCTTCGCGTGGCAACGGCACCTTACGCCGACGTCAAATCTCCGAGCGCATAACGACATGCCAATCGAATGGCATGCGCCTGCCGCGGCGTGAGCGGCGAGTGGCGATTCAATCCCACGATGAACAACGTATTTCCAGCCTTGAAGCCAATGATTTGATAATACGGACCTTCGCCAATATGCAATTCGAATTGTGGCGACGGAGTGCCCGGCACCGCGGACGCGAGTGTCGCAATCGATGACGCGACCAAACCTGACCCCGCCAAACGAGTTTCCGTTTCTTGCACGGAACCAGCCAAGGGCAAACCCGCGGCGTCCGCAAGAAATACATTCACCGCCCCCGTCGCATCCCCAATCCATTGCACGATGCGCTCGCACCGCTCGAGCATGTTCTTCACATTCGTCAAATCGGGAAGCTTCGGCAATGTGCGCGATGCCTCGCTCGGCGCTGAACCATCAATGCTCGGCGGCGGCACCGAAAGCGACGGCATTCCCGGCGGTCGCGGAACAGCGGGCGGAGGTGGCAACGGGGGCAATGGTGCCTCCACATGCGCGGCTTGCGCGGCTTGCGCGGCTTGCGCGGAATGCGCCCCACTCGGCGGCGAAAACGAAACGAGTCCAGAGGAAGGCGCAGCATCAGAGCCCGCTGTTTTTTTCGCCTTGTCGTCGTTCGCCAACGAGGTCGCCGAAGCAATCGCGTTCGAGAGATCGAAATCAAACGAGGAGCGGGATCGGGCCATCATCGTCCTCCTTGTCACCTCTATCGGCATCGATTCGATCCATCACGTCCGTCGCCAGCTGATCAAAAAGACGCGCCAAAGGGGGCGGACGCTTCTGCATGAGCAACAGCGGCGAACCCCGAAGCGACGCTTCGAGAAAAATATCATCACGGGGAATCACGCTGTCGAAGATCATGCCCGCAGGAAACTTGGTCCACAAAGTTTCGGCGACTTCGAGCGACGCAGGTGCGGTGCGATCGAACATGGACAAGACAATCCCGAGCAGCTTCAGGTTCGGGTTTTTCTCGGCACGTATACGATCGACGAGCGCCAAAAATTGTCCCAGCGAACGGAGCGCCAATGGCTCTGCTTGCAGCGGCGAAAGCACGTGCGACGACATTTCCAGCGACCTCGTCGTCACTTTGCCGAGTCCGGCCGGACAATCGATGAGGGTCAAATCAAAGTCGTCTTCGAGTTGGCGCATCATGCCAACCAGCGTCCCGCTACGGGCGAGAGCGTCTTCGAATCCAGCCACCGTCGTCGGATCCACGCGCCCGACACTGAGCACATGAAGCTGTGGATCGCGTGTCTTGAGGAGCACGTTCAGGACGTGCTCGGCCCCCGTCAGCACTTCCGCGATGCCTGGACGAGCTCGATCCGGCAAACCCAGGGACAAACACAAACTTCCTTGGGCATCGAGTTCCATCAGCAAGGTGCGATTACCAGCGCGCGCGAGGGCCAGACCAAGGTTCAGGGACATCGTGGTTTTACCCACGCCCCCTTTTTGGCTAGCCACTGTGATGATGTGCATGCGTCTCCCTGCTGTTCGCGGCTCGACTGACGCACGATTTCACGCCCCAAACACTGCGCCAAATCGCGATCTTGGCGCATCGTAGCAAATGCGCCTCCCGAAATGTGAACGGCTTGTCTGATGCTTCGCGTGAAACCCGTGCTCGTCCTGCGGCCTAGATCAAGCTGATGCGTTTCATCAGCGAACCGCACAGATCCGACTGTGGATTCCGCACCCGCTCGATTGCCAAACCAGCTCGCAATACCGCACTCGCACTTTCTGGATTTCCCAGTACGAGGTGGCAAACCCCGAGCATTTCGTGATCCCCTGGGTCGCCAAATTTCGAGATCAACTCCGTCAAATGTCCGACGGCTGCATCATGGGCCTCGACCATTTCAGGCGTGGGACGCTCGGGATCCGGCGCGCCTTTGGCCAACACCATGAGCTTCAAAGCGCTGCGTTGATCCTCGGGACGGTGTTCCGCAAATTCCGGCGTCGAAAACAAATTCCGATACCCCGCGTAGGCCTCCGCGAGTTTTCCGTCGCGCCAGAGCTTGACGATGTTCTTGACGGATTGAATCAGTTCATCCTTGTTCGCCATCAACCGCACGATACACAACTGGCGCGAGCATGGGGAGGTCGAGTGCTCGAAGTCGTTTCATGATCGGGGCGACAAAGATCGCGAGCATCGCATGCCCAAGGGGCCTATGCTGAGGGCAAAATGTTCGTCGACTTCATCTACGAGCTGAGGGCGCGAAAAGTCCCCGTAGGAACGCAAGAAGTGCTCGCCTTGAGTGACGCTCTTGCCGCGGGCCTCCACGAATCGTCCCTCGATGGGTTTTACCACGTCGCCCGAGCCCTCTGTGTGCATTCCGAATCGCAACTCGACGACTTCGACCTTGCTTTCGCCAAACACTTCAAGGGCGTGTACGTCGAAGCAAAAAAGATCGCCGACGAACTCGCCGACTGGTTGAAAAACCCCAAAAAGATGCGCGAACTGACCGACGAAGAAAAGTCGATGATCGAAGCGCTCGACCTGGAAGAAGTCCTCAAACAATTCGAAGAGCGCCTCAAAGAACAGAAAGAACGCCACGACGGAGGCAATCGCTGGATCGGAACTGGAGGAACGTCGCCCTTCGGACGAAACGGATTTCATCCTTCCGGAATCAGCGTGGGAGGTGGTTCAGGTGGACGAAGTGCCATCCACACCGCCGATGCCCGAAAGTACCGTTCGTACAGGACAGACCTGACGCTCGATGTCCGACAACTCGAAGTGGCCCTGCGGAAATTGCGAGGTTTTACCAGGGAGGGCATCGATGAAGAGCTCGACGTCGAAGCAACGATCGATGCCACGGCGCGCAACGCAGGTGAGCTGGAAGTGGTCACGAGACCCCCGCGCCGGCCGAATACGCGCGTTCTCTTGATGATGGACGTCGGAGGATCGATGGATCCTTACGCGCACACCGTGTCGCAACTGTTCAGCGCCGCCAAACGCGCCACGCACTGGAAAGAACTGCGCACGTACTACTTTCACAACTGCGTGTACGGCAAAGTCTTCAAGACCGAAGGCTTCAAAGATCCCATCAACGTGCGCGACCTGATCAATGAATGCGGCAAACACTACAAGCTCGTCATGGTCGGCGATGCGTCGATGGCTCCGTACGAACTCCTTGGATCCGCAGGCTGGGGTGAAGATGCGCATGTCGCAGGGATCAAGTGGCTCGTCATGCTCCGCGAACACTTCGAACGCAGCATCTGGCTCAACCCCGATCCGCCAAGCGGCTGGACCATGGGAACGGCGCAAGTCATCCGCGACGTTTTTCCTATGTTTCAACTGACGCTCGAAGGCTTGGGCGAAGCCGTCACCGAACTCGTCCGCGGCAGTCGCGTGCGTCGGTAGCCGACGACCAAATCAGCCCGCCGAGTTTTCTTGGACGAACACGCAGCGCACCAATGCGCCACCCGAGGGCGCTTGCTGCACGTACATGTCACCGCCATGCACGCGCACGATGGAACGGCAAAGCACGAGTCCCAAACCCGTCCCTGTCGATTTCGTCGTCACCCCTGGCTCGAACAAACGCGCCAACACTTCCGGGGCAAACCCGGGACCGTCGTCTTCCACGTCCATGATGACGGCTAGTTTGTCCACGTACGCGCGCACGAAGATCGTCCCTGACGAACCCGGACCCAAGGCTTCGATCGCGTTGCTGAAAAGATTGGTGAGCAAACGTTCGGCGAGCAGTGGTTCACAGGAAATCTCGATATCCGCAGGCTCGATCTGCTGCTCGATGCGCACGGACGAACCTCGCACGTTGCGTTGTGCTTGGGCCACGATGTCTGCGATCCGTGTGGGTTCACGATGAATCGGTTCCCCGCGAACGAGGCGCAAGACGCGTTCGATGACGTCTTGGCAACGCTCGAGTTCCGCTTCGGCCGAATCCAAATGACTGGCCAAACACTCGCGTTTGTCGAGGTCGCGTTTCGCCAAAAAAATCGAGGACGCTGCCGACGCAAGCATGTTCCGAAGTTCATGCGCCACGGCCGCCCCGAGCACACCCGCAACTTCGGCCGATTCTTTGTGTTGCAAACGATGGGAGGGATCGCTCGACGTCACGTGCATGAGACTATCGAGAAATTGGGTCCCCGGCGGCGGCGTTGTCCTTGTCCACCGGCGTGCTACAGCCGCACGCCGCCGCCGGGTGACCGAGCAAAAGCGAAGAAAGCCAAGCAAGGAACGTTGTTGCGCTCCGCCCAGCAGACTGAGCAAGACCGGTGCCGCATCGAGAATCGAGGCGAAATCGTCGCGCACGCAGGCTATTTCAACACGCGCCCCTGACATCGCTGTCGCACCACCGCGGAGCGCCAAGCGCACTTTCGAGCCTCGGACATAAAACGTCCAGGTTGGCTAGATGGAGGCCGGGGCCGGTGAGTTGGGCGCGTTCAATTTGGCAACAGGCCCGGTGAGTACGACCCTCGCTTCGCGCGCTAACAAGCGCGCTACGCGTTCAATTTGGCAACAGGCCCGGTGAGTACGACCCTCGCTTCGCGCGCTAAC
>DAOMZH010000173.1:0-7244 GCA_035437985.1 Polyangium sp. (in: bacteria) | reverse complement strand
AAGCGCGCTACGCGATCAAATTGCCACCACGACCGGTGAGTACGGCCCTCGCTTCGCGCGCTAACAAGCGCGCTACGCGAGAGTTTTGTTTTCGATGGGGGCTCGCCGTTGGGTCTCACAATCTCTTTGGCTGCGCCAAAGAGACTGACCCAACGGCTCTGCCCCCAAACCCCCGGGGGGACAAACCGAGGCCTGGTCTTCAAATGTAACGTTGAGGGCGAAGCCCGAATTTTCATGCGCACGCGGGGGGGACCCCGCTGTCTGAGCCCGCGCAGCGGGCGAGTTCGGGGTCCCGCGTGTGCGTGAAAACCGGGCTGAGACCGATGTCTCAAGCCGGACCGGGCACCGGCTCCACCAGTTCCACCACAGCTTCCGCACGCACTGGCACGCGCCGCAACGACGGCAAATCCAGCGGCATCAAACGTTTGTCCGGAACTCCTCCGAACAACTCGAGCCGCACACTGCGATGCGGAGGCGGTGTCACACCATCCCCCATGATCACCGCCGCTACCTCGGAAGCCTTCGCCGCACCCGACCCCGTGATCGACACGAGCACGTCCAGCGCCACGAGATCCCCCAAAATGCCCGCTCGACGCAGCGCATCCTGCGCCTCGGCACCACCAGCCTCCGCACGCACCAAGTACTGCCGCACATCAACCGTCTTGCCAATGCCTTCGATGTTGCGCCGAATCGGTAGGTTCGTCGCGGCCATCGCCACCCGCGCCTTCTCCGCAATCACCTCCTCCGCACGTTGACCCTCCACCACATCAATCGCCGCACGGGCAAACGCGATCACATAACGCGCTCCCACGACCACCCGCGAGATGGCCGGGTCATCCGCCCCGAGCAAAGCAGCTCCGAGAAACCGCAAACCCGCCGGCGAAGCATCGTTCATGCGTGAAACAAGTCCTTCGAGCTCCAACGAATTCATCTCCCGCGCCAAACGAATGTCCACATATTCATCAAGGCTCGCCACACCCAGCGACAACGCCGGACTAAACGTCATGTCCGGCTTCGGATGGAACCCCTTCGTGTACACCGTTGTCTCGTCTACCCGCTTGAACACGCGCGGAAGTTCCCGCACCACGTCCAAGTGCCCAAGCAACGCCATCACGCCCGTCTTCGCAAATCGGAAACGATACCGAAAACCCCCTCGACCCCGCATCGGCTCGACCTTCGGAGCATCATCCGACAACGGCGGAGTCGTCACGACGATCGGTTTTTCTTGGAACAGGGGCAGACGTTTTTCAGCTCCAAGTTTCGTCAAAAAACTGACCCGTTCGCTCCGCATCTGCGACATGTCGCACGCCACTCCGCAGTCGTAACAAACCAGCTTTCGTTTGTCCGCGACCGCATCTTCCACGTTCGTGTGGTGAATGAACATCCCCGCCGCTTTGCCACACGGAGGACTCAATCGGCTCTGCAACGCCTTGCGATATTCCTTCGCCAAAAAGCCTTCTTCGAGCCCCACATCGATGTGGTCCCACGGCAAACGCGCCGTCACCGGGATCGTCCCGAGAAACCGCGAACGATCGATGTTGAACTTCGTAAACGCCTCTTCCCACACATCGAGCCGCAAACGTTCGTCCCACGAATCGAATCGCGCCCCGTGCAAGTACGCATGTTCCAGCACGTTGCACAACGACCGATCCCCTCGCGCAAACACGCCCTCGAGCACACTCGCGACAGCACCATGCACCTTCAGCTTTACCGCGCGGTATTGCTTGACCGTTTGTCTGAGCAAACTTTGCTTGTGGGCCACTTGCTCCAGCGTGTCCATCGCGGCCCACTGAAACGGCGTGTGCGGTTTGGGCACGTGCGTCGACACGCTCACCGTCACTTCGGCGCCTTTTTTCCCGAGCTTTCGCCCCACCGCGGCCGCCCGCGCCCCCATGTCCACGATCGCCGAAACGTCCTCGTCTTGCTCCGTGGGCAAACCGATCATCGAGTAAAGCTTCATCCGATCCCACCCACGCGAAAACACGCGCTCGGCAGTCTCCAAGAGCTGCTCTTCGGTGACGTTCTTGTTGATGACGTCCCGCATCCGTTGCGAACCCGCTTCCGGGGCAAACGTTAGTCCGGACGCACGAACGCGCCGTAGCTCATCCAAGAGTTCGGATTCGAGCCCATAGGCCCGCAGCGACGCGACGGACAAACTCACTCGTTGTTGCGCGAGTTTGTCGGCGATCGTTTTGATGAGCGGCGAGATGCACGAAACATCCGCGGTACTCAGCGCCGTCAGCGACACTTCGTCGTTGCCCGAGGCTTGCACGGCTTCGAGCACCGTATCGATGATCTGCTGCGGATCTCGCTCCCGCACCGGCCGATAGATCATCCCCGCTTGGCAAAACCGACAACCCTCCGTGCACCCACGCGCCACCTCGATCGACACCCGATCGAAAATGGCTTCGGGGCCGCCCGTCGGGGTTTTCGCCGGAAACGGATACTTCTCGAGGTCCACCAACGCGCGAGAAACCGGCATGGGCAAACCTGGTTCTACCGGACCAACCACCACCTCGAACCCCGTGTCCGGATCGACTCCCGTTTTGTAAAGTGACGGAACGTAAACTGCACCGAGGCGCGCAAGCGCCACGAGGCGCTCCCGACGCGAGAGACCTTCTCGTTTCAAACGCACCCAAGTCAGCGCTACTTGCGTTGCTTTTTCTTCCCCGTCGCCAATGACGAAGGCATCGATGAATGCCGATACGGGTTCGGGATGCGTGGCCGTGGGACCTCCAGCAATCACCAATGGATCCTGTTCGCCACGATCTTCCGCGCGTAAAGGAATGCGCCCGAGGTCGAGCATGGTGAGGATGTTGGTGTAGGTCAGTTCGAATTGGAGAGAAAAACCCACGACATCGAAGTCGCGCAAAGGGCGACGAGTTTCGAGCGAAACGAGCGGAATGTTTCGACTTCGTAATTCTGCTTCGACGTCGATCCACGGCGTGTAACAACGTTCGGCGAGCGTCCGGGAGTCGCGGTTCAAGATGTCGTAAAGAATCTTGAAACCCAGGTGGCTCATTCCAATGTCGTACACATCTGGGAATGCAAGACAAACCTTGGCCTCGACCGTCGACCAATCTTTGAAGATCGACCCGACTTCCCCTCCGGTGTAACGGGCGGGTTTTTCGACTTTGTCGAGAAAATCCGCGTAGGGATGGCCGTCGAGAACACTTGGGGCAGATGCTTGCACGGGAAAAACCCTCCAAACGTGGTTCTCCGAGGTAGCACGCAGAGCGACGTGGGAGAAGGCGTATGGGATTTGGGGCGAACGCGACCCTGCTCGGGTTGCACATTGGGGATTCGCCGACTACGTTGCGAACCCCTGTGTCAAAACGTTTTGAATTGGTATCGCCTTTTGAGCCACGCGGTGATCAACCTCGGGCTATCGAAGAGATTTGTACGAGTTTCCAGGGTCCCGAGCAGTTTCAATGTTTGCTCGGCGTCACCGGAAGCGGAAAAACATTCACCGCGGCCAAAGTCATCGAGCGGCTGCAACTCCCCACGCTCGTCATGGCCCCCAACAAAACGCTCGCCGCGCAACTTTATGGCGAGATGCGGGACCTATTTCCAAACAACGCCGTTCACTACTTCGTCAGCTACTACGACTACTACCAACCCGAAGCCTACGTCCCTTCGAGCGACACGTTCATCGAGAAAGACGCGATCATCAACGACGCGATCGATCGCATGCGCCACGCAGCCACCCACGCGCTGCTCTCGCGCCCGGATGTGCTCATCGTCGCTTCCGTGAGCTGCATTTACGGCATTGGTTCGGCCGAGAGTTATCACGGGCTCTTGATCAAGATGGAACGAGGTCTCGAGTTACGCCGAGACGAACTGCTTCGGCGCCTCGTCGACATTCAATACGACCGCAATGACATCGACTTTCATCGCGGAACGTTTCGCGTGCGCGGCGACATTGTGGAGATCTTTCCGGCCTACGAAGAAAGCGTCGCCATTCGGGTGGAGTTTTTCGGGGACGAGATCGAATCGATCAAAGAAGTCGATCCGCTCCGCGGCCGGGTCATTCGGGAAATCGATCGCGTCGCGATTTACCCCGGATCGCACTACGTCACCGAACAACAACAGCTGCGCACGGCCATTGCCGCCATTCGCGAAGAACTCCGCGACCGACTCGACTTTTACGACAAAGCCGGACGGTTCCTGGAAAAACAACGCATCGAGCAACGCACGATGTACGACCTCGAAATGCTCGAACAGATGGGCTTCTGTAACGGCATCGAGAACTACTCGCGGCATCTGTCGGGACGCAAAACCGGCGAACCTCCGCCGACCCTGATCGATTATTTTCCAAAGGACTTTTTGCTGATTCTCGACGAATCGCATCAAACGATTCCGCAGATCGGCGCCATGTACCGCGGCGATCGCGCGCGCAAAGAAACCTTGGTCGACTACGGTTTCCGGCTTCCAAGCGCGCTCGACAATCGACCGTTGCAGTTCGAAGAATTCGAGAAGCACTACAACAAAGTGCTGTTCGTCAGCGCCACACCTGGAGATTACGAAGTCAACAAGACGGGCGGCGTAGTCGTAGAGCAAATCATTCGCCCCACGGGACTCAACGATCCCATCATTGATGTGCGCCCTGTCGGGGGCCAGGTCGATGACCTCCTGGAACGCATTCGGGGACGAGTTTCAAACAACGAACGCGTGCTCGTCACGACCTTGACCAAGCGCATGGCCGAGGATTTGACCGAGTACTACACCGAGCTCGGCGTGAAAGTGCGATACCTGCACTCGGATATCGAGACGTTGGAACGTATCGAGATTCTCCGAGATTTGCGCCGGGGTGAGTTCGACGTGCTGGTTGGGATCAACCTTCTGCGCGAAGGTCTCGATCTGCCCGAAGTGTCGCTGGTAGCAATTCTCGATGCGGACAAAGAAGGGTTTTTGCGCAGCGCCCGATCGCTCATCCAAACCATTGGTCGCGCCGCCCGTAACGTACGGGGCGAAGTGATCATGTATGCGGATCGCGAGACGGAGTCGATGAAGCGCGCGATCCAAGAGACAAACCGTCGTCGAGCCTTGCAAAAGGCTTACAACGAAGCGCATGGCATTACCCCAGCGACCGTCACCAAAGCGATCTTGGATTTGTCGCCAACGTCCGGTTCTCGAGACTATTACGCCGTTCCGAAAAACGTAGGTGCACCAACGGATAAAGCCGCCTCGATTTCCTCGAGCGTCGATTTGGCGGAACGAATCGAAGCGCTACGTCAAGAAATGTTCCTCGCCGCGGAAAACTTGGAGTTCGAAAAAGCCGCTCGGCTACGCGATCAACTTCGAATCCTCAAAGGAGAACTCGAAGACAGTGGCGGGAGTGCGGCCGGTGCTCCGGAACCGAAAGCGGCAAAAGGAGCAGGCCGTGGAGGCAAGGGCGCAAGTGCAGCGCGAGGGAAAAAGTCGGGCGGTCGCGCCGGAGCGGCAAATGGTCGCGGACGTTTTCGTTGATTGTCTCGACAAACAAACCCGAGATGCAGTTCAGGATTGGGTTCGGATTTGTGGCACGTGCGCTGGGTCGATCGTGACGGGGCTGCGGGAAGAAACTTCTTCGACGGCGATGTGAATGCGCTCCACGTCGGTGATGAGTTCGGCCACGCTCACGCCGAGCGTATTTTCGGCCGTATCGCGCAATCGAACGAGGGCAACTTCGAGCAGTTGGGCCGCACCAGTGGCGCTTTTTGCACGATGAAGTTTGTGCATGGCCGTAGCGATGAGAATCAGAGCTTTGAGCAATCGGCGATTGTCCTCTTGATCCTCGGAGCGTTGACGACGGCTTTCTTCCCAGAGTTCATGCGCTGCGAAGTAGCGGCCATTGCGATAAGCCTCGACGCCTTCCACCCAGAGTTTTTCCGGGTCAGCTCCTGGAGGAGCAGCTGGGCGAGGTTCGAGCACGGGGCACGTTTCGATGATGTGCAGCGGCGGAATGTACGAGATGGCGAGATGGATGCTCTTGATCGACAGGAGCCGAGCAACTTCGGCCAAGCAGACGCGTGTGGCATCGCGAAATGTGGCGAGGTCGATGCCGCCGTAAACATCGGGAAGATCGTCGAGTTTGATGAGCGCGCGTTCGAGCAAGTGCAGAGCACCACGAAGCTCTCCGTTGTGCCGGACTTTATGCATCGCGTTGGTGACTTGAATCAGAGCCTGGAGAAAACGGCGCGTCGTCTCGTTTTCTTCGCTCTGATAAACCACCGTCCAGATGTCTTGCGCATCGAAATGGCAAAATGCGCGATAGGCTTCGAGACCTCGATGGAACTCGGCCTCTCGATCGAGGGGCTCAGCGTTGTCCGTCTCAGTGCCGTCGGTCTCGCTCTCGGTCACGCTTTCCATGGGTTGCCGCATGATACACAACGTCGCGAACGATTCAAATCGAAGCACATCAGTGGACGACGTCATGCAACCGGGCTAGACGTAAGCTCGTGACGAAAAAGGCATCTTTGCGCAAGGCTCGGAGCGGCAAACCCAAACGTGGCAATCCCTCCGGAGGGTCATGGGCTAGCCTTGCTGCTGCTGGTGGTTCGATCCTGGCTTTGCTGGGTTTGATTTACGCCTCGTGCAAAGACAGTCCGCCGGAGCCTCATGCCGATCCGGTCGTGGCTCAGGTACAAGCGCCCGCAGCGCCACCTCCGACCGTAGCGACGACGGTTGCAGCCGCGCCCACGCCTCCTCCGGCCGCACCGAAACAGCAAAAAGAAGATTGGAACGAGACGGGTATTGCTTGGCAAACCTATGAAGCGGGCATGGCGAAAGCCAAAAAAGAAAATAAGCCCGTTTGTCTGGTATTCTTCACGAATTGGTGCCCGCATTGTCGCAATTACAGCAAAGTTTTTTCGGATCCGCGCGTGGTCACACGGTCCAAAGATTTCATCATGATTCGTTTGAATGCGGATGAAGTGCCCGATATCAGCACGGCTCATTCGCCCGACGGTACCTATGTTCCGCGCACGTTTTTCTTGAGTTCGGAAGGTAAAATCCTCCCCGACGTCCATGCGCCGCGACCGCAATATTTGTATTTCTACGACGAAGCGAATCCCGAATCTTTGCTCGGCGGAATGGACGCCGCGCTCAAGAAGATTCGGGCGATGTGAGAGTTTGGCCTGAGTGAATGGGCAGATTTGAACCCTCGCTTCGCGCGCTAACAAGCGCGCTACGCGAGGCTTTTGTTTGCGATGGGGGCTCGCCGTCGGGTCTCACAATCTCTTTGGCTACGCCAAAGAGACTGA
>DAOMZH010000172.1:0-14778 GCA_035437985.1 Polyangium sp. (in: bacteria) | reverse complement strand
GGTCATCAGAGCATCGGCCGTCATGGCGGACCAACCTGCAGGACGTGTGTGCTTCTCGTCTTCGTCGTGGCTGAATTCAGTCGTTGTCGTCGCATCAATCGCCAAAACTCCGGCAGTGGTCGGAGCCTCTGGATTTGTTGCGTCGCGCGCGAGGACCATTGAAGTTTATCCGCGATGGTCGCCCACATGCGGTTTGGATGTCAACTCATTTATGAAATGCCATTGGACGAAGCGGCGTTCAACGTGGTTGTCTCGAGTGACATCCCCCACGCCCCGCGCATCGCGTCTCATTGGGGCGGCGTGCCAAACCCGACCTCTTTACCCAACGCGACGTTACGCGAGGACAAACTACGCCCCCGCCCCTACCCACCACGCATGATACCCCGTTGGTATGCGTTGCGGAATCTCGACCCGCGCAACTGGCGGCGCCGTCATATTTTGCGCATCCAGCACCCAAGCTTCGCTCTTGCCCGTCGCTTCTTCCACGACAAACGTCACGAGATACCCGTCGTCCTCCGATTTGGAACCAGTTCGCGGCGCAAAAACCGTCTCGCTCCCGAAAAACCCTTTCGGATACGAATGCGTCGTGCTGCTATCGGTTTCCGTGTCGTGCTTGACAACTCCGTCGAACAGAAGCGTCGGCTCCTGGGCAAATCGCTGACGATAACTGTACCGAGTTTTCCGGCCCAATACGCGATTATCCATTCGCGGAAACTCGGCCACGACATCATCGAGCTTCGTTTCTTTCACGCCACCCGTTTTCAAATCGAATTCCCAGCGATACAAACACGGTTCGAGACGGAGAAACCCAATTGCCGGCACATCGCGCGGCGGATTCAGAGGATCCCCGACCAGCGGCGCTTCGATCTTGCACCCCAAAAGAACGACCTTATCGCCTTCTTCCCACGCATTGATCGTGTGATACATGTAATAAGGCGTCACCTCGAACCACCGAATTTCACTGCCCGGGGCATGACGAGGCAGAATCCCAATCCTTCCCGGTTGGTCCCGGAAAAACTTGACCCGCGTCTTGCCCACCTTCAAGAGCTCCGGCTCCCACATCAACGTCATGTCGAAAAAGAGCGTGTAATGCTCGGTGATCGCCAGATCGTGTTGCAACCTGGGCCCAGGTAAATCGACGGTTGTGTGGTGCACGAGCTCCCCGGTCGGCGACATGACCGCGTACGTCAAATAAGGTGGAAATGGCTTGTAATCGAAGACGAGCAGCTCCCCCGTAATGGCATCGACTTTCGGATGGGCAGAAACCGTGGGCATTTTTCCGCCCCAATTTTCGGTCCCGCAAGTTTCGAGCCCGGGCAAACCAATGACGTACACTTCGCCCCCGAGCCACCATAACGACAACAAGCGTCCGCCATGAAAAACCAAATCCGTGTTCGACGAATCTTTGAATGGCCCGAGAGGATTGGTGAAATCCGGACGTTCGGTCACCCCCCGCCATAATGATTTGCCCGCTTCTTCCTCGGCCAAGAACGCCTTCGTCCGCACCCATCGATTCGTATAGGATGCGGCCCCGTTCTCGAAACGCACTGCATGAATCATCCCGTCGCCATCGAACCAATGATGACGTCCCTCTTGTCGAAATCGCGGATTGGCGCCTGTACGCACGAACGTGCCCTCGAGATCGCGAGGAATCTCGCCAATCACTTGCAAATTGGCGATTGACGACTCCGTGTGAATCGGAGCGTAATTACCCGACAGATACGGAGGAATGCCGGATGCGTTCAAAGCCGGCTCTAACAATGCGGACGTCGTGTTCATGAAAAGCCCTCGCTGAGCGAGCCTAGATAATTTCGACGGGTTGAGCAAGTGTCATGTTCGACGATCATGTGATTCGTTTTTCTTTGCGAGAATGTGTGGCGTCCATGGAAGTTCGTGCTACCCCCTCGCCCTGTGGCCAAGCCCGCACCCATCCCCGAAGCGCGTACTCCGCATATCCCAATCGGCCCGCGCCTCGAAGCCGTGCTCGAAATCGCCTATCGTGCTCGTCGCCCCGTGTTGCTCGAAGGGCCAACTGGCATCGGCAAGAGCGAAATCGTCAAAAAACTCGCCGATCGCCTCGGCATTGCCCACATCGTCCTCGACCTTTCGCTGCTCGAGCCGCCCGACCTCGTGGGTTTGCCCGTCATTGAAAACGGACGCACACGTTATGCTCTGCCCGACATTCTTCCACGCGAAGGAGCCGGCATTCTGATGCTCGAAGAACTCAATCGCGCCGAGCGCTACATTCAGCAGCCCGCGTTGCAATTGCTCAGCGCCCGTCGCTTGCACGGTTATGAATTGCCTCCAGGTTATGCCTGTTTTGCCGCGATAAACCCCGAAAGCGATGGGTATCACGTCACCCCGCTCGACAAGGCCCTGCGCGCTCGTTTTTTGAATTTGCCCGTTCGCGCCGAACGCACCAGCTGGCTTGGATGGGCCCAAATGAATGGCGTTCATCCTGGTATCGTCAGCATTGCGCAAGCGCACGAACGCGTGCTCGACGACGTGCCTCCCCGCACGTGGACGTACGTCTCGCACCTCTTGAGCGCCTTGCAGCCGCGCGAGATTGAAAATGTCGGGCTTTTGCGCGATGCCCTCGGCGGCTATTTACCCCCTGCGTGGGTGGAAATCGTCATTGGCAGCCGCGGAACGTGGGCGTCTTCATTGCCGTTCGATGTGCGCGCTCTTCTTTCCGAATACGATCGCCGCGCCGACCTTTCGGTTACCGTCCGTGGTTATGCCTCGTCTGGACAAACGGACCGCCTCGATGAAATCACAACTCGACTTTGCCGCTTGCTCGAAGGTCCCGAAGCTGGCGTTTTGCTCGCGGAAGGACGCATCACTCTCGGCGCATTCGAATCGCTTCTCGGCGACATACCTGGTGATCAGCGGGAAAAACTCGTCGAATCATTCGGGCGAAATCCCACGGCTTCGCCCCTCGTCGAAGTGCGTCCGGAAGAACTTTGCGAACGATACATTGGTTCGACCGCCCAAAGAAAAATCAAGCAGCTTTCTGGGGAACCACTCAAACAACATCGCATTGCGTTCGTCGTGACTGCATTGTGTTCGTTTCTCGAAAGGCATCCCAAATTGGCCGATGTCAAGCGCAGCAATCCTGTACGGATCAGCCTTGGCGGACTGCTCGTCGATTTGCCCGAACGCTGGGCCCTCGATTTGGTTGGGACCTGCAAACGTCTCGGCATTACGCCGATACGTCCTTCGTGAGCACCATGGCCGATGCCGTACGCACATTTCTCGACGATTTCATAACGCACAGCGATTTTGCGACCCGATATCCCTATTACGCAGCGGCGCTCGGAAAAATGCTGCCCGTCGCGGATCCCTCGGTCCAACGCATGGCCGTTTCGCTTTACGAAGGCAAGTTTTACCTGCATATCAATGTCGAATCGTTCCTCCGCGAGCCTCAATTCTTGCGGGGAGTGCTTTTGCACGAGGTGCACCATGTCGTTCTTGGGCACCTGAGCCATCCCAAATTCGCCGATGTTGCCGAGCCCGAGCTTTGCGATTTGGCCCTCGAAATGAGCGCCAATGAATACATCGAAGAACCATTGCCCAATCCCATCATCTGGCAAAAATATGCGCGATTCGGATTACGTGCGGGACAAAGCACGCTCGAGCGATATGAAAAGCTGCTCGAAGCTTCCCGTTCGGGCAAACTAGGCGCGCAATTTGGTGATGGTGAAGTATTGGACGATCACCGGCGGTTCAAGAAAACGGCGGGAGAACCGGGGGCCATTGAACAGACGCGCCAACTTTTGGCGCATACCATCGAAGAGATCGGCGATAACGACGATCCGAACAGTCCGCATCAAGGTCTTCTGGCGGGACGAAATCCTGGCGAGCTGCTCGAAGAACTGGATGCGTGGCTTGGTCCGCCCACGTATCATGTCGATTGGAAAACGGCGCTGGCCATGTTTGCGTCGCAAAAGCGTACGCCCGTAGGCACGTTTGCGCGCCCGAGCCGCCGATTTCCGCATCGAATTGGTGAAATTCCCGGGCGAGCATGGTCCCCGCGCGCCATGAACAAGCCGCGGCTGCTCATTGCAATCGACACATCGATGAGCATGTCGACCGCGGAAATTGAAGAAATTGCCAAACACCTCCGCATCATTCACGACCAAGCGTTCATGACCATCGTCGAATGCGATGCAGAAATCCAGCGAGTTTACCCCTTTACCGGAAGACTTGTCGATGTGGTTGGGCGAGGAGGGACGGATCTACGTAAGGTTTTTTCTGACGAATTTCTCCGCTTGCATTTACCAGAAGGTATCGTGTATTTCACTGATGGCGAAGGACCATTCCCGGACGAACCACCGAGCATTCCAACTTTATGGATTCTCACCAAACCCACTGCGTTCGAGTGCCCTTGGGGTCACCGCGCGGTTTTCAGAAAAAAGCTTGCGCGCTAAGCCGTCGCGGGCCGAGATTTGAGGGATTCTTTTGACAAACAGTATTTCTTCCGTGAAAACAAACGCCGTGGCCAAACCCGAGCCTGCGCCGTTGACTGAATCGTTGGGAGCCATTTGGGCGCGACGGGCCCTCACCATTCCGGGTACCTTTTTGCTGACGGCCCTCGTCGTCGGTTTGGCCCCGGTCATTGTCCCCATTTTTGCGGCCATCGATATCATTCACCGCCAAGATTTTCGTCGCGTGCGTTTTTATGCCTCCATCGTCGTACTCATTGGATTGCATCCCATTGGGCTCGTCATGCTCTTTGACGCATTTATCCGGGGCGGGCGACTATGGGGCGCCCCAAAGGAGCGTGAGATTCGTTTGACCGCCAAAGCGGAAGCTTGGTGGGCCAATGCAATGGTTCAATGCGCCATTTACATATATCGCATGCGTATGGTCGTCGAAGGCACCGAGGACATTGCTGGCGGCCGAGTGCTCATTTTCATGCGGCATACCAGCATTCTCGACACGATGCTGCCCCTTTCCGTCATTGGACACCCGCTAGCAAAACACGTCCGATATGTCATGAAGCGCGAGGTTTTGTGGAATCCGTGTGTCGATGTCGTCGGGCACCGTATTCCTACGGCATTCGTGCGTCGAGGTGGAACACGTGATTCGTCGGACATCGAGCAAGTCATGTGGATTGCGGAAAAGCTCGGCCCGGAAGGCGTCGTCATCATTTATCCGGAAGGCACGCGGTTTACGCCCGAAAAACAAGCCAAGCGGCTGGCCGATATTGCTAAAAATAGCCCTGAATTACTCGAACGTGCCCGAACTCTGCAAAATGTATTGCCTCCGCATCTTGGAGGTTCGTTGGCGTTATTGTCGCGTAAAACGGATCACGACGTAGCTTTTTGCGCGCACGTTGGAATCGAAGGCGCCGGCAAAATGAGTGATTGGATCGGCGGCGCATTGCTCGATCGCACCATTCGCATTCGGTTTTTCCGAGTACCTTCCGCGAGCGTCCCGCAAAGCGACGCCGACCGAATCGATTGGCTCTACCAACATTGGCAAGAAGTGGACGCCTGGATCGAAGCCCAAAAAGCCCCCTCCCGCCGATAGTATGTCCTGCCCAACCACGTAATGCGAAGCTTGGAGAGTGCTTGATTTCATGGCGCCGCGGCGGGGCCCCGCTGTATGAGCCCGCGAAGCGGGCGAGTTCGGGGTGCCGCGTGTGCCGTGAAATCAAGCCTCGCCAAGCACAATTCACGAAATGCGCGATTGTGAGCGCGCGAAGCGACGGACCAATTCTGACCTCGTCTCGACCCTACTCTATCTCCTTCGCCCTCTTCGCCGTTTTTCTCCAACCAATCGTCGAAAACACGACCACCAAGAGCCCCACCACAATCAAAATTCGCTTCGCCGACGTGGTCAAACTCTGCGTCGTCGAGTTCGTCGTGGCTGGGTTTTTCACGGCCGCTGCCGCCGGTGGTAAAAGCGATAACTCCGCTCGCGCCACCTTTCTCGTTTCGACATCCGGGTGCGTCTCGGCCAAACGCGCAAGTTTGTCTCGTGCCGACTCCGAATTGATCCGCCTTAGGCTCCCAAGCGCCGCATAACGCAGCTCCGCCGGCTCGCGTAACGCCGCCCGCTCCAGCGCATCCACGGCTGCCTCGTTGCCTTCGGCCCCCACTGCGCGCGCCGCCGATATCGCCTCATCTGGCGTACCTCGCTCCACGATCCCCACGAGCGCCGCCGTGACTTCCGGGACAAACCACCGCCCTTTCGCCCCAGCAATCACGGCCGCGCGCTCGTTTGTCCCGGTCGACTCGAGCACCGACACCCAATGCGCTCCCACGGGCGTCAGCTTCCGCCGCTCGAGCTCCGACAACAGCCCCACCCGCAACATCGCCGGACGCTTTGCATCATCCACGATGCGCAACACTTCGGGCACATCGCTTTCCTGAAGCACGGCCGCGTTCCCCGCCAACGTCAAATCTCGCAACGCAAATTGCGCCAATTTCGGCTCGGGACTCGCCAACATCGTCAGGGACAAACGGCCAAACTTCCGCACCTCGGCGGCACTTTGCCCATCCTTGCCGAGCGCCACGTACTCGCGTGTCGCGTCGATCCACATCTCCCGCGACGCTGGTGGAATCACGAAACGATCCCCAATCGCCTCGATCGCCTCGTAAGGCGCCTCTTGGCTCCGCTCCGGCGAACGCGTTTTCGCGAGAAACAGCAGCACTTCTTCGCCGATCACGTACGCGTCATTTCCGTGACGGTGCGGCCAGAACCAGATCGGCGCACTCGCCGGCTCACCACGCAAGACCTCACTGACCTCCGCACGCACGGCCGGAAGCTCGGTAGTATTTGGTTTGGGGGCCGGAATCAGCGTAATTTTGCCGACGGCCACGACATCCGCGGAGCGACAAAGATCGTGCAGGGTGAATGCACCAGGAATCGAATGTGCCGCAGCTTCGGACATCGGAATCGCCAGGATCCAAGCCCCAATCATGACCGAGCAAATCCGGTGAATCGTCATGGCCCGAGACTCGTCTGAGCGCGCGATCGTCAAGTCATTCACCACGGTGCCTTGAGGCGCAGTCGATGCCAAGAGAGTTGTTGCTGACGCGACGATCCCGCGGCAAGATCGGGGAGGAATTTTCCGCCCGTGTGGGGTATATGCAGCGCGTAGACGGGATTTGGGGCATAGAACGCCGCAGGCGATCCGTAACCCCAAATGTACAAACTGGGCTTCGCGGGAGGCAAACGTGATCGAACTGAAGGATATGCAGGAGATCGTCGACGCCATCGAGGACCGCCTCGATCAGCCTGTGAACGCGGGATATCCGTTGCGAGACAAAGAGATCGTCGGAGTTTGGCGCAAGCGTTGTGTCCAAGCGTTGCACCACCTCGCCGAACGCAACTTGCTCACCGCCAAAGATTTTCGCGGTCGGCCGTTTTACCAGCATCTGCTTCAGATCGCCGACGAACCCATCTATCACAATTTCGAAGATGCGCCCGGACGAACCATTCTTCTCGGCGAACTCATTCGCAACATCGCGGCTCCTGGCCGCATCACCCAAGGTCTCAAAGGAACGTGCGCGGCGACTTGCGTCGAGATTTACCTCGCCGAACGCGACCCAGTCGAATACGCACGACTCATGGCAGGCCTCATGACGCCCGAAGGGAAAGTCCAACTTCGCAACAACGAAATGCTTTCGCGGGATGAAGAAGTTCTCGCCCCGGACGAATACGAATTTCGGCGCAGCCCTGTCAGCCGCATTTTTCAAGTAGCGTGCATGGAATATGCGTATCCAGAACTCGATTATCGCAACGACGTCGATGGTCAATTTCAAGGCACCGACAACACCGGCACGGGCCTCAGTTTGAAGGCATTTGATCGGCTACTTGGCGCGATTTCTGGCGAAACCTGGAAGACGATTTCCGACGGGTTTGCCCAATTCGCCAAACTCCTTGGCCTCGATTCCGCCAAGATCCCCAACCTGCATCGCGATGGCATGGCGATCATCGAACGTTCGACCCACGCCGGCGAACCCGTGTTTGCCACGATCGAACTGTCGAACGTCCGCAGCCCCATTCGCCGCGCAGCATCGAATGGTTCGGCCGAACATGCTGCCCACAAGGTTCGCGTTTTGGCGGTGGATCGTGACAAGGGCACCGTTCTTTATGACGATCCCATGGACCCGCAGCAGTCCTGGTTCGAGGGGGTCAAGAGCGACATTGTTGACAAATATGGGCACTGCACGATGCCGATCGAAGACTTCAACAAGCTGATGGTCGAGCTGAGTTACAAGCCGCAATTCGGTCCTGGGCAACAAGCTACGAGCGCGCCCGCGGCGACCCCCCAGGTCGAGCAGACGGTTTGAGTACAAATTAATTGGGTGGATTGTCCAGACGCACCGAGCGCGGACTTTTCGATGTCGACGGTGCGCGAGAAATTCGTTTGAACTGAAAAGGTTTGCCGCTCCGCCCGCCGACGCCCCTACGACGGGAGCGTTCGGCGGGCGCGAGTCATCTGGGGGGCGACGGTTGGCATAGTTTCCGCGCAGTCTGCAGCTCGTCATCGGAGCACTTGGTCGGCCCCGCGGCGTTCTCGGCGAGAATGTCGAGGCAGCCTTGGGCATCCCGGTTGTCCGCCTTGACGAACGCCAGGCTCAGCGCATTGTTGCAGGAGCGCGGGGTGGTAGCCATTCGCGGCGGTTCTACTCTTGCGGGAGGCGTCGAGACATTGGTCGCCTCAAGCTCGGGCTTTGGGGCCTTTGGATTTGGATGCGGAGGCGGAACGGAGACGGGTTGGTTTGTCGGTTTGACATGCGGGACATCCTCGGCATGGGCGGTGATCCATTTTGTCTCGACGGCAGAATGTCGTGGCGCAGGCGACATCGAATCACGTATGGGTCCTGCGGTCTTGGAATCGACTTCCGTATTGATGCGCGCCTCGAATGCTGATGATTGGGCCAGCGGTATCGCCGATGCCGCACAAATGGAAACAGCAACGAGCACCTTGGTAAAACTTGGCACGCTCAACCAAGAAATGATGCTTTGTTTTAGTTTTGCCAAACCCATTTGGATTTGGTCGATGGGAATGAAAACCGCAAATGCCTTGTTGCGTTTTTTCTGACCCTTTTTCGATTGCTCATTTAATGCTTTCCGTGCGCGATTGATTCGGGAACGCACCGTGCTTTCGTTGCTATCATATTCGGCGGCCAACTCGTCCCCGGTAAAACCCTCGCCCAGATATTTTAGAATCAGGTCGCGGTCTTCCGGGGGGAGTTTTTCGAGGGTTCGCTCGAGCATGATGAGATCGAGAATCAACTCCCACGGTTTTCCCACGACGAATTGCTCTTCCGTGTTTTCGAGGTCCGCCAAGTACAATACCTGTTGGCGATATTTTCTGTCTTTTTTCCAAAACGCGCGCGCCCGAAACCAGATCAAGGTTGCCAGGTATTTTTTCACCTCGGATTCGTTCTCGAAGGCCGGTTGAGGTTTGTCGGACCAATAGGCATCGAACAACGCCGCGTTGGCGACGTCGTCTGCATCGTTTGTCCCGACTAACTTTTCTGCATACGAGAACATCCAAGACGAATATGCTCGCCATCTGCGCGAATTTTTGCTCAGCTGGTCATTCGCTGGATAGCCGTTTTGTCCGTTACCGTGCTGCACAGAAATCCTCCTTGGCGTCATTGCGCCACGGTTGCTCCAGAGCCGGCTATGGGCAGATCCGCGTAGACAATCGACGTAGCGACTAATTTCTCGGGGATGGCGTGCGATGAATCACACAACCGTGCACCAAAAGTTCACAACGATTGCAATCTTCATCGGGAAGCTGTTTTTGTTTGGTTCGATACAGGAGGCGCATGCGCAAACATCGAAGGTACAGGTGATTCTCGAGGTGCCCGAGGGACGAGAAAATGTGTGCGGAAATCTGCATTTTTTCGACACGATGTACGACCGGGGGCACGGTGGAGACGTGCCAATTTGGGATGTCAGTCAAATCAAAATTGAGGTTTTGCCCAATGCAGGAGGCCTGTTGTATTGGAGGCTGGAGATACGCTCTCCACAAGGCACACTGCTGTATCAGGCCATGCGAGCGGCGACGTTTGAGACCGATTGCAACTTTGCCGTCGCGGAAGCAGCCTACACCGCGGGCTTGGCTGTTGCGGGGCGGAGTCCCGGACCATTGATATCCGAGGGGGATTACGAGGTCGAATTTGCGCCGGGAGAGGACTTGAAATCTTGCCAAAATCCTCAAATGTTCAGGTGGTTTTTCGATCGCCACCGGCAAGATAGGCGATTCCCGCCGCATTATCCGAAATACATACACCTTCACGGCCATGGTGATCTGTCGAAAGAAAGTCGAATCGACATCGACCTCTACACGAGCAGCGGCGTAAAGGTGCAACGAAAGGAGCCGCTCTCCGTGACAGTAACAGGCCACACAGAATGCTCGAAGCTGCTCCAATATGCCGCGAATAAGCTTGCTCGCCAAGGGATGGACGCACCGCGCGACCCCTTGGTGGACGAGGCGGTGCAGGTGCCGACTTGGCACAGCGTCCTGCCCCGCTCGCAACTCTGGGTGGGCCCTGGATACAACATCGCCACGGACTTGTCGTTTCGTGATCCCAGGATCGGTCACCTCGTGCGCGTGCAATACGTGCCCAGCAATCAGCTCATGTTTCAAGCATCGTTGGAGGCATTTGGATCGCGTCAAGTGCCCATCGGGCGGTGGCCAACCTACATAAACATCGAGCAACGCACGCTCTTTTCAATTGAGACGTGCCTTCGTCCGCTTCCGTCGGCCGGCGTATGCGTTGGGGCGAAAGGTCTCCAAGTCATAGCCGATGGTGGAAACCTGCGTGCGTCACAACAGGCAACAGTGTATCATGTCGGACCATCTTTCACGCTAGTCCATGAATCAGCATTGTCTAAACACTTCAAGTTCCAATTTTTCATTGGTGGGGAGTGGTACCCTCGCCCCGCAAGTCTCGTCGGTGGTGGATTTGACCTGGTGACAGACGAACAGTTGCAAATCAAAGGCGGTATGATGTTGCTTACCGATTTTCTTACGTACGCATTGCGCTGACGCACCACCCCTCGTGTCTTGAAACCAAAACCGCTCATGGGCGGATATGGAATTGGGCACACTGAAGATACGCAGAAGTGCGTACACGAGGTTTTAGGCTGGTTTTTGTGGATTTTATGTGGTTGGCGAGACGGAGCCGGGAGAGACAAACGCACGTACTCAATCCTCGTCCTCAGTCTCCGCCCATCCCTTCTCGTAACAATAGTCAGGAATGTGCAGTGGCACATCCTCGCGACACCTCCCAGGAATGGGGCATGGGCAACATTCCACAGGCGCACCGGGCTTACAATCCGAGCCAACGTCACCTGGCCCCGAACACCCCCAGGCCATCATTAGCATCATTAGCATCATTATGAAGAGACCAACCACACCGACGAACCTTTTTGTTCCGAGACGAACTTTCATTCGCCTTCAGTACCATCATCAGAGACAAACCCTCGCCAAATTTGGAATATTTTTCAGCGTGCCAACGTTCAATGAGAAACCCAGTATATCTCATTACCGCGAGTTGCAACATTAATTACACATTCGCAATTCACGCAGCATTTAGACAAACTGCAAGTCATTTTTGCGTCATTCGACCAATAATGGTTTTGCATGAAAGACGCACTATATGCTAATTTCGTGCCATTTTCCCTCTCCCCAGAACTACCCGATACATGCATGCGTCAATCACGATTTCTCGAACCACGCAGATCGCACAGCTCCATTCACTTGTCAATTGTGTCCTATACGCACAGGCTGGGCAAACGATTTGAAAATAATTTATTTTTCCAATGTAACATGCAATCCATTGCCTCCGCCATGGTTGGTCAAAAAAAACAACCCACCAAAACAATCCGGTCGCCCGTTCGTCTTGGTGGGTTTTTCTCGGAACCTCAGCCCCGCATCAGCGCTAGCGTGCCTGTCCCTGCCCTTGCGTTTGACCCTGACCAACCTCCGCTTGCCGCGCCGCGTTCACGCAAATCTGCGCCACGTGATCCTCGAACGCTTGCCGCCTGTGCTGACTATGGCACTTCAGGCTCGCAAAACCCGCCGCATAACCACCAATCGTTCCCAACGTGAGCAGCACGATCGCCAGTCTTCGTTTCATGATTCGCCTCTTCGTTCGTCCAATTCGTTGCTGTTGAAACTATCGCCCCGCGTTCGTCACGCCCAACCACCACGCCAACCAAAACCACCCGCACGCTCGATCATGCTCGCCAATCGCTTGCGTTGCTCTTCGTCGAGCGCTTCGTGCGTCTTCGCCAACGCTCCCACGACCGCCTTGCGCAGAGCCTCGAGCGACGCATCGTGACGGGCAAACAGTTCACCCATCGCCGTCTCGTCGAAGCTCGGGCTCCGCATCGCTCGCGCGATGTCTTCGCGGCTCTTCTGCGCCTCACCGCGATGTTTGCTCGCCTCGGCCACCAGTTCTTCGACCGCCGCGCGGATCACTTTTTCTTGTCCCGGCGTCGTATCGAGCGCCTGGAAAACTCGACGCAAGAAGAAGAACGCCATGGGAGGCGCGCCGTGATTCCAATGTCCACGTCCGTGTGTGCGGAAGGGACCTCCGCTGCTGCCATCACGATCGCCTTCGGCGTCCTGGTTCCCCCATGATCCGCACGAAGGACCGTCGGAATTGCCGCAACCCGCGAAACGTGCATGGCGTCGGTAGCCGTAACCACCGTAGCAACCTCCACGACGCAAGGTGTAAACGAGGCCAATGAGGCAAGCGGTACCGATGAAAAATCCAAACATGTTTCGTCTCCTGCGCGGCTTTTTTCCCGCCGCATTTCGTTCTGGAGCGAAACATCGTTCATCTATGTGAAGGATGAGCGCGGGTCAGTGTGAAGAAGAGCAAAGTGCAAACAGTGGCACCGCCCCTCGTCACGCAGCTATATTCCGACCGATGTGGCGTAGGCTCGTGCTGGTCTTGCTCGTCGCTCCAGCATGTGGAGCGGCGGCTGCACCAACTCCCAAAGTCGTAGGAACCACGACACCCCCGGTTGCCCCCGCGGACAAACCCGCATCTCCTCCACCAACGGCAGCCGCTCCCGCTCCTGCACCAGCTCCCATGCCGACGACCGTCGCCACCGACATGCCGGCGACGGATCCCACAGCCACGCCAACGTCGTCGTATCCAGATGCGAACGATGACGATCCGCAAGAGGAACTCGACGACGATCACGATGAAGACACGGCCAACCTCGCGCCTGCGCCCGAGCCTACGGAGCCCGTCGTCAAACCCGTTCGTCCTGCCGCACCCACCTCACCGCTGCTCGCTCTGAGTGCTGCCGAGCTCGAACAACATTACAAAAAAGATCCTGTCTCGGTTGGCCCCTTGGCGCTTGGAACTCCAAACGCTGGAGCACTCGTCAACGGTGTGCCCATGCCGAAGAGTGACAAGTGGATCGTGCAAGATCCTTCCTGCGCGTGGGGAACGCAGGAAACGATAGACAACATCGTCCGCAGCATCGAGAAGGTCGTCGCCGAGCATCCGAACACTCCTCCGCTCGCGATTGGGCACATCAGCGCGAAACGTGGCGGTCATCTTTCGCCGCACAAGAGTCATCAGTCGGGACGGGATGTTGATCTTGGCTACTACCACTCGCCGCCAAAGTCGGTGTTTGTCAAGGGCAACGAGCAAAACTTGGACCTCGAACGAACCTATGCGCTCATCAAGACGATCGTCACCGAGACGGAAACGGATCTCGTGCTCGTCGATACGTCGATTCAGCGATTGCTCGTGCGGTATGCGCAGACGCATGGCGAGGACGAAGCGTTCATCGATCATTTGTTTCAGGTCCGGGACAAACACCCGCGACCACTCGTGCGCCACGCTCGGGGGCATGCGAATCACGTGCACGTCCGGTTCTCGAGCCCGATTGCGCAGACGCTCGGAAGGCGGGCGGAAGCATTTTTGAAGCGCGAAAAGGTGGCGCCTCCGCATGTCGGACAAACCTACGTCATGCACAAGGCTCGCAACGGAGACACGTTGGTCATGCTCGCGAAGCATTATGCAACCACGGTCGAAGCCATTCAGTCGGCCAATAGCTTGAAAACGATCGACCTCAAGATCGGACGAACCTACAAGATTCCGGTACCCAAACCCCCCGCGACGGCAGCCAAGACAAACGGCAAGCCGCAACCGAAAACGAAGCCCAAAGCAGCTCCAACTTCGCCCAAAGGACCAAGCAAAGCGACCGCATCTCGAAAGTGATCCGCACCTCTGATCCTGAGGGAGTTCGTCATGGACTACCGCAACGACCTCGAAGCAGCTCGACTCCGTATCAACACCCTCGAAGCCAAGCTCGAGGAGACAAAGGCTTCGCTCAATGCGCGCGATGCTGAGCTGGCCGAGTGTCGGGTCGAGCGGGACAAACTTCGGCAAAAAAGCCAAGGGAAGGAACCGAGTCACTGGAAATTCGTCGCGATCGGGGCGGGAGTGCTTCTGTTGGGGCTGGGACTTGGGTACGCGAGCGGAGTCCAGTCATCTCCCACGTACGCGTCGGCATGGGGAACAGTGCCGCAAGGTTCGTGGTCGCCGTCCAAAGACCCGGGCGATCATACGAAAATGGAAGGGAAAATTCAACCGCCCCCTGAGCCTCCTGCTCCTCCACCTCCGGCAACTGTTTCAGGTGAAACGAACACGCCTCCGGGTGAAGTAACCATCGACTCGATCATCCAAGATGCTCGTCCGCATGTTCAAGCCTGCTACCGCGCGGAAGCCAAGGCGCATCCCAAAAGATCCGGAAGCGTCAAGGTCGTCTTGG
>DAOMZH010000171.1:0-14797 GCA_035437985.1 Polyangium sp. (in: bacteria) | reverse complement strand
CCAGTACGGATTGGCGATCGGCACTTCATCGAGGGGGATTTGGGGCACGGCGCGCATCTGGATGTTGCGGTCGAGATGGGCGTGAACTTTGCGATCGTGGTCAATCCGATGGTGCCTGTTTCGGTAGGACGCCGTGCGGTGCCTACGGGACATGGAGTGCAGGAGAGCATTCGGGACAAGGGATTGTTTTGGGTGCAAAACCAAGCGACGCGGATCGGGGCGCATGTGCGTTTGCAGCAGCATGTCGAGGAGATTCGGCAGAAGACGTCGATGATGGTGCTGGTGCTGGAACCCGAGCCGACGGATGTGCTGATGTTTCTGCACAATCCGGCGAATTTGGCGGCACGCCGCGCGATTTTGGAAGTGGCCTATCGTACCACGCGGGATCGAATCGAGGCGTGGATGGAGCGTAATCGCGGGGTTGTCGAGCGACTCGGGTGGCAGCCGGCATGATCCTGTAAGGTTCGCTGAGGGGCATCGTTAAGTGAGCATGCTGGATCGTCCAGCTTCGAGCCCTCTTGAAACTGCGCACCTCCTGCGTTCTCCTCGGAGCACTTCGATGTTTTCTGCCACGACCCGAACCCACCTTCCCGCTCTCGTTCTTTCCGTGCTTGCTCTCTCCGCGCTTGGCGGCTGTGCGAGTTACGTGCCGTTTACCCACGAACTGCGCACGGAGCATGGTTTGACCGATGATGAAGTGAAAAACCTTCAGTTTTACGTGTCGCACGATGTGACGTTGCGGCGCGAGATCGAATCGGGTGGTCGCAAGGTGACGCCTGGTCACAAGCTGCTCTTGATTTCGGGCAAGCAGATTGAAGAAGTGGTGATTGCGGCGAAAACGCCGGGCGTTGCGGTCAAGGTTGGTCCGCGCGCGATAGCGGTGAGTTTCCAACCGGGCACGGCATTGATTTTTTCGCTAAAGGGTTCGCGATTGGCCTTGGAAAATGGTTTTTTGCGTCCGGTGCCGCTCGATGGTCCGCGTGATTTTGCGGCGCGTCCATTTTCGGATTTGCTTGGGCAACAATTTGCGAAGCCGCCGAATCCATTCCCGGGCAATACGGATAGCACGGGGACGTCGACGACGTTTGCCGGGGATGACGCGACGGGTAATTATTGGATCGATTCGGACAATGCGGGTCGGGTGGTTTTTGCGGAGAAGGAATGGAATGCGGAGGACAATACGCTTCAGGCGCATTTGCTGATTGATAGCGATCAATTGGAGAATGTGGACAAGAAGAAGACGGTCTTGAGTGGGGTGAAGCTGGAAGGGCATTGAGCACCGATTACGAGCCCGGTCGACGCGGCTCCGTCAGGCCATTCTCGCGCCGTTTTTTCGCGGGCATCCAGATTTCCAGGGCGCACCATGTTGCGGCGGAAAGTTCACTTTCTGGGGCCAATGTATTCGCTAAAAGCTTGTCCCACCGCTCCCGAGCGTCCTTCAAACGTTTGGGTGAAGCACCAAGGTGCTTTTCGATTTCTTCAATCGACGGAAGTACACATTTCTTGAGGTGATCTTGAACGGCGTCGGCGAGCTCTTTGAGTTTGAGGATACGAATCGTCGCATCACCTTGAACGGTAATCGGGTCGGGTTCCCAAACCCATTGTGCACGCGGCAAGTGTCGAAAGTTGGGAATCCATTGAATGTGATCCAATGGATCTACATTTGGGTCAGCAGGGTCCAGTAGAAGTGGTTGTTCGCCGGAAGTGTCGAAAATGCGGGATGGTGGTGGATTGGGGATAGGGTATTTCGGAGAGGGTATCGGCTTGGTACCCTTTACGAGCGGGAAATAGTTGGCTTTATGCCCTTGATCGTTGCAGGTGGGGCATGAAAAATATAGGTTTGTCCAAGTCCAGGTCAGCCACCAATAATGCTCTTTATCGACTGTTTCTGGTTTGTTGTCGGGCAAGTGCCGCCACGCGCCATCCTTGGGTCGATAATGGTCGACCGGGTTACTGCTGAAACGGCAAGATTGTTCGCACCATGCGCATTTCTTTTTCTGCGCGAGATATAGGCGCTCCTTGGTTGCCTTTGAACCGTATCCATCCAAAGTATCTTTAAATTCCTTCGAATGTGCGCCGTGTTGTGCAATCGCAGCAATTGCTTTAGAGAGATGGTTTTTCCGTGCAGTCCCGAGTCCACGCGGTTCGTCGCAGTCGCGTTTGATTCGAATCATGGCGACTTCTTTTGACGAACGGGTCTTACGCCTGGATCGATGCGGGCTTCATCAAGCTCCTGCTTGAGTTTGCGGAGTTCGGCGTTGTCGGCGGAAGACCGAAAAGGATCGTCCGCAAGGACCAAATATCGCCGCAGCGATTCACCATGTGGATTCGGCGTTAGGCGGTCGACGTCAAACCAGGCACGATAGATTTCGCTTCCAGTCATCGCCCGGGGATCGGGGCCCGGGACTTCTTTCGAGCCGTCATATGATTCCCACCGTTTTTGCTCGACGTTGCCAGTTTCTTCATTGACGTCGAGCCGCACGATTTCATCGGGCGCAACGCCCGCAAGCACCGCCGGAGAATGGGTTGTAGCGACAAACTGCATATTTGGAAAAATACGTCTTAGAGCCGAAATCAAAGTCGCTTGCCATCGCGGGTGGAGGTATGCATCAATTTCATCAATGAGGACAAGACCTTCCATCACTTGAAGCGATTTGACCTCAATGTTGGACTCTAGCAACACGTGCCCGATGAGATCAGCAATCCAAGCAAAAGTCGACTGATAGCCATGGGACAACGCGATACCAGCAATCGGTTCAGGTTCATTGCGAGCACCAATCGTCTGGTAAAACCTATCGGTTCCAGCGAAACTGCGGAATTGTCGCTCACCTAGGGCTCCTCTTGGTTCGAGTTTACGAATTCCTGGAGCAAGATCGTTGCCGCCGAGCTCAATCGCGTTGTTGAGCATCTGTACGAAAATTCCCGCTGTTGTTCCTGGTTTTCGACCTTCATCTATATCCTTTTCATTGAATCGATTGATGAACGACATGCTCGCCATCATCCACGTCGGCGAAAATAATGGCTCCATTCGATCGATCGATGGTCGGGTCAGTGGTGGAATGAAGATCGAATCGGGCAACAGGCGCGAAATTCCGTACCCTGCCACAAACCAGAGTGATCTATTCTCACTGCGCGCATCGTCAAGTGGGTCTCTGGGTTTTCCTCGTCGTTTCGAGGTGGTAATTGTTTTCTTTGTCTTGGCGTCGATATAGTGGGCCGTAGCATCGAGAGATATTGCGGCTCCTGCTTCCAGGAAAACTTGCGATTGCAGTTGTAAACCTCGGGAGGAGCCCTTGGGGGCCAATGGATGAATCGAGGGACCGTCCGACAAGGGGGTAAAGTCAAAAACTGCATCGATCGTCATTGGTTCGTTTTCGCGTTGATCGCGGATGTGCTGAACGATCGGTCCAGCGATCGTATTGACCTGTTTAGAGCCCGCAGCGGCTAATGCAATCGCCTGCAAAATCGTTGTTTTGGCGGTCCCGTTTTCACCGATTAGCACGGTCCACATCCGCGGCTTGCCCTTTTCGTCCGTGAAATCGAGCTTGAAATCACGCAGCCGTTTCAGATGATCCACATGCAACGTTCGAATGTACATCTCATCCCCTCTTCAAAAACGGCACCGGCCTGTTCCGAATCAATTCCACCACGTACGCCGCCGCCACGTCACACGCATATCCCCGAAACCCCTCCGTCCCCGGAGCGTTTTTCATTTCGTCCGCCAAATCCGATACTCCACGCACCATGAAAAACTCGGGCTGCGTCGCTGCCGAAAAACACGCACTCGCCACACCCGCCGCTTCCATTTCCACCCCAACAAGCGCCGGCCATACATTGCGATATTCGTCGAGCACGCTTTGCACCGCAACCACCTTGTCCCCCGATGCTATCGGCCCCACGTGTATCCGCGGCAAACCCTCGCTCGGCTTTTTCTCCGTTATGCGCTGCGTCCACGCATCACCAATCACATTTAACGCCGCCGCATACAATCGTCGCGACGCCTTGTGCACACTCCAGCGCACTTCAATGCCGTTCGTCGTAATCTTTTGCAATTCGTAATCCACCACTTGCTCGGAAATCAACAAATCCCCAAGCCCCACATTACGCGCCGCAATGCCCCCAGCAACTCCCACCACAATCACATGTCGCGGGCGCCAACGCTTGATTGCATCAGCCGTTGCCGTCGCCGCATTCACCCGCCCCATACCCAATAGCGGCATCACCACCGTGCGATAAAACCCCGCCCCGTCCGTCGTCGCCACATCCGCCGAAAAATACACGTAAATGTCGTCGCGTTGCGGAGGTACCCGCACGTAATCGGGAAGCTGACCCAAAAGCGCATCACGCTCCTCGGGCAACGCCGTCACCAACAAAAAATCCACGCGCTCGCTCTTTTTGGATCGTTTTTCCTTCGGCTTCGAACTTCTCCGCGGCTCCGCCGGTCGCGCCGCCCGTCCCGATACTTCTTCACTCAGCAAATCAAAAAGTCGCGCCACCACGTCCTCAATCGTATCGTGGTTCGTCATGGGCGCATCGAGCGATTCGAGCTGACTTTGGCCCACATGATGAAATCGTTTGGCCTGGCCAATGTTCTCCAAAATATCGGCAAATGCCGTTTGCGCATTGCCTCCCGTTCCCGGCAAAGGGAATACCGGCACGTGCTCCACGACCGCCGTCTCGTACGTCTTCAGCGTTCCTTCAATTCCCCCAATCAGAATCACCGCCTGGGCCCGCCGCACACTCTCCACCCATTCCGGCACGCCTTTTTCTACGTAAATGACATCCCCGCCAAAAAACGCGGGTTCGTCCGGACGAGGCACAATTTGTTTGAGCCTTCGTGACAGCGGGAGCCCCAGCGCTTGCAATTCACCCGCGAAGGCGCGCGTCACTGCTTTGTCGACCCCTCGCCAACCACACGTCACCAGTCCAAACCCATGGTGTGCCAATTGCCGCCCCACAGCTTCGGCCGCAAGCTGCTGAACTTTGGGCAATGGTTCGTGGCGCGTACCAGCTACGAGCACCCACGTCTCTTTTTCGTCATTCGGGTCGTGGCTCATGGCTCGAAATCCGGTTTGGCAAGACAACTAGCCGCTGCGGGCCACGCGGAACACGGACAATTCCACTCTTCCCACGGACGCCTGGACGCCGAATCGATGTTTTACCCCGTCCACACTTTGCAAGGAAACTTGCCGCAAAGCTCGTGGGTCGCGACGGGCGAGAAGCAAACGATCCAGCTCCAATTCGAGGCTCATGACGCCGGTTCCTGGGTCCCGGACGGTCCCTGCAAGAACCAAGACATGCGCGGGCAATCCCGATTGCGGACGAAGTGACAAGTCGAAGGCGCCCGCAAGACCCTGCGCCAATCCGCGCCACAATGCCAAAAGCATCGTCGAGCCCCGACGTGAAACCGTCGGCTCTTGGCCATCACGATAATGGGATAACGTGATCCCATCGAAAATGTGCCGCTCGTGTCCATGGACATCGTACAGCACCGCGAGACGAAATGCTCCAACGTCCCGCACTTCGATTTCAATCGCAAATCGCACGTCCCGCCCTTCGGGGCCCATGCGCCGCTCGACTACCGCCGAAATAGGCTGGTTTTTGGGATACAAAGCATCGAACGCCGCGATGACTTCTTCGAGCGAGCCTGAAAAAGCGCCCAATCTCGGGGGCCACAAGGCCGGACTTCCTAGGGCCGGCACCGGATTGCGCCCATTGATCGAACGCGTCGCGTCTGTCCACGGATGCGTCGTGCCATCTGGCGGCTCGAGCAGCAATAAACGCGCGACCGCGGCAATGGGTGATCCTGCTTTGACCTCGAATTCGCGTCCCGAAAGCGATGGCGTCGTCGAAATGGCAAAACGTCCCGCGCAATGAGGATACGTCATGGGTGGCAAAAGTGGCTCGGGAGGTTTGCCAGGAAATACCAATGCCCGAATCAGCGTCACGCCCAATGGATCCGCCGCGCGTAATGTCTCCATGCGTTCCCGCGGAATCCAATCGAATGCTTCACGTACGGCCGTCACGATCGCTTCGGCATCGAAGTTTTCCCCGTGCACCGCTTCGAGCGCCGTTTGAATGACCGCCGTTCCCCCTTGTTCCGCCGCTTTTCGCAAAAGCGGAATACCTCGGGGCGTGGCTCCTCGCGAAATCGCCACCATCCCCGCACATGCCAACATCGCCGCATCGACTCCAGGCGCCCGCAAGGCCGCTTTTTCCAGCCGCAACATCGCTTCGTCAAAACAACTCGTCGCCGCCGCATGCGCCCCGAGATCATCGAGCCTGCGCCCATGACGCGCCAGCTCGAACGCCGCCCGCGCATGCACGCGACCGTGACGCGACTCCCCTTCTTCCTCAGCCGCTTGCAATAAACTCGGCAGCTCGTCCACGCCCCGCGCCAAATCCCGAGCGATCGTCAAATACCACGCGACGTCTCCTCGACGGTCACGCATGTACACGTCACCTGGATGGTCAAGACAAACTTCTTCCCAACGCAACGCCGATTGCAGCTGCTCCAGCGTCCCGAGCGCCGCATCATGACGCCCCATCGAGTCGAGCAACCAAGCTTCGAGCAGCCCAGATGCAAAGCGAGTGCGATGCATCGCTGCACCCGTGGAAATCGGGTTTGTCCGCAGCGTCGCGATCCGTTCGAGCGCCTCGTTCGCGCGTCCCATTCGCGCGAGCACCGCCGCTTCGTTGTGCGTCACGACATGGGCAATCTCGTAATAAGGACTCTGCGACACACCCTCGAAACGTTCGCGCAATGGCCCCAGCAACGTGAGGGCCTCGTTGTATCGACCTGCAAGCCCCAACGCTGCGCCTTCGTTGCTTGCTGTAATCGCGTGGATCATGTCGAGCGTTGGCGTCGAGGTCCCGCTCAATCGCTCACGCAGCGACGAACCTCGTTCAACGGCTTGATCAGGTCGCGCCGAATGAGCCAGCACGAGGATTTCCAAACACGAGGCGGATGCTTCGATTTCGCGCTGTTCGATGCTCCCAGCACTGCCTGCACCTTCGAGCGCCCGACCCAAAGCATGCAGCGCGCGGGCATCGTCGCCGCGTTCCATCGAGATCACGGCGAGCGACAGGGCTGCATCCGCTGTGAGCGCACGCAGATCGAACGATGGCGTCGTAGGAAACTTCCATTCGCGGGCCATCTCGACGACAGCCATCAGGCTATCGGTGGCCAGGGCAAACCTTTCACGCGCAGCATGCCGTTTGCCGCGTCGATAGTGCGCCTGAATGACACATTCGAACATCTCGGGATCGTCGTGCCGACGTTCGTGAAACCGATGCACGACCTCGTCGTATTCGCCCGTTTCCGATTGCGCAGCGAGGTCCCCAAGGGCGAGCAGCGCCTTGGCTGTTTCTTTGCTCCCGCGTTCGTCTCGTACAGCTTCACGCACGATGGCGGCACAAATCTTCGCCGCTTCCGCATTCCGCCCATGCGCGCGTAACGCCATTGCTTCGGCAAGACGCTCGGAATGCTTCGCCGGCGGTTTGGCCAAAGGTGACGGCTCGAAACGACTCGTTCGACCCGATGGTTCGTCCCGAACGACCGGAGCTCGCGGCGGTGATGAAGGTGTCGCAGGTGCCGGAGCTGGGCGTGCTGGTCCAGGATCCGAGGTTTGGGCTGGTGTTCGTCGGGCTTCGATAGCCGACATCAAATCGGGCGACATCGGTCGCGCGCGAGTTCCGACCCGGAGCGCACTTGATTTCGACAAACACTGCACGAACCGAAAATACGCGTGGGAAGCCCCTTGAGCATTCGACGTCGGTTCGACTTCCACCGCCAGGCGCGTCGCCTGCCCACGCAATGCCCGTTGCGGAATTTGCGCCAGCTCCGTGTAGAGCGACAAATCAACTGCAGAATGGCCCAACGTCGAGCGAAAAAAAGCTTCGAGCCGCGGTTTGGCCTCGTCGACGAACGCTTTGCCCGCTTCACCTTCAGCAACATTCATCAAGAGCGGAAACATGTTCAGCGCACGATCCGTCGCCGCCAACGAACGTCGCCCATGCGCCCACGAAGCGAGATCGATCGCTTCTTCGAGCGAAGCATCATCAACCAAAAACACGAGTTTGTCCGCGAGCTGCGAGATCAAAATCGCCGTCGTTTCGCTCTCGCCCGTTGGTGCATCGATGAGCACCGCGTCGTAACGCGTGCGTAATGCCGTCGCGATTTCCTCGAGCACACCGGGAAACAAATCGAGCATCTCGAACGGATTGGCGCGTTCATGCGGAGCGTCATCACCACCCACGGGCATGAAGTGCAAATCCGCAGCGCGCTCCTCGGGCAAACCCGGATATCGCACACTCACGCGCCTCGTTGCCGGGTCACTCACCTCGAAGACTCGTTCGACGAGATCATGCGCCAAACCCAGTCCTGCCGTTCGCGCGTTGGGGCGTCCCGCGGGCAAACGCCGAGCACCATCACGCACGAACGAGAGCAGATCGACAACTCCCGAAGGGATGCGATTGCGTCCCGTCGCCGCCGCGTTCGGCCTACGTTTCGCGCCTTCTGGGAAATATCTGCCGAGCGTGGGTGCATCAATCGCGAGATCGATGACGAGCACCTTGTCTCCACGTTGCGCAAGCAGTGCGGCGATGTTGGCCAACACCATCGATCGCCCAGCATCACTACGTGCCGAGGCAAATACTGCAAGATACCCATCGCGCGTCGCAGCCAATCGAAACTCCTCCGGCGCCTACTCTTGCACGCCTCGCACGTTGCACAAAGACCAGACACGGGTTGCGAAAAGGTTCATTGCAAGACGCCCCGCTCCATTGCCACCTTCTCCGCCGCTTGCACAGCCGCTTTCGCCTTCGCCTTGCCTGCAATCACGCGCGCCAGAGACTGCTGGTACAGCTCCACCGTGTTCATCCCATCGAACACCATGTTGCGCACGAGGAGCCCGGGAAGTGAAACTCCGCTGAAGTCGAGCGATACGCGGAAACGAACGGATCCGTCGTCGAAGTCCATCTCGAAGTTGCCATCGCCCATTCCGTAATTTGCGCGGGCGATGAACTCACAAAGTTGCGCCCGATGATCTTTCTTCGCCTTCGGTCGGAAAAGCACATAGAACACGAGCCGCTGAAACTGCTCGGACAAACGCAGCATCAATGCTTGGACGATCGTGGACTCGTCCATCTGCAAGAGGTAATCGACGACATCGTTCCCATCGTCTTCGCGAGCAAACTTCCATCCCATCTCCGCAAGCACGCCTTCGATCACCGACGTTGGAGGGGTGTGATGTTCTTCGTGGGCATGCGCGCCCAGGGCTGTCGATACTTGCTGGGGGTGCTGATGCTCGTGCACTTGCGTCTGCAGCTTGCGTAAGGTCGCGAGAATTTCCTTCGCATTTTCGAGCATTTCCCAATCGCTCGGAGCAATGGCCAACGCTCGTTCGATGTCCTGCACAGCGCCCTCGAGATCCGTACGCTCGGCACGCACGGTGGCGCGTTGCGCCAGCGCATCGGGCTCATCCGGCGACAAACGCAACGCCGTATCGAAGTCCGTGAGCGAGCCATCGAGATCTTCGAGGTCGTGCCGGGCTTCACCTCGACGAACATACGCCTGGACAAACTCGGGATTTCGTTCGATCGCCGCCGTGAAATCTTCGATCGCCCCTTCGACGTCCCCTTCGATGTACTTCGTCGCTCCGCGGTTGTAGAAGGGCAAAGCTTCGTTTGGCGCCAGCTTGATCGCCGCGTTGAAGTCGGCGAGGGCTTTGTCGAATCGTCCCGCCATCGTATGGTCGCTGCCGCGATCGTTCAGCGTTTTCCACTCGGGGGGTTTTTCCGCTGCAGCCGGCGTGTTTTTTGTGGCGCGACGGCTAGGAGCTGCGGGTTTTGGGCTTGCTTTTTTCGCGGGGCGTTTGGCAGGGCGAGACATGCGTGCGCGGCAGGGTAGTCCAAAACAAACACGTTCGGGAGTGTTTTGTTAGCGGGCGCTTGACAGCGTTTCGTTGGGGCTTCACCCCAGACCTGAGCGCGCCAGCCTTCGTGTTGCGAGTCTCGAGGGAACCTCGAGAGTCTCGATGCGCTGCTTGGACCGCTTGGGCCCGCGGCCTGATGATTCACGAGCGGGGGTGGTGGATGCCCACGTGAAGGGTCGATTACGCGATGTTGTCGGGCTTGAGATCCGGGTATTCCTTGTATATCGGGCTCAGGACGTCCGTGTATAGATATCCGAGAGCCCGCCCGAGCCCCATGACATACTCCTTTCGCTCATCGCCCTCTGGCAAACCATTACGAACGATATCCACGGCATCGTGAATCTTGAAATATGATTCAAGAGTTATGGCGTTCAATTTCTCGGCGGTTTGTCGATCCATGGTGATGTCAATCCTCGAAGGTTGTCAGGAGGCTCGTACTCACAGACTGCATCCTGCAACGGAGTGTAGTAGCCAGGTCTGGTCGTGTTGGGATCCGCGCCAGCGACGAGGAGCTTGGCCACGCGATCGACGTTGCCGGACTCAATGGCCTCGATAAGGGCGTTGGACATGGAGCACTTTACTTTTCGGCCATGGGGTGGCCTGTTGCGTCACAGTGCGCGACGCACAAAGCCGATGTCTTCGTCCTCTGCGAGGGATTCTGCGACAAATAGACCCAGGCCGCCTCCTTCAATTAGTACCCCGCCGTTAGGCGATTCCCACTCCTCTGCGTCTGGTGTGTTAGAGAGAATTAGTTTGAGAATGACCCCCTCAACGGATCCACCGTCGCGGTGAACTGCCACGACGTCTCCTTCCATCACTTCGATACCGTTTTTATATTTCATGGGCCTATCCCTCCTCCAGCAGCTGGAGAAACTAGCACTGCTCCAGGCAACGGCGAAAATTCAGGAGTTGGCGAGACGAAGTTTCGTTTCCAAAAGCAACGACAGCCCGCAGCCGGAGGACTTTGATTCATTTTGAAATGATGTGTATGATTCGCCATTCCGTCATGCGGTTCATTGCCTGCGGCAGCGCTATGGTACTCGTAAGCGATTCCTCCGACCGGCACAGGCAGACACGGAAGACAACGTTGACTTGCGCCAATCGGGATCGGCGGGGACGTTGTCGTCGGAGTCGCGGTGGGCTTCGGCGTTGCGGTGGCCGTTGGCGTTGGTGTAGCTGTGGTCGCCGGGGTGGCGGTGGCTGTTGCCGTCATCGTCGCCGAGTACACGGTGAGCTGCACGGTGATCACCGCTGCACCCATGACCACGACCAACCCGAGCAAGCACGGGGGCGAAGCTAGACAAGCCGCGAGCGGCACGGCTGGATTTCCAAGCAATTCGCGCGACTCGGGCTGGGCAACCTCGTGCTCGAGATTCGCTGAACCACGCAGTGGAAGGTCGTCCATGGTGAACGAGCGGATCTCGCTCGCAAGGCATCTCTCCAGCTCTTCATCGCCGAGGGTGGATTCGATCAACACAAGGGATTCGACTTGGCCGTTGACGAGCGCCACGTCAAACTTGACAGTATGGTCCGATGCCGCGAGGTGGTGCTCGTGCATGACCGCACAGCTTCGGATCGGCCCAGCAAGACCCACGGGCATATCCGCGACAGGATGAACGCCCCCGCATCCGCCGCTCGGTACGACCGCCAAACCCAAGCCCACGAGAAACCCCATGGTCAAGGCCAACCATCTGAGGGTGGGAACAACCTTACGCATGTCACGACGCTACGCGAGCTCTTGCTGACGTGTCCATGGCAAAGCGGTTCGCACCTTTGGGATAAAGCCTTCAGAATCCATGAGCACAAGCTTTTTCGCAAATCGCATCCCATGGCCGCATAAGTCTGCACCTCGCCCAGCCAGGTCCATGAGATACCCTTGCAACTATGCGCGCTGCTGAGCCAACTTCATCTGGTCCTGTCACGACTCCACACCGTCCGTTCCCAACTCCATGCGTTCCCTCGTCAACTCCACACGCTCCGCCATTCACTCCACACGTAAGCAAATCACCCCCACCAGTTCCCCCGTCAACAACACGCGGTCTTTTGTCAACCCCAGGCGCTCCCCGCTCAACTCCACGCGGCCTCTTGTCAACTTCAGGCGCTCCCCGCTCAACTTCACGCATGATTTCGACAGTCCACACACGTCTTTGTACTGGACACACGTATGCTGGCCCGAATAAAGTTCTCCCTTCTGCTGGAGGTTCGGTTACATGTCTCTTGATCTCACCAATCTTTCCCCCGAAGCTCGCGCGGCGTTCCTGAAAGACGGCGCACGATTCAGCTCCGAAGATACCTTGGAGCAAGCCAATCAAACGTTGAATGCGTATGCCCTTCACGGCTCGAAGCTCGCCGAATATGGGTTTGGCGCGGACGATGCCCAAGAATTGCAAGATGCACGCGATGCCTTGATTCTTGCTGGTGTAGGTCGCGAGGCAAAAAGAACGAGCAAAAAAGTCGATACAGCAGCCTTGGCCGCGGCCATGCGTGATGGTCAAGGTGCTCGATTGCGGGCTCGGGCCATTTTGCAAGGAACCAAGCGGGGATTGTTTTTGGCGGGAAAAATCGAAACGGTGCAAGAAATCACGGCCCTTCTCGCCCGCGAGTCCGAAGCGGCGGATGACGCCGAGGGCCTCGCCAAACAGCTGGATGCATTGCAACATATTCTGAAAGATCCCGTGATTGGCCTTGCCGCGAAAACACGCGGTGGGGAAAGCGCCGTCGGGGACCTCGAAGCATTTGCCCAAGCATTACGAGACGCAGCCCAAGTGAAGGCGGAACCGCGCGGAACGCCGGCGGAAACGGACGCGCTCGATTTGCTGGATGGGCTCATCGTGAGTTTGGCGCGGCTAGCGCGAGAATCGGCGGAAGCTGCCGCGCGCGATTTGGCCGAACCGGCTATGGCCACCGCTTTCGAATTGTCGGCAATTTACAAAAGGCGTTCGAAGAAAAAAGAAGAACCGGCTCCGTGAACCGGGGGATGACAGGGGGCTCGGGGGTATAAGCCTCCACATTCCAATGAACTTACCACCGCTCACGCCGCGATTCGCGAATCTCGAGGGCCTGTCCCGTGGGCACCACCGGCGCTTTTCCCGTCCAACGTTCGAGCGCGTCGAACGCGACGCTGCGATCGGTTTCCACCAGGTCGAGGATCAACGCCGAATGGTTTTCCCCAGGCGCGAAAAACTTGAAAGTGTCTTTCGCTGCACCGATATCGAATGCCGCTGCCGAATACGGGTCGTTTTCCCCATAGACGAAAAGAATTCGTTCGCCTTCCGCATCGAGCCAATTCGAAATGTCGTTCATGGCCTCGGCATTGAAGGTTGGCGTTTTTCCTGGTCCGGGCAATACGTACGACGACGCGACGTCGAATCCCGGGTATTGCAGCAAATCGGCGATGTTTGACTCCGAATATGCGGGGTATCCCAGCTCCAGGGCGGCTTGCCAAAAATAAGGTTCATACCCCAAAACCTGCGAGTCCGACCAATTGAGGGGTGAACAGATTTCATCGAAAAATGCCCACACTTGCTGGTCGGTTGCCGCGGCATTCGGAATGTCGGGACAACGCGTCGCGTCGGCGTATTGCCAAAACGTGAAGAAAAACTCGACGACCGCCGACTCGAAAGCCTTGTCCGCGCCGAGCACGTCGAAGGCATCATTTTGCGCAGTGGCTGCGGCCGTTTGAAGATCGATCATGGCCGTGCGGCGCATGAGCAGTTCCCGCTGAAAATCGACCAGTTTCGTACGACAATCGGCGTCTCCGACCTGGGCCACGAAATCCAGATATCGCGGGTCAGCCGAGCCAAAACTATGCGGAGCAACGTACGCAACGGTTCCGTCGACGTCATTGGGGAAAAACCTTCGATGATACACCGACGTCATGCCCCCTTTGCTGGCTCCTGACGATATCCATTTGGCCGAATAAATAGGACGCAGTGCTTCCACGAGGCGATGATGATCCGTTGCGGCTTGTTCGATCGTCAGCCACGACCAATCGGCTGGTTCGGGTCGCGATGGCGCAAAAAACCGCTGCTCCACCCACAATTGATTGCCTTCGAGCAATTGCGCAGGTTCGCGAATTCGAGGTTTGGCGGGGTTGACGAAATATCCCGAGGTCCCCAGCACCATCGGCGCATTTTCGTCACGATGCAGCAAAAGAACGCGCTGTTTGAAATGCGGCGTCGAATCCGGGGCGTTATGATCTCCGGGCTGATCGAAATCCATTACGAAATATCGATAACCCTCGATTGGCGACGTCGACTCGGCGACGCCCAAGCCCGCAACGGCTTGCAAACGTTCGAGAATATCGAGGTCTGGTTGGGTTTGCGGCTCGTCCTCCGTACACGCGAGCAGCTGCGTACACAGCAGGAAAAACATTCCTTTACGAAGCATGGGGCACCTCAATTGCAGAGCTCGGGGTCTTTCGAGATTTCGGCGGCTCGTTCGGATAACGGCGCGTTTTTCAAGTCGTTCACGAAGGCGTCCCAGCGCGGTTTGTCCAAGACGAGAGTGTCGACGCCGTCGACGTTTTCCCAATGCAAGAGCAAATTGCGCACCGAACAAATCGCATTCCCATGCGCTGGACGCGTGACGTCCTTTTTCAACACCGACTTCAAGGCCCCGAGCGTTGCTTCGACCGCCGCTTCGCCCTTTGGATTTCCATTCGCCAATTCCGTTTGCCAAAGGCGCGTCGAATTGACGAGGCGCGACACGAGGCTCGTTCGTAATACTTCCGACGCATCGACGTCTCGGACGCGTTCGACGAAGAATGGGTGATTGTCGAGCGTTGCGGGAATGCGCCCCGACGCAATGACCTTGGCGCGAAGGGAATCGGCATTGTCCACCACGGACGCCCAAAGATCACG
>DAOMZH010000170.1:12665-14847 GCA_035437985.1 Polyangium sp. (in: bacteria) | reverse complement strand
TGCAAGCCGATCCCATTTACCCTCCGGCCATGTACGTCGATCCTCCGGCCACGTACGAAGTCCAAGGTTCTCGCGATCGGACCAAGGTCGACAACGCCTTGCAATACGTCTTGGATTTGCTGCGAGCGGCCGATCAGCCCCGTTTTGCGTTGGTGATTGGCGACTTCGGGGCAGGAAAAACGTTTTTGCTGCATGAACTCGCGCGCCGCATGGTCCAGGAAAAACACCCCGTGTGGCCCGTGCTGGTGGAAATGCATCGTTTGGAAAAACAGGCCGATTTGTCCGCGCTGCTTGCCGCGCATTTTACGGTCGCCGATGTGCCGGGGTACAATTTCAAAGCCTTTCAGTACATGCTCAACGAAGGGCGTATTGCGCTTTTGTTCGACGGTTTTGACGAGCTCGCGGGACACCTGACGTACGACACCGTCACCAAACATTTCGAGACGGTGCTTTCGGCGACGGCCGGGGAACGCGCCAAGGTGGTGCTTTCGAGCCGCCGGCAATATTTCTTGAGCGATTCGCAAATCAAAGGTGGCGTGCAGCAAGCTCAAATCAAATTGGTGCTCGCCAATGAAGCCGCCAAGGTGCCTGGATTTCGACTCGTGGCGCTCGACAAGTTCCAGCCTTTGCAAATTCGTCAATACCTCCGGAACGTCTTGGGCAACGACCGGCAGGCGGAAGAGCGATATGCATTGATCAACGATGTGCGGGATCTTTTGGGTTTGTCGGAAAATCCGCGCATGCTCGGGTTCATCGTGCGGATCCCCGAGGCCTCGTTACGCGAAGCCAAACGCAAAGAAGGGACGATCACGGCGGCCAAATTGTACGATTTGCTCGTGAAAGATTGGCTCGATTTCGAGCATCAACGTTCCTTGCGGATTTCGGTGCGCAAGGGTATTTCGCGCGAGGCGCTGAGCGAAGGCGTGGGCGAGCTGGCTCTGAATATGTGGTTATCGCGGATCAAGCACGTGCAGCACGATCAGCTCAGGGACGTGGTTGCGGCGGCGATGCAACGTTTGGGCGAACCGCCGCTACATCCCGATGTTTTGGGGCACATGTTTGCTGCGGGGTCGCTGCTGGTACGCGACGGTGAGGGGCGTTTTTCGTTTGTGCATCGTTCGGTGTTGGAATGGTTCGTCGCGCGCGATGCGGCCAAACAGATACAGGAACATGGCGATGCGGCGTTGCTGGCGGCGGATGAGCTGAGCGCCCTGATGGCGGATTTCTTTTCGGCGATGGCGACCCGGGAAAAGGCAATATCGTGGGCTCGGGGCAAACTGGGGGCGCATGAAAAAGGGACGGTCGCAAAAAACGCCACGTTGGTGCTCCAACGTTGGGGCGAAAGCTTGAAACGCCTCGACTTTGCGGGGCAGGATTTGCGGGGTCAGGATTTTTCGGGCGTGGATTGGCGCGGGGCGGATCTCCGCGGAGCAAACCTGGAAGGCGCCACGTTGGTCGGGGCGAACTTGGAGGGCGCAAACCTGGAGGGCGCGAAACTTTATCGGGCCAATCTAACCAACGCGAACCTAGCAAAAGCAAAATTGACAAACCTCGATTTGCGGGTGACGCGGTTATTCAATGCGGATTTGACGCGCACCGAGGGGCTCGAATCAGCGAAGCTGTTTAGGACGAACTTTGCGGGGGCCAATCTTCCGGGGGGTTTTGACCCGGCCAAGGTGGATTCGTATGGTGTGCGATCCGTTCTGCGGGAAACAGTGCCGATGTGGGCCGGTAGTGCAACAGCCTGCTACTGCGTGGCTTGGGATCCGGGGGGCGAATTGCTGGCTGCCGGTTTCGGTGACGGAACGGTACGGCTATTCGACGCCCAATCTGGGGACCTTTTGCGCGTGTTGGCGGGACACACGAACACGGTTTCTTGCGTCGTATTCTCCGCCAATGGACAAACCATCGCTTCGGGCTCTCATGACAATACGCTGCGCCTGTGGCACGTCAACTCCGGACGCTCCCTCCGCGCTCTCGAAGGACATAAAAGCTCGGTTTTGAGCGTCGCATTTTCACCCAACGGCCAAACCATCGCTTCGGGCTCTCATGACAGCACGCTGCGGCTGTGGGACGTGAACTCGGGCCGCCCTCTCCTCGCTCTCGAAGAACATCAAGACTCGGTATGGAGCGTCGCGTTTTCTCCGAACGGACAAACCATCGCCTCCGGCTCGGATGACAA
>DAOMZH010000170.1:0-12565 GCA_035437985.1 Polyangium sp. (in: bacteria) | reverse complement strand
GCAACCAAAGACGGCTGGGTCGCGTTCACGCCCGATGGCCATTACAAGTTCGGCGGTAACCTTGGCGGATCCTTCTGGCACCTCGTGGGCCTATGCCGCTTCGAGGTCGGCGAAATCGATGCCTTCCTGCCCCCCGATAAGCAATTACGCTTGCCCGACGATCACCAATTCGTTCCGCCCCCATAGCCGGTGCGCACTGCGCCCGAATGCTTCGTGTCCTCCCCTCAGTCGGAACCAGCCATCACCTCGAAACAATTACGCAGTCGTTATGAACGCATGAAGCCATTGGCTCGTGATGGGTCAGTGCTTGGCTTGTCTCCAACGAGCTACCAGCACAAAACCTTCAAGCTCGAGTCTCGAACCATTCAAGGCTTGGCCTCGAACGCCAAACGCACGCAAATTTCCCGAGGAATCCAGGGCATTTTCGAGGGCGCGATTTACTTTTTTCCGGCGATGTCGAGCTTGAGATACTGAATCCAAGTGCTCACCAGCCCATTCAGTTTCCCGCGCACGAACGTTCCAGACGCCTCCACGAGCCGCGCGCGTTCATTTTTCTTGTTGCTGGACCCCCCATTCTCGATGAAATCCGTCGCGGCGCTTTGGTCAAAACCCACGTTCACCATTTCTTGCCAATATCGACCCGGCACGGAGGCGTGCATCGACGTCTGCTTCGCGATCTTCTTGACCTCCGCCACGAAGCTCGCGGCCACGCGGCCATAGGTCGTCGAGTTCTGGTCGTTCGACACCACTTGCTGCGTGTCCTGCATCGTGTCCCAATGCGTGAACTCGGGCGCCGTCGCGATCTCCAAGAACTTGGGCCACGCTTTCGGGAGCGTCGCCGCAAGCGCCTTCGCATCATTGCTTCCCGTCGACGCTTTTGCGGTCGCGAGGTTCACCTTCGCGCCCTGCACCGTCGTGATCCCCGCATCATCGATGAATGCTGCAAATGCATTCTCGATCGTCTTGTTGAAATGGTTGTAGACGTGGTTGTTTTTCGGCATGGCGCATCCAGGATATCCGCTTTTTCGATGGAAGTGAAGGGCTAACTCGTACCCAAAACAAACGACGAAAACGCCCGTGGAACGTGGACATGGGCGGCGTGGAGTGTAAACACGAGATACTTCTTTTTCCCCGACGTCGGGTACTCGTGCATCCAGAGCCCACAATTCGGCAAGGTGTTGGGCTTCAAAACGGTTGTCCTACGCACTTAAGCGTAGCTTTTTTCATCTTGTGTTGACTTTTGGACAACGACTGTGTGAACATGGCATCCGAGTTGTACGAGTAACGTTCGCCTATGCAAGGCAGTCTTGTTTTGGCGTTTAACTTTGTGAGCAGCCATGAAACAACAGATAAATATTTCGGGTGTTGACTTTGAGTGGGATCTCGACGCGGGCCTCATGACGATTTGGGGTCAACCTGTCGTCTGCATGTGGATCTCGTCCACGATGGCTGGGTTCATGGGCGGCTTGCAACAACTCGTTGGCAGCGAGCGCTTTAATTTGGCGCTCGAAAAAGCCGGTCTGGATAGCGTTGCGGGTGAGTGGGAAGCCATTATCTCCAAAGCGCCGACGCCAGAAATAGGAATTAATTTCGCCGGCAATGCCGCTTCGACGGTAGGTCTTGGCAGTTGGGTGCTCGTCGACCTCGACCGAGAATCCAAGGTAGCGCATTTTCGGGCAACCAACAGCTGGGAATCACTTTATCAAAAAGCGATGAACGTTTGTTGGGGAACGCGATCGCTTGCTGGTAAACTCGCGGGTTATTGCTCTCGGCTTTTCGACGCGCCATGCCGTGCAGAACAAATCTCTTTTATCGCCCGCGGCGACGCTTTTGATGAGTTCATTGTTCGCGTTGCCTCCACGACGATTGAAGCAGAACTCGCGAAACTCAAGCCCACGGACGAACTCATCGAAGCACTCGAATTAGCGAAACGCGAAGCTGAAGAACGAAGGGTTGCGCAAGAGCGTTTGGCGAAAGAAGTTGAAGAACGCAAAGCGGCCGAAGCGGCATCCTCAGAATTGGCATCATTGCTTGCCTCTCTCGAGCGGGAGATGCTGGAGCGTAAGCGTGCAGAAGATGCGCTGGCGATAGAGGTCGAGGAACGAAAATCGATTGAAGAAACATTGCGTGAAAATCTTCGCCTCGTGGATCAACAACAACAAGCGTTGCGTGTGCTTTCAACGCCGATTCTCACGCTCGGTGAGGGGGTTCTCGCCATGCCGGTCATTGGCCAAGTCGACAACAAACGCGCCACGGACATGATGCAATCGCTGCTGGACGCCATTGTGGAGCGAGCGGCGACGTTCACGATTCTGGACGTGACCGGTGTTGACGCGATTGATGCCCTGGCGGTCGAAAACGTGATGCGTATCGTGAGCGCGTCGAGTTTGCTTGGAACACAATGCCTACTTTCTGGCATTTCACCGGCATTGGCGCGCACGATTGTGGAAGTCGGCAGTGATCTGAGTAGCGTGGCTACATTTGGAACGCTCGAAGCGGCACTGCGGTATGCGACGCGTGCAAACAAGGTCAAACTTCAAGCTACGCCCAAAGTCTCGCGTTAATCTGGCCATTACGTAGAAAACCATTGGCGGATGCGTCGAACATCCGCCAATGGTTTGTCGAGCGCCCGTGACGAAGGGATCTACAGGATATTGAGGAACGCGAGCAAGTCCGCCTTCTGTCCGGCATTCAGGTGGATCGGGTGGTTTCGGCCGTCTTTCGAATTGTTGTAGGCAGGGCTGTCGAAATACTCGACGACGGCGGCGAGGGTGGGCATGGAGTTGTCGTGGAAATACGGGGCCAATTCTTTGACCCGACGTAATTGCGGGATCTTGAAACGATGGAGATCTTCGTAACGGCCCGTCGCCGCTGCTGTCCCAATGTCATCGGTGACGGTCCACGCGATGCGTGTTCCATCTTGTTTGACCAGCGGTAAAACGACGTCGACCCGATTCCCCGTATCTGGATCGAATCGGCGGAACTCCAAATTGTGGAAGTTTTGCTGCGCAACGCCAATGTCCATCACGTGCCCATAATGCGGCGGAAAGCTCAGGGGCAAACCGTCCACATGGTCCCGATTGCTAAAGACGTTGGGCATGTTATGGCAGGAGAAACAATACCGTTGGAATAACGCCTGGCCGCGTTGTTCCTCGGCAGTCACCGCGTGGACTGTGTAGAACGGGTCGTTGACCAACGTATCATGAAGCGGAGCCGACGGGTTCAGCAAGTCCGCCAACTCCGGCGGTTCGATGGTCGACTCCATGAATGCGGCGATATTACGTAATGCATCCAATGGAAGCAGATCGTCAAAACGAATGTCGCCGTTTTGGGTATGCACCATGAATGCACCGCGCGCTGTTTCGACGAGTTCACGCATGCGCCCGTCATTCAGGTTTCCAAACGTGAAAACGACATTGAGCAGGGGTGACGATTTTCTCCAGAAAAACACCTGGCGAAAGGGGTCAGTATCTGGAAGCAGCGGATTGAAGCGGCCGGGCCGATGAAAGAGTAATCCCAGTTCGTCAAAACTGACGAGACCCAAAGGTTCGGGACCGGTATCGGCGACGAGTCCTGTGAACAGCACATCCGTGGGCGGGATATGATCATGCAATGGCAATTTGTTGAGCCCCAATCGTTGATCTGGTCGATGACACGTAAAACATGTGCGACCGTTACTCACGACCGGACCGGCGATGGTTGATGTGCCCTCGAAAATGGCCGTCGAGTCATCAGGCGTCACGCCGTCGGGAGCAATGCCGAATTGCCCTCGACCGATATTGACGTCACCGAGGGATCCGACACGATTGGGAAATTCGATGCGATTGCTGTAACGCACGCCCTCATCAAAGGTTTCCAGGAAAAAGTCGTCATCGGACAAGCTGGCATCAGCTTGCAATGCAACGCCTGTGGACAAGAGAATGGCTGCGGCAAAAACGAAATGGATGGGGGTTTTTCCGAGTTTCATGGTTTCCTCCTCTTGATCGTCACGGGTTGGGGGCGCAGAGGTTTGGACCACTGACCCTGGGAAAACTCACGAACGGCTGACAACCAAGGCCGTTTCCGCCATCGATTGGCTGCGTCACTGGTTGTACATTACGAATGGCTGCACCAATCTGGAAATGGTGCCCGTTGGGCACCCCGCCTTGAAGCGCCGGAACGTTGCTCATGAAGGCAACTCCGCTGTAAACGTAGGGAGGATCGTTGTTCGGGTAAGGGATGGAAATGTCTTCAATGGTGCCATCAAAGAACAGACCCGAGTGCAATACCTGCGGCCAACTCGGCCCCGTTCCGGGGGCAAACCATGGTGAAACATAGGGACGCAATTGGCCGGCCGTAGGATCTGCCGGATTTCCCTGGCAAAGGTCGAGCGGAATAAAGGACACGATGGCGTGCCCCGTCGTACCACCTTCTTGGGTTACGTGAGCGTACGAAATGGTGTATTCGTGAATGATGTTCCCATTGGCATCGGGTTGCATGATGCCCGAGCTGATAAGGGGAAACACCGGGAAACCGACTGGGAACGAATTGGCCGGCGCGCCACCTGGAAAGTCGTGTTCGCTGCCCAGAAGATGCAAGGTTTGCGCGTCATAATAGAATGTCGTGTTGGCGGTATTGATCGTCGAAAACACGCTCCAAAGACGATACCCCGTGACGAGGAAATCTTCTGGCGGGTTATGGAAGGGATTGGGCCAGTAGTTGACGTTTGGTGTGCGGTCGATGGTGGGGTTATTCGGCATTCCCCGCATTTTGATCATGAAATGCACGGTGTCTTGCTCGCGATCCCAATCAACACGAACCGTGCCCTTGACATTTCGACAATCGCCATCCGGCGGTGCGTATACGTAATCCTCCAGTGCCGCATTGGCACCACGCCAAAGAGGCGTGTACAGACTCCCGTGATCGTCGTCTCCTTTCCAAATGGGTCCGAGAATGGCGTCATCCGTTGCGGTCCAAAACGGGTGCGGTGGGCCGTTGAGCGACGCACGAATCGCGTCGTAAGAAAGAGCTTCCGACGTCGACCGCGTCGTCACTTGCTCTTGTGATTCATTTGCTTGTTGGCAACCGATTGCGCTACATAACGAAAGAACGAGCCATGAACTTCGTCGCATGATTGGGTTCCTCGCAATCTCAATTAAACTCGAGGGTTGATGGTCCGAGTCCGCGTCCAAACATGGAGGCATCTGGCGATGCTGGTCCAACAGATGGTTTCCTTCTAACGCTGATGTGACGGAAAAATTTCACCCAGGACGCATCTTTTTTCCTGCGCCTCGTCGGAATAGCCCGCTGATTTGGAATTGACGCGATTTCGCCGCCACGCGTCACCCGATGGCTCCACCAAAGAGTTCGTCGAATTTGTCGGCCAGCGCATTGTGCTTGTGAGGGCTGCGCTGACCAAGCAAACGCTTTAACGTCATGCTCGACAACCGAGTGTCCTATGCGCCAGCACCCGACCGGTTCGTCGGGAGGCCCGCCCTTGCCCGAGGAAGGTCGGCGCATGTATGGTGCCACCTACGCGATCGATATGAGCGGCACCGTCTTCGGCGAAGAGCGGGTAGTTATGTCCGACCTGCCTTCACTCGGGCCGACGATTCGCCAAAACCCTCGGAAACGATACGTTTTTCCGCGCGCGCCCTATTCACGGCAATTCCAGCCGCATGACCCCACCCTCCGGATGATTGTTCGTGAAAAATATGCTGTTTCCGCGAGCCACGATATCGTGGGGATATAACTGCCCTCGCGCCACGGTTTCGGCAACGCCGCCTGTTTTCAGGACCCGCAGCACGCGAAAGTCCTCTCGGCTCGTCCAATAAAGGTGCGTCCCACTGAGCGCAAGGGTAAAACTCCCGACCGACGCACTCGCCAAAATTTGCGGCTCTCCGCCATTTTTGCGAATACGCATGACCTGCCCCGCATGCCGGTCAATCCAATACAAATGCGTCGCATCCACCGCCGCGCCCGCAGGCCACGATTGCCCCCGCACGAGCACTTCGACCTCGCCACCAGCTCGCACCACACGCGCCAGCGAGCCATTTTCTTCATTGGCCCAATACACGTGCGCTCCGTCCATCGTCACCGAATAAGGCCGAGCTTGTCCCGAAGCGAGTATGCGTAATGGTGCGCCTTTTTGGGGGTTCGCCAGAACGACGTCGCCCTTTTGCTCATCGGTCCACACGACATGCCGATCATCGGCCGCGATCCATCCACTGCCTGACGTTTCGGCAAAACGTTCCAATTTACCCGCGGCGAAAGCCCAAATCTGCCCCGGGCTACGAATAAAAAGCGTTTGTCCAGAAACAGCCATCTTATGCGCCGGTTTGTCCAGTTGCGTGACCCATTCCTCTGGCCCCCCACCGAGCGGCGCGCGATAAACCGTCCGCCCATCCCCGTCACTCCAATACACGTGCGTTTCGCTCGCGGCCAAATACAGAACCCGCCGCGGCGACGAAATCAGCGACAATTCAGGTTTTGGCGACGTATTCGTTTGCGCGGTGTTGGGCTTCATCACGACCACGAGCAATGCCGACAAAAGCACAAGAAGCCCAACGAAACCCATTACGTACACAGGGAATTGTTTTCGCGATTGGGAAACTCGTGCCGCTTCGAGCAGCTGCGAAAACTCGCGGGCCGATGGGCGTTCTGCCGGATCCGTCGCTGTGCATCGAGTTATGGCCGAGACGAACCTTTTTGGCGGTCGAGGTCCCGCCAATTCTTCCAAAACGAGAGCCAATGCGTACACGTCACTCGCGGGCGTGGGCGGATGACCTGCGCGTTGCTCGGGCGCGGCATATGCGGGCGTGAAGAGACCTGGCAGGTGCGAATCGTGAATTTCCCGGGCCGCCCCAAAATCGACGAGGATTGGCGCAATGCCGTCACGCAAGAGAATGTTTTCGGGTTTTACGTCGGCCACGACAATGTTAAAATCGTGGATTTCCGATAGCGTTCGCGCGATTCGACTGCCCAAGCGACAAACGTCGGCGAACGGCAACGTGAGGTTTCTAAGGGTCGGGCCGTCGATATGTTCGAGCACCAAATATTTCACCCCGCCAAACTCGGTCATGGAAGGTTCGACGAGACGCACCACTCCCGAGACCTCGGCGTCGCGATGAATGCGCGCCAAAAGTTCGATTTCCCTCGATAAGTTCGTTTCATCGAACCGGGCGATTTTGATGGCCACCCGCTTGGGAGGGGAAGCGAGCATATCGAGCGCCGAATACACCGTCGATTGCGCCCCTGTGCCCAGACGTCCTTCAATGGCATAACGATCGGCAAACGTCGATCCCTCGACAATCGCTTCGGGCGCTACGTCGAGTGTACGTGTGCTGGTAAAATCGCCAGTGAACGTCATCGTCCCCGTACGGGCAAAAAGGAATCGCCCCCGTGCGTATGAAGGTCCTCATTCGCGAAGGCCAGAGATTGTTCGAAGGTGCCGTCCCCAAGCCCAAGATGAATCGATTGAACGCTGGCCGCGTTTCCGGTTCCGGAAAGGCTTTTTGATGCAGTCAAGATCACGTCGAGGTGCCCGTCAGCATTGACGTCTTCGAGCAAGACCCCGCCCGCTCCAGGTTGATCCCGGCCGTTTTCGAGATTGGGCAAAGCATCGACGAGCTGCTCTGCTTCGCCAAACCCATGTCCATTTCCGCGCAGCAAAAAGGTTTGGCCGGGATCACCATCGTCATCGGGTCCGGTGACGAGGTCGAGAAACCCGTCTTCGTCGACATCGCCGATGTCGGAGCGATTGACGGGCAGCGGCACGTGAGCGACGTCTTTGTATAACTCGAATTTTCCTCGACAATCACCAAACAAAACATGAATCGAGGACGAACAGGCCCCGCCCGTGGAGTACGTCGCGACAACCAGATCCGGGCAGCCGTCACGATCGACGTCTCCCGTCCGGCGCACGAGCTCCACGTGGTAATCATTGATCGAGGTCAGATCAAAAGCATCTTTAATCAATCGCCCCGATCCGTTGGCGTGCCGCTCGAAGATTGCGCCTCGCAAAGAGACTTGTTCCTGCGGCGTAGCCGGCGTTCGATTGTACACAACGAGGTCGTCGACGTCGTCTCGATTGATGTCGCCGACGGCAAAAGCTTGCGGCTTTGGCCAAAAACAAGTTTCCAATTCATGAACGAACGCCTGGTTCTCGCAAGCAACCACGGAAAAATGCCGACATGTTTCTCCAGACCAACCCAGGATTTCATAATGGCCGTCAGCGCCGTCATCGAGGATCGCATTCGGTAGAGGATCGAAATCAGGCAATTTTGCACGGACCGAATGGCTGATTTCTCCACGAGGATCGACCGGCCACCATTCGAACGTCGAGTCCGTGGACGTCGCCTCGTGGTGGCGTTTTTGGCGCACGGCACCAGCCAACGGCACACAGGCCACGGGTTCTCGTGACGATCCGTCGTGCACATTTTCTCCAGGAAAAACCAAACAACCCGAAAGAAAAACCAAGGGCCACAACGATGGGCGCGACGACCGCGAATGCGCAAAATCGTCGAGGGTGTGCACGATTTGCTGTATCGCGGGGCGTTTTTGGGGAGCGTTGGTCAAACAAGCTGCAACGAGTTTGACCAGGCGTGGCGGCACATTGTTTTGATCTGCAAGCATTTCTTGAAGACAAACCCCGAGCGCATACACGTCGGCCGTGGGCGTCGCAGGTGAGCCTGCGCGTTGTTCGGGAGCCGCATATCGCGGGGTCAATGGCGCATTTCCTTGCGTGAGCTTTTGCGTTTCCCACAGCGCCCGAGCAATCCCCAAATCGACGAGCACCGGCGTTTTTCCATGACGCATCCGCACATTGCTCGGTTTCAGGTCGCGATGCACGCCACCCGCCGTGTGAATGACGGACAAACCTCGAGCCAACCCCGCCCCAATTCGCGCCGCTTCTTCGAGGTCGAGTTTTCCCTTTTGCGCGAGCCATTCTTTTAACGATGGCCCATCAATGTATTCGAGCACGAGAAACGGTGAGCCTTCATGACGCAGCAAGCGTCTTTCCAAAAGGCGCACGACATGGGGCGAATGCCCGAATTCCTCGATTCGGGCGAGCAGCCGTAATTCCCGCGACTCGAAACGTTGCAAAGCGTCGCCGTCCCCGAATCGTTCCGGCCGCAGCATTTTGAGCGCTACCGTTTGTCCCGAATGCAGATCGTCCGCGACGAACACCCGCGCAAACGAACCTGCCCCCACATCTTTTACGAGACGAAATCGATTCGCAACGAGGTCACCGATCTTCACGCAGTCCATATCTCTCCATCGCGCGTTGCACGTAACGCCGGCCTACGCCCGCAAGCTCGGCCGTGTGCGTGACATTGCCCCCGGTTTTTTCGAGAGCTTTTTGCAAATATGCTTTTTCGTAGGTTTCCTTGAGCCGCTCGAAACTCTCGAACAAAGGTTCGTCGAGTCGCACTTCCAGATCGCTCGATGCTTTTGCAGGTTCGTCGTTATCGTGAAATGTTTGTCGTTCCGGACCGAGCAACAAGGCGAGGCGCACGCGATTGCGGAGTTCTCGCACATTGCCCGGAAAAGACTGGCCGCGCCACTCTTGAATGATTGGGTCGGGCAGGGGAGGCACTTCGGGATGTGTTTCGCGCAATTTTTTTTCGAGGTGCCTGGCCAATACCGGAATGTCTTCCGGGCGAAAACGTAATGCGGGGACTTGGACGACGACTTCGGCCAAACGATGATAAAGATCTTCGCGAAATCGACCTTTTTCGACTTCGATGGAGAGCGAGCGGTTCGTCGCGGCAATGATGCGCACGTCGACGTGCCGGACTTTGTCGTCTCCGATGCGCCGAACTTCGCGCCGTTCGAGGGCGCGGAGCAATTTCGGTTGGAGTTCCAAAGGAAGTTCGCCGATTTCATCGAGAAAAAGTGTGCCTCCGTCCGCTTCTTCGAATCGCCCTGCGCGATCCTGGCGAGCATCTGTGAACGCACCTTTCTTATGCCCGAAGAGTTCGCTCTCGATCAGATTTTGTGAAACGGCGGAACAATCGAAAACGACGAGGGGTTTTTCGGCGCGTCGGCTTTGCAAATGCAGTCCTTCGGCGACGAGTTCTTTGCCCGTGCCTGTTTCCCCTTCGACGAGGACGGACATATCGGTGGGGGCAATTCGTTCCAGAAGGCCAAACAGGCGGCGCATGGGTACGCTCCGACCAACCATGTTGCCAAATCGTTCATTCGTCGAAAGCGGGACTTCGATGGATGTATCGAGCATTCGCAGGCGGAGGCTCGAGGAACCAAGGACGAGGACTGCGTCGGGGCGGGCGAATGCATCGAGAATGCGGACGCCGTCGAGCTGCGTGCCATTGCGACTTTGGTTGTCGATGACGCGGATGGCGTCGCCTTCGATGCGGAGGGTCAAATGGTGGCGGCTGACGGTGGGGTCGTTGATGACGAGGTCGGCGTCTTTGCCGCTGCCGATGCGCGCACCTAGGCCGGGCAATTCAGCAATGGTGCCTACGGTTGGTCCCTGGACGATTTCGACGCGGATTTTGCGGGAGCGAAGTTTGACCGTGGTAGCCGATGCTGGGGCGGTGAGGGTATTGTCGGAGTTGGGCTGGGAAAACTCGTGAGCCACGCGGGGACTGTATCACGTTTTTCCAGGGGTGCGTCGGAAAAGTGCGTTTCGTGGACGCACTTGGGTTTCACCTATGTTTTACGGGGAAATGAAGGGGTTGGGGGAAGTCAATGGCACTTTGGTGGTATTGGTTTTTTTGGGGTCGCTGGCGATGCCGCTGGCCGTCACTCGATGACGCAGGGGCAAGGCTGCACGAGGGAGTTTGACTTGGCAGCCTCGGCTTGCGCCTGCGTGCAGCACCCGGAACTGCCGCAATCTTCTGGGCAGGTGGTACTGCTCTCATCGGAATCGCAGTATCCGTCACCGCAATACCCGCAATCCGACGCGCAGCTCGACCGTGTCTCGCCGTTGTTGCAGATTTCGTCGCCGCAATAGGCGCAATCGGATGGACAAGACGAACCATTCTCAGGGGATTGGCAGGTTCCGTCTCCGCATACGTTGCACCCGACGCCCGTGCCTTGGCTCGATGCGGTATTGACCTTCGCCGTATTGAATGTGGTATTCTGCGAGTCACTGCTGATGATCTGTGCAGCCCGGCTTAGAATACTCGTGGGGGCGCTGTACGAGTTCGACCCATCATCCTCATCATCCGAGCGGAACCACCCAGCGGTGCTGGCCGCGCCCGCGTTCACGAGCGTCGAGCGGCCGAAGACACCGTAGGGGATTCCTTGCGACGGGAACTTGCCCATCGTGGCCGATTGGCTCGACGCGGAGCCGAAGAAGCAGAAGTAAAGCTTGGTATTTTCCGTATATTCGCTGGGGTAGTGATCACCCGAAGAGTCACCATGCGAATTGGCATTGCGGTCGTTCTCGTTGTTGATGAACTTCGAGAACTCCACTGATCCATTCGGACAAACTGTGCCCAGTTTGAGGACGGCGTAATCACGGGAGGTGTCGGAGCTGCATGACGTCAGCGGCTTGAACGTCGTGCCATCGACGCGGCAGAATGAGAGATCGGTGTTATTGCTACTCCCCGTGGCTCCGAGCCAGCCGCCGCGATCATTGTTGTTGTCACTAAACCAGGTATCGTCTTGATCATCCATGTGGCGAGTGAGGGTATCGGTACCCGCGGGGCAACTGGTGTTGAAGTCGGGAATGACGCCGACCGCATTGGAACAGCCGCGGAACGAGACTTGTCTACAAACGCGATATCCCGCTGTCGTTGGCGCGCTGAGATCGCCACAGGCATTGCCATTGACGTACGGAATGGCGCAGACGGTGAATGTATGCGGAGCGCAGGTGAGGTTGCTGCGCGTCCACGACCAGGTGCCCGATGCGGCGCTTCCAGCCGCTGCGTCGGTTTGGGACGTGGTATTGTCGTTATCGATCCAATAGCGGATTTGCACGCCATTGGCACCGCTCCCGAGGGAAAACGTGCCTCCAGCGGCCAGTGTTTTCCAAGGCGCGAGTTTGTCGGCGGTGACGTTGGAACCCAACGAGAGCGAAACAGTCGAAGCGGTGTTGCAGGACGAATTGGAGAGCGTCCCCCGCGAAGTCGTCACGGTTGTCAATGCGTCGGCGGTTTCGGCGACATTCTCGTCAGAATCAGCGCCCAAGTATTCATCTTCGTCGGATTCGGGACCGCCAAAACAGGCGGGAACGATGAGGCCCAATGCGAACAGGGGGAAAACGGCACGTGCGGCGGTGAGTTTGGAGTTATTCATGTTTTCGCTGCTTTCTTTCGTGCACGTGCGTCGTTACGCATATGCGACATGTTATGGAGCGCCAAAGGGTGCGACGGAGGTTGAGTCGGCTAGGGTGGACTCGGCTCGAGAATGCCGTCAAAGTTTCATTCGCCAGGTTTGCACGTGTCGTGCCACGCGTGAATCTCGGCGTTTATTCGGGGAATTCGGGCGCAGCGCGTCCCGACAAACGCAGCAACGGGGCCAGTTCACCAGCGCAACCGATACAGGTGCGTCCGGTGAAGCGCAATGACTCTTTCTACAGTTTGCGCAATTGGCGCGACGCGTTTTGCGCAATTGG
>DAOMZH010000169.1:0-14863 GCA_035437985.1 Polyangium sp. (in: bacteria) | reverse complement strand
TTTTGCTCGATGTTGCGTGGTGGGCGCTGACTCGAAGCTGGCCAGTATACCCCGCGGCGACGCATCGAGACTCCGGAACGACTCCGACAATTTCCTTCCGTTTTGGAGGAAAAACCAAACCTGTTGCCCACACGACGGAATATGATTTTGCAACCCAGGTATGGCCTATAAAATCAGGTCGCCCGGCCAATCCGGGAATGGTCTTGTATGCCCGCGTAGATGGATCATTTTCCGTCTGGGACCCTGCTCGAAACTATTGGCGTGATGCCCCATCTCTCGGTGTCGCGACCCCCGACCGACCGGCTGCCTATCATTTTAATGCCGAGCAAGTGTGGAATGGATTGCCTAGCGATAGCAAAGACAAACCATGGTGCAATGGGTTGTTGAGCGATTGGGCATTTTGGCAAAATGGACGCACCGACGAATATCAACAGCTGGAGCAAGCCCTACTCGCACTTTCGCCGTCGACGGATGAAAAACTCGTCCCCGGCACGTTGATTGAAGGAATCGAAGCCGACGACTCCCGCAACATTCCCACGATAAAAACGTCTTATGGTCAAGAAGTTCCTGTCGTCCTTGCTTCCGCGGGTGTCAAACGAATTTTGGCCATTGCGTATCTACTGGTCTGGGCGTGGCACAGACATTTGCAAGCCAGCAAGCGAATGCGCCAAGAGCCCACGCGCCAGATTGTATTTCTCTTGGACGAAGTGGAAGCGCATCTGCATCCGCGTTGGCAACGCACGGTGTTGCGTTCGATCCTGCGCGTGATGAGCGAACTTTCCGGGGTGGACGTGGAAGTCCAGGTGCTTGCAATCACGCATTCGCCGCTGGTGCTAGCCTCGCTCGAGCCTCTTTTTGATTCGAATCAGGATGCATTGTGGAATCTGAACCTGGAAAACGGGCTCATTAGCGCCCGGAGAGAAATGTGGCGCAGACGAGGCGATGCCAATGCTTGGCTCGTGTCGGACATTTTCGATTTGCGCGAACCAAGGTCACTCGAAGCAGAAGAAGCGATGACGCAGGCCGAGGAAATGATGCGACACAAGCAAGCATCTATTGATGATTTCCACGAGGTCCGCGAAAAACTTCGCGCCTGTTTGCCCGACGTGGATCCTTTTTGGGTGCGATTTCGTTTCTGGGCCCATGAAGCAGGATTGCTCCGATGATGCACGTCGATCAACAACCCGAACCAAAACCTCCGGGATTCGATTTCGACGGGCGTGTGCGGCAACCAGGACGGAGTGCTCTCGCAGAACTCGCAGGCATCGAAGCAACAGCAAAACGTCCTGGACCACGCATTACGAAAAGGGTCGATGACATTCGAGACTTGGAGCCAGAAATATTACGCCAGTATGATTATTGGACTCGAGCCATCGAAGCATTACACGCGGCATACGGCGGCGTTTGTAGCTATAGTTGTTTTTACGTGGATTTGCTCCATCTGCCTACGGTCGACCATTTCGTTGCCCTCACGAAAACCCAATTGGAGGACGCCTACGAATGGGAAAACTACCGCTTGGCCTGCTCGCTCATGAATGCCTGCAAACGTGATTTTCCGGATGTGCTCGATCCATTCGAAGTACAAGATGGCTGGTTCGTACTCGATATCGATACACTCGAAATCAAGCCTGGCGAAGGACTCGCTCCCATTATCGATGATCGCGTCCGCGAAACGATTCGCCGATTGCAACTCAATGGTCGTGACTGCCTCCTGGCCCGTACAAGGTACTTTGACTTGTATTGGAACCCTCCCAATCCAAACCAGCCCATACCTCTTTGGTTCTTGGAGCGCCAAGCACCATTCTTGGCTCGCGAAATGCGGCGTCACGGCCGAATACGACCCGAGCATCAGTAGTTGGTCGCATCCACGGTCGTGATGGCAGTTCATTAAAATCGATCTCGATGCGGGTCGGTCGAACTTTCCGCGCACTGAAAGCGACCTCCAAACCTCCACCTCGGCCCTCCTCCAAACCAAATCCCCCCTACCCCCTGCCCCTTCAAGCCATCGCTTCGCTGAATCCAATCTACCGCAACGCGCAGCCAACCCCTCGTCCAACCAAAACCGACCTCCTCAACGCCGCCCTTACCCAGCATCCAACCCAAATCGACCTCCTCAACCCCTCGTTGACCTTCCCCGCACCCAAAAACGACCAACTCGACACACGGTTTACCCATCGCCTTGTAGATCGGCACACCTAAAAAAAACCCGTTGCGTCGTTTGCGTCACTCATGCCAGCATGCGCGCCATGAGAACCCTCACCGTCGATGACCTTTTTCTCGGTCTCAAAGACCTCATGACGACGCGCCGTGCGGACCTCGAATCTTCCGCCATTGGCAAAGCATATTCGCCGCAACTCGCCACTCGTATCGCCCAGCTCGAAGATGTCGCGGAAAAGAAAACGACCCGCACGAATGCCGCCGAGCTTGGAAAAGCCGACGATGCACACGACGGATTTGGGCAAGCAATTTGGCTCTATACGGAAGCGGTGCTCGTCACCCCGAATATCTCGGAACAAGCCAAGAATGCCGCATTGCGGATTCGCGAAGCTTTCATTCCCGTACGCAGCGTGCTCAGTGATTCTTATGCCGAAGAAGCCGCCCGCGCTAAAAAGAATCGCGCCCGGATTACTGAATTGGAGCAGGACCTAAAAAGCTTGCCGGTTCCCGATGGTAAAACGCTTTTCGATTGGGTGACGGCATTTCTCGATGCCGGTGATTCACTCGACAAGTTGCTCAGCGAACGTTCGACCGCCGAAGCAGCAGCGTCTGCAGGCACGTCGGCGACGATTTTGCGGGCGACGACGATTGGTCTTTTGCGCCGTTTGCGCGAAGCCTTGCGTGATGAAGTCGCCGCGACTGCCGAATTGCCTCGGGACCTCGAACAGCGCGTATTCGCGTATATCGACGAATTGGCCGCGCGCCGCGAAAAGAAATGATCGTTTAATTCATCGACGTCGCGGCCCCAAGAGCACTGCCGAAACCATCCACGCCACGAGCGACAAAGCCCCGAGTTTCTGCATTGCGGGCAAAAATATGGGATGCACCTCGTATCCCGTCGCCACATGAATGGCATAAAACACGCCATCGAGGACGACGAGCACGACGGTCAATACTGCGAGGCGCGCGGGAATGCGTGAACGCGTTTTTGTCTTGACGAGACCATACGTCGACAAACCTCCCGCCAAGATTCCGGGAACTCCTGCCAAAAAGACGAGCAACGGGTGCAAATTGCCAAATCGTTGCGAGGAAACGAAGGGCACGAGGGCCGCGGCGATGGAGGAAATCGAGCCGAGGGCGAGAATCGTTTTGGAAAGGCGCGCGCGAAATTGGCGCAATACGCCAGCAATCAGCATCCAAAACGGGATGAGGCCCAGCGTAAACACGAACATGCCGGCTTTGGCATAGTTGGCGCCGGGATTGGGTTTTCCATTGAGGGCTTTGGCCGCCGTCAAATCGCAAAAAAAGTTGCGGAAGAAATCATGGCCCGTCGAGGATCGATTCGCCCACGTGCCGCCGGGATAAAGGACCATGGCGACGGCGATGAGCACGATGAAGACAACGAGGCATGACAGCAAGAAAAAAGAGGCTTTGCGCATTTGGCGCGTGAAACGAAGCATTCGAGGGCGCGCAGCATAACGCAGAGAGCACGAATCGCACACCTAAAAATTGGTTCGGCCCGAAAACACATGTTACGAACTGCGCCATGCGAACATTTTTGGTTTCTCTCGGATGCGTCATCGTCCTGGGTTGTGGCGCCGCGGAAGCTCCGCCGAAAACACAGGAATCACCGCCCAAAGAATCGGCCAAACCCGCGGCTGTGGACGCAAGTCGATTTTTCGGCGATGCCCGGGGCTGTTTCACGATGCGAGAAATCACAAATGGGGAGACGTTCGAGATGGGTGGAGATGAATGCGGTGAGCGAACGTTGCCCGCATCGACCTTCAAGATTCCGAACGCAATCATTGCGCTCGACAGCGGAGTCTTGAAGGACGAAAAGGTCGTTTTTCAATGGGATGGGCAAAAGCGCTGGCACGAAGATTGGAATCGCGATCATGCCTTGCCGACATCGATGTGGTATTCGGTTGTTTGGTTTTACCAACACATTGCCACAGAAGTGGGAACCGAACGATACAAGAAATACCTCTCGGCATTTCATTATGGCAACGAGGATCCATCGGGCGAAGTGCAGATGTTTTGGTTGAATGGCACGTTGCAGATTTCGCCGCGGGAAGAGGTGGCGTTCTTGACCACGATGTATGAAGGGAAATTGCCGGTGAACCCGCGGTCGGTGGACATCGTGAAAAAGATCCTCGAATTGCGGGGAGAAGCAAAAGAGCACGTCCGGAAGCGATTGCCTTTCGTGGATCAAATACCCGACAACGTGGTATTGAGCGGAAAAACGGGAAGTGGGCTGCCCGATGGGGACCAATTGGGGCCGCTCGATGCGGTGGGATGGTTTGTCGGGTCGGTCGAAAAGGAAGGCCGAAGGTGGGTCTTTGCGAGTCGGATTCGATCGAACGACAAAGAAAAACTCGGTCCAGCTGCCGGAAAAATCGCCTATGAAATCCTGCATGAACGAGGAATGCTGTAGGAAAAACTTTACAGCGGGATTGAGTGGGGCCTCATCGCGAAGTCGAGCAGGTTTTTGACGACAACGCTTGCAGAAGGAGTATACTCGCGCGGCATTGGAGGTGAATGAGATGCTTGCTTCGAGGAAATGGCTTGGATCTGGGGCAACGTTTGGACTTTTGGTGCTTGTCAATTGCAGCGCGACGCCCGCGTCGACGACGTTCGAGACGGGTGGTTCGGGTGGTGAGGCGTCTGGAGGGGGCAATACGGGTAATACCACAGGCCAAGGGGGCAATGGGGGAATGGGAGGTGGATTCATTCCGCCGACGGGCAGTGGCGGAGGAGGTCCTACCGATGGTTGCAGCGATGCGGCGAAATTGGTGTACGTGCTTTCGGACGCGAATGATTTGTACAGCTTCGATCCGCCATCGAAGAAATTCACCCTGATTGGGCAACTTGGCTGCAATACGAACATGAATCCGAATTCGATGGCGATTGATCGCAATGCGACTGCATGGGTCAATTACTTCCGGGATGGTTTCAATCCGAAGGGCGTCATTTACAAGGTGAGCACGAAGGATGCGAGTTGCGAAGGAACACCTGCGGTCAATCTGCCTTTGGCCTGGAGACAACTCGGCATGGGTTTTTCGGTGAATGCAGCTGGTACGACAGACGAGACTCTTTACGTGAATGGGACTTCGGGCACGGGATTGGGCCAAATCACGGCGACGAATACATTGATGCCGATTGCAGATTTTTCGCCATCGACGTTCCAGGGTGAAACGGCGGAGTTGACGGGTACGGGCGACGGGCGGCTGTATGGGTATTTCCAGACAGCCCCGGTGTATGTGGCGCAGATTGACAAGGCGACGGGCGCGGTAACAAATGAAAAAGTGATAACGGGGCTCGACACGCCAAGCGCCTGGGCTTTTTCGTTCTGGGGCGGTTCATTCTATTTATATGCGTCGTCGTCAGGCTCGAATTCGACCGTAACCAAATACGATCCCGCGACAGGCGCGATTGATAACAACTACGTATCCGATACGGGTATGCGAATCGTGGGTGCGGGCGTATCGACGTGCGCTCCGCTCGAACCGCCGAAGTAATCCTCCCCCAAAGCCACACATTCGGTATACTCGAGCGTTCGCGGAGGTGCGCGCCTATGTTGCGTTCTGGGAAGTGGCTTGGGATTGTGGCGATGTTTGCATTTTTGTCGGGAATCAATTGTGGTTCTTCGACAACGGGAATTTTTGGGGAATCAGGTGGATCTGGGGGTGAAGTTTGGGGAGCGGGAGGCTCCGGGGGTCTTTCACAAGGAGGCAATGGTAGCGGAAACGGGAGTGGAAACGGAAGCGGCAGCGGAAGTGGCGGAACCAATCCCGTGGGAAGTGGTGGGGGAAGCGCAATGGGGGGAGCTGGTGGAGGAATCAATCCATCGGGAAGTGGGAGCGGGGGAAGTGGTGGTGGAGGTCCGGTGGATGGTTGCACGGCGGCTGCGCGGCTGATTTACGTGCTTTCTGATTCCAACAAGATGTATAGCTTCGATCCTCCGACGAAGATGTTCACGCTGATCGGGACGTTGAACTGCAATACGTCGAGTTTGCCGAATTCGATGGCAATCGATCGAAGTGCGACGGCGTGGGTGAATTACGTCGATACCTTCGAGAGCAGCGGCGTGATCTACAAAGTGAGCACGAAAGACGCGAGTTGTGCGGCGTCGCCGACGGTGAATCTGCCCTCGGGCTGGTATCGATTGGGAATGGGTTTTTCCTCGGATGGCGTAGATTCGCCGACGGAAACGCTTTATGTGACGGGCGTGAGCGGAACGGGGCTCGGCAGAATCAGTGCCTCGAATGCATTGGTACCCATAGCGAATTTCAGTCCGGCGACGTTCGCCAACGTGGGTGCAGAATTGACAGGTTCGGGTGCTGGAAAGCTATTTGGTTATTTCCAGACGAGCACGGTGCAGGTGGGACAAATTGATAAATCAACGGCGGCGGTGACGAATCCGGCGACGATCACGGGTTTGGCGATGCCCTCGGCTTGGGCATTTTCGATTTGGGGTGGATCGTTTTACCTGTACGCTGCGGGGGCGTCTGGAAATTCGACGGTGACGCAATACAATCCGGTGACGGGAGCGATTGATAACGCGTACATAACCAACGTTGGGTTCCGAATCGTGGGGGCTGGCGTATCGACGTGTGCGCCCCGTTGAACGTGAAGAGCTGCACAAAAAATCGAAACCCGACGCGGCTGCGCTGAACCGCGTCGGGCCCGAAGATCAATCGACAGTCAAACCATCAAGTCTTTGCGAGGTCGGAGGTCCCATCTCGCGACCACGCGGGTGTAAAGAGCCGTGGGATTTTGGAAACGGCTCAACAAAATTTCGGGGCCCCACTTTTTCCAAAAACCGGGCGTTTCGGGGCAATTCCAGCGCGTCGTCTCCCTACCGCAGGAGCCACGAATGATGGTGGCGCCAGGCATTGACCAGAGCCGTCAGGATGATCACGTCACCTCCCATCACGTCGGGGAGTGCAATCATCGGCTCGTTCCACGAGTCTCCAATACGCGCCTCGATGATGCGTTCTTCCTGAAATACCATTTGCCCCGACCGAACTACCTCGATCCGTAGGCGAGTGCGGGCATCGACGTCGCTCCGCAAAACGAGCTCTGCGGGACCTCGAGGCACAGAGGAGGACAAGCGAAAGGATTCGGTTCGTCCTTCCGGAATGATGCGGCCTGCATCATACCGCTTGCGTCCACGAGCGTCGGTCAAAGCGGTGCCAATGACCCAACCGGCACGTGGGCGAGAAAATGCATAGTGATGAGCCTTTTCACTGACGAGATCCGCAATGTCGATTTCGTCGATTTGATTTGGCCGAAGTTCAGGCGAAGATTCGAGGGTGGACCAATCCGCGGAATACACGACTTTATCGGGGGCTGCACAAATGACGTTGTCTTCGATATGGACGGTGAAGAGTTCTTTGCCAAATCCAAGAGCCAGCTCGGGCCACCACGAAGGATAAATCGCCATGACATCGGGGCGATCCTCTAGCGGTAAACGCTCAATCAATTCGATGACTGCGGGCACGCCGTGTACGGATGCGCGGGCGAAAGGAAAATCGTGATAACCACCGAGGCCCAAACCATCGAGACCGGCGATGCCAGACAAATACGGAATGGCGCCAGCATCGCCGACGAATACGCGACGGGGAGGAGTGGGTTGTGCCGCCAAACGACGTCCAACGGTGGCTTGTTGGAATTCAATATTGGCCGAGGCGCGGGCAAAATGATCAATTTGCTTGGAAAAATGTCGCGCAGGAGCAGCAACGAGCACGAGACTCGCAAAAAAACCGAGCGCGCGGCCCCATTTGCCTTTGGAGGCCAAAAGGCCGAGGGTCGAGGTGGCGACGAAAAGCAGGACGAGAATCGAAGGAACGGCATAACGGAAATTCTGATAACGGGCAGTGGAATTGAGCGAGACGAGGAGGAGCATGCCGATGGCGCCCAAGGTCAAGGGCAAGGCAATGAGGCGTGTGCGACGATGAAAAATGCCGATGACGACAAGACCGAAAAGAATCAAGGACCAGGGGCGACCTCCCAATGCGGCATCGAGCGCTTGGGTTTGCAAGACAATGAGATTTTTCAATACTTCAATGGCAATTTCTGCTGGCGTCAGATAAGGGTTTGTCCCAATCAATTTACGCACGGCGCCGGCTTGAGCTGCTTCGGAGGTGAGCAGGTAATTGGCCGTCGCTTGTCCGGCGAGAAAGACGACCATGGGCCCGAGCGCGCGGAGAAGCGAGGTGAGTGTGCCGAGGGCGCGGGCGCCATACGCGACCGCAATGCCGAGGGGCAAAACGAGGGCTGCGGATTCCGGGCGGGTGGCAACGAGCAATACTCCCCAAAGACCCGCATGAAATTGCGCGAGGGGACGTGAGGAAGCAACGACCGTGAAGGTCCGCTGGGTCGCCAAGACAAACCTTCCGAGGACCGCCGCAAACAGAGCTGTTTCCATGCCCGAATAAAAGCTCCAATCCGCGAGCGGGACGGACAGCAAGATAGGCGGGACAAACCAACGCACGAAGGGGGACGAACGCGGCAGCCAAAGGCGTACGGAACGACAAACATCCCACAAGCAGACGCAGGTGATGATTGCGGCAAACCACGCGAGTTTGTCTTCGCGAAACCCAACGAGCCATCCTGGGGCGAGGGTGAGCGGATAGGTGAGGCTGGTGCCGCCTGACGAATACCCGTTGCCGATGGACCATTCGAAGGGATGACCGAGGGCGGCGGAGCGGGCGAAGGCGAAGTGGATGTAGACGTCGTCGAGAGGAATGGGAAAACGGCCATTTGTCCGCTGAAAACCGGGGATCCAAAAGGCCAAGCCGACAACGAGCACGACGAATGCCGACCAGAGGTCGAGAGCACGCGAGGGGCGAGGCGTGGAAGGCACAGCCCGGATGAACCACGAATCGAGTCCGGTTGGAAGACCTTCTGCAACATGTGGCGCAAGTTCAAATGCGGAGTATGGTGCGCGCATGGGAACGGAGATCCGAGACGCGGAAGATGCGGTGCATTGGGACGAGGTGGACGAGGCCACGGAGTTGATGAACGAGGGGCGGTTCGTCGAGACGCTCGTGGTGTTGCGGGACGTGATCAAGCGCAATCCGCGCAACGCGTATGCGTACAATTTTTTGGGCGGGGCGCTGTTCGAGACGGGTCAGTTCGAACCATCGCGAGATGCGTACCGTGCGGCGTTGCGGCTACGTCCGGGGTATCTCGGGGCGCGGGTGTCTTTGGCACATGTGCTGCGGAAACTCGGAGATATCAACGGGGCTCTGGCGCAGGCAAACGAGGCTTTGCGCCAATCTCCGGGAGATGGCGATGCGCTTTATGCGGCGGCATTGGCGAATGCGGCGCGGGGCAATCGCAAAACTGCGCAAAAGCAGCTCGAAGGGTTTCTCGCTACGAACCCTGAATACGAAGCGCAACTCGAAGTTCGGCAAATCCTGGGAATGCTCGGGATTGGTGAGGGGAACGAACCGGTCGAGTTCGAATGACGGAGAACGCTTGCGGGGCGGCGCCGAAGTTTCTACGATGTCGTAATGCAACGCTGGACTTCTTTCTTTTTCCTCATCACGTCGCTGACATCCTTGGCCTTTACTACGGTCGTCGAAGCTCGTCCCTTTCGGGTGAACGACATCCCTAATGGAGCCAAGTTTTCTTGCCTGAATTGTCACGGAGACACGAAGGCCAGTTACAACACTGATTTCGGCTCCGATGCGCGTAATTACTTGATTCCGGTCGGGGTCATTTCGAGTCAACACGTCGATTGGGCGCCGCTATGTCCGCTGGATTCTGATCGTGACGGTTGGACAAACGGTCAAGAATTGGGCGATCCTGATTGCGTTTGGAAAGTCGGCGATGCAAACCCCAAGGGATTGATTACGAATCCTGGCGTGTATGAATCGGCGCCTCCGCCGGTCTGCGGCAGTGGGGCACTCGAAGCGAATGAAGCTTGTGATGGAACCTTGTTTTCTGCGACGAATTGCGTTCTCGTAGGTGCTGGTGAGGGCATGCTGGGATGCACGGCGGATTGCAAATTCGATTATAGTGGTTGTTCGGAGCCTCCGGGCACGACGCCTATCCCGGATCCGCCCACGGGAACGACGACCGAGGATGCGGGATGCAGCATGGGTAACTTGGGAACGAACGATTCCCAGGGATTGGTGGGAATGGTTTTTCTGGGAATGGTACTGGCTGCCAAACGAGCGCGCAGCAAACGGAATTGACGTTCAACCCTTGGCGCGGTCACGACAAACGTCGGCCAAGGCCAAAGCCCCGGCAGATTCGGCAACGCGGGTGGCGGCGCGAAAAGCAGCTGCCCGTTCGATGGATTGGGCTCCACGGCGAGCCGACTTCATACGGACGTCCGCATATTGCTCGAACGCGCGCAAAGCTGCGTCGTGGTCGCCCTTTTGGGCCAATAATTCACCCAATGTGAGCGCGGCGAGAGCCGCATCCGCTTCGTTTCCAGGGTAAAACGCCTGGGTCAAAACGTGCGCCAATCCGTCGGCATCTCGGGCGGGGACGAGCAAACGCACGGCGCGCTCGGGTGCGGGATGCGGATCGACGATTCCCAAACGGGATTCGAGGTATCCAACGATATCGAGGGAGACGCGGCGCATGGATTCGAGACCATCGGTGGCGGCTTCGAGAACGCCCCCTCCAGCGCGGAGACCACGAGGATCGAGGTCCCGGACGATGACCAAATCATCACGTTCGCCGATGATGAAAAGGTCATCGTCCCAAACGAGGGACTTTTCGTCGCGGAGCCATTTCGTCGAGATGCCCGATTCTTCGCGACCGAGAATGCGTGTTCCGTCGGCCAATTCCATTCCGTCGCATGCGGCATGCAAAGCGATTATGTCGTCGGACGGAGAAAATTGGAATGGCCATGGGGAATCGGCCGGTGGTCGTTTGGCGACCACCGACGGCGACGCGAGAATGACGCTCAGGCGAGCGGACGAATTTTTCATTGGGTATTGACGAGTTTGGCGGTCCCGGTATGGCCCAAGGATTCGATGAACAAGGCGGCCTGGTTGCGTGCGCCATCGATGTCGAAAACGACGAAATGCCCGTCGGAATCGCTGGCGGGGGCCCATTGCGCAAGTCCTCCGGTGGCTTGCATATTGGCCAGGTTGTTTTGGGTACCCGTGCTGGGAATCGAAAGGAATCCTGGCCCTCCGGGCCAAGAAGCCTCTTGGAATTCATATTGTATGCCATTGGTGATGAGCGGCAAACCCATGGCGACGGCGTGCATTTCGATTCCGAGCGGGGGCGAATAACTGTCCCCCTCGCCGGTCGAATCGATTCCCACGGTCATGTAGATGCTCTTGGGTTTCATCATCGCGCGCGGTTCTTTGATGATATTCCGTGCGTAATGAATGGGATCGGTCACGTCGACGAGCATTTGCGCGAAAGAAAGCGCGGGATGAAACATGTCCACTTCGCTGAATTCTTCCGTCGTCAAATTGAGCATGACCTTTTTCACGATGTACGCCACGGAAGGTTCGGGTTTGGTTTTTTGCGTCAGGGTTATCGACATGACGGCCCCCGAACCAGAAAGAACACCCCCCAAAGCTTGATCGTCGGCGGCCAAGAAGAGCGGGCCATTCAAACCGCCTTGCGAATGTCCGAAAAACATGACGCGATTGGGATCGAAGGCGATTTCTTGCCCCCAAATCGAGATTGAGGACGGGATCTTGATCTTGGTTTCGGTGAACAATCGGGCGCGTTGAACTTCGTCGAGAGCCGATTGGCGATTGCTCGTGCGGGCGGCGACGACGTTGTCGACGTTGAAAAAGCGCAATGCAACCGCGTCGGCGTCATCGGGCGGAGGAGCTCCGGGGCGTTTGCCGTGGAAAATTTGATCCACGCCCATGGAAGCAATGCATTGCGCGGCCAAACTATTCGCGGTGCCGTCACGAAAATAGCTGCGGAAGTTGCCGCCCGTTCCGTGCGCATACAAAGCAATGGGATAACCATTGGCTGGGGGCGGACAGGTATCCAATGTTGGAATGGTCAGCGAAAAACGCATGTCGAATTCATCCACGATTGCGGGCTCGCCCCCTACGTAATTAAATCCGCCACCATCTCGGGGATTGGAAAACGGAATGTCTCCTGCCTGATAATTGGGCGATGGTCCGTAGGAGCCGACATATTCCGCGGCGACATCGGATGTTGCCACAAGGCGCCATTTGCCAAGATCAACATCGGGTGCGGTCGCATGCGCGCGAAGATGATCGCGGAATGCATATGTTTCTGCCGTGGGATCGTTCGTCGTAAACACAGCGAGGTGCATGATCTTGTGAATATCGAGCCCAAGCTCTTTTAATTCCGCCACGGGCCATTCGAGGGCTGCTTTGACTGCTCGAGCCGCGTCGTCGTGCGGCTCGGCTTCACCCAAAGCTTCCGCGAGCCCGGAACTCCTCGTAATGCTTCGCCCATACCAATCATGAACGTCGTCCGTGACGACAAACGCATATCGAGTATGGGGTCGCAATGGAAAACCTGGCGAAGGCATGAAGGCCAGGGTATTCGATGGATAATACGCCCCCTCTTCTTGACGAAAACGCAAAGAGACGAGCTGGGGCTTTTGGTAGTCGGGCGATTCCGGATCGATATCGATGAGTTGCACGGAAGCTCCGAGGGTCAACGATTCTTCGGGGCTCGGCAATGTTTCGAGCGCGATTGGCCCATCGAATCGGACATACCCTGCGGCGGCTGGCGAGAATCCGTCGAGCACACCATCCATCAATTGGATATACGAAGCAATATTGCCGGAATTCCGCGGATTCGGATAATGCGTGAGTTTTACCTTGCCATTGTCGAGACGCAGATCGCTCGGCCATGGATGATCGAAAAACTCGGCACCAGCGAGTTCCGTCACGGGCAAACCCACATCAGGCGTCGAAGTTACCCATATGGACGAGATAGGTTCTAGGGTTGGAACCGGGGGCGGCGGATCCGTACAACCGACAAGTCCAATTCCCCCGAGTGCCAAGAGAGGCGAAGACAAACGATGGCGGAAGCTCATCCACGCATTATGCCTCATTTACGGCGATCGGCGATAGCCAGCGACACGTCACGATTTCGACGCCGAGAGCATATTTATCGGGGTCATCAAACGGCCGGCACAGGGGAGGAGAAGACGAAGATCCAGCTCGAACAGGCCGAAGATCCGTGCGCATTGTGCTCGGCGACTGATCGATTTATAGGTGCCGCATGTTGCTTGCGGGTAAAACAGCTCTCATCACGGGTGGAGGTCGCGGCATTGGCCGCGCGATCGCCGAACGCTTGGCGAGTGAAGGCGCCCGCGTGATCGTCACGGGTCGAACGGAATCGGAAATCGACGAAACAGCTAAAGTTTTGGGAGGATTGGCGCTCCGGATGGATGCGGCGGATCGGGCAAGTGTGCGAGCAGCGATCGACGCGTTGAAAGTGCGGTCGGAAGATGTCGATGTGCTCGTGAACAACGCTGGATTTGCCGAAAGTGTCGCGTATGAGCGCACCGACGACGAACTCTGGGATCGGCTACTCGAGGTGAACGTGACGAGTGCATTTGCACTTTGTCGCGCGTTTGTCCCGGCCATGATCGAACGTGGGTTTGGCCGGGTGATCAACATCGCCTCGAACGCTGGACTCACGGGATACGGCTACAGCGTGGCGTATTGCGCGTCGAAACATGCGATGGTGGGGATGACGCGAGCCCTCGCTGTGGAAATTGCGAAAACTCAGGTGACCGTGAATGCGGTTTGTCCTGGATGGACACGCACGCGGATGGGCGAAGAAGCCGTCGAACGGATTGTCAAGAAAACCGGGCGCTCGCAAGACGTCGCGCGCAAGGCGCTGGAGAACATGTCCCCGCAGCAGCGCTTCACCGAGCCGGAAGAGGTAGCGCATGTCGTCGCGATGCTTTGTGCCCCCGGAGCGCGGAGCATCCACGGACAAACCATCGCGGTCGATGGTGGTCAAGTCATGAAGTAAGAGTTCGACCAGCGACCGCTACATTTGAACGAGGAGACGTTTCGGTTATGAATGACAAACTCAGCTTCGTGCAGCCTGAAGGATTCAGCAAGCCCAGGGGATACTCCAATGGCGTGATCACGCGCGGGCCGACGCTCCACGTGGCCGGACAAGTTGGCTGGAATCCGCAATGTGTTTTCGAGCGCCACGACATGGCGGGACAGTTTGCCCAAGCGCTCGACAACGTGCTGGCTGTCGTTCGAGCCGCAGGCGGGCAAGCCGACAGCATTGCGAGAATGACGATCTACGTGACGGACTTGGATGCTTACCGCAACTCGCTGCGGGAATTCGGGCAGGTTTGGCGTGAACGCATGGGCAAACACTTTCCCGCGATGGCGCTGGTCGGCGTAGCCGGTCTGGTGGAACGCGAAGCACTCATCGAAATCGAAGCGGTAGCTGTACTCGAGGATGCGTGAACTGTACCAAGACAAACATGAGGTTCGACCGTGACATTATCTCCGAATTCTTTTGAGCTCGAAGTATCTCGAGGCATCGCGCAGATCACGCTGAATCGTCCGGAGCGCTTGAACGCGTTGACGTTCGAGGTGTACGGCGAGTTGGCGCGGACTTTTCGGGCGCTCGATACGGTCGCGGAGGCGCGCACGATCGTGATCACGGGCCGAGGACGCGGATTCTGTTCGGGTGGTGATGTCGAAGGAATCATTGCCGAACTGTTTGCCAAGGACATCAGCGGACTGCTCGA
>DAOMZH010000168.1:0-14964 GCA_035437985.1 Polyangium sp. (in: bacteria) | reverse complement strand
CCATGGAGATTTGGGCATCACGTATTTCGAGCGTGGGGCTTCGGTGGCTCCGGGCAAAGCCACGGTGAATGATTACAACTGGAAAACGCCGGCGCTTTCGCTGCTTGCTTCGGCCAGCGGGGCCAAGGACACGCAGCTCGAAGTGTATGATTATCCCGTTGGGTATCGCGATCCGGGAACGGGTCAGATGCTCGCGAAATTGCGGGTCGAAGCATTGACGGCGCAAAAGCGTTACGTCGAAGGCAAGAGCACGGTGGCTGCGTTCAGCGCGGCGAACATCTTCTCGTTTGCGCACGAAGAAGCGGCGAGTTTTTCCGGGCGATATTGTTTGGTGCGCGTAGAGCACACGTATCGCGAAGAAGCGGGCGTGATGATTTATGAAAACGCGTTCCGCGCCATCCCGGCCGATGTTCCTTTCCGGCCTCCGCTCGTTACGCCAAGACCAACCGTGGATGGCAATCACACCGTCATGGTGCGTGGTCCCGCGGGCGAGGAAATTCATACCGATCAATACGGTCGCGCCAAAGTGCAGTTTCACTGGGATCGTGAAGGCAAAGGCACGGACGAAGATTCACGCTGGATTCGTATGACGCAAGAGATCTCGACGTCGATTGCGCTTTCGCGTGTCGGTTGGGAAATCAGCGTCGCGTACATCGATGGTGATCCGACGAGACCCATTGGTTTGGCTCGACAAATCAACGGGCAGATGGTCCCGATGTACAACCAGCCCGCGTTCAAGAATCGAATGACGATCAAGACGGAGACGTACCCGGGCAAAGTCGGTTTCAACGAATTGCGCATGGAAGATTCCGCGGGCTCCATGACCATGGATTGGCATGCGCAGAAGGACTGGCGAGCTCTCATCGAGCACGACCGCACCGAAACGATCGGCGTCAATTTGACTCAGTACGTCGCCGCGGAATCGACCCGTACGGTCGAGAAAAACCAGGAAGTGTCGATCGGTGGTAATCAAACGCGGACGATCGGCGGCAATGTCACCGGCAAAGTCGAACTCGATCGCAATCATTCCGTTGGTGGGAACGAGCAAGTCACTTCGGCGTCCGAAGGTGGACTCACCGTAACGGGCAACGACATCGAGAATGTTGGAGGCTCGCGCATGTCACGCGTAGGCAATGCCGATTCGGGGGCCATCGATCGTGCTGTCCAAGTATCTTTCACGCGGATCGTCGGAGGCGCGTCGATTCACCTTGCGGAAGGATCCATTGCGCACGAAGGCGGCGAATCGCTCATCGAGGTCGCGGGCGGCGCGAAAATCACGGTGGCGCAAGAGCAAAGTATCAAGCAGTCGGTCGCGGACAAACTTGGCACGTTCGTGACTGGGTTTGTCCTCCGCAAGTCTCTGAGCGACATGAGCGTGTCGGCGAAAAAGACCGAAGTCAACGTGGGGGCATCGGCGATCTTCTCGTCGGCGGAGCGTATGGAATTGCGGAGCAAAGAAATCGAGCTCGTGTCGACGTCGTCGATCACGCTCCGCGCTGGGGCGCTCGAAATCAAAATGACGCCGACCGAAGTATCATTCAAAGGCCCACTCAAGCAAAAGAGCGGCACGAAGATCGTCGTCCGCGGCAATGGTGAGAAACTCACGCCCTGATTCCCGGAGGAGATGCTGCGATGGAAGTTGCTTTCGCTGAACTACAGGTGCCGGGGGTCGAAGTGCGTCGCGTTTTGCGCGTGCACGGTCGCGAGGCCATATCGAAGTTATTCCAATACGAGCTCGAAGTGGAGCTCGTATTGCCGCTACCCGATGCCGATGCGATGATCGGCGCGGAATCGACGCTGACCATTCGCGATCAAGCGCGCCGGGAACGGTCGATTTTCGCGGTTGTTGCGGCGTGTACGGCGCGAGCCCTCGATAACGACCGGGCTCGGGCTACGATTATTTTACGGCCCATCGTCTGGCGTCAAGCGATTGGGCGCGATTGTTATGCCTCGCAAGACGTGGACGTTCAAGACGTCGTCGACGACGTGCTGGCCGATTACACCGGCAAATATCGCTGGGCCCTGACGCGCGATTATCCGAAATATCCCTATCGTGTTCAATACCGTGAAGACGATTGGACATATGTGAGCCGGTTGCTCGAGGAAGAAGGCATTTATTATTGGTTCGATCACGAGGCGAACTCCATCGTCGTTTTTAGTGACGAATCGACTGCCGCTCCCGATATGCCTGGCGGCGCTCTTTTGCCCTGGGTGCGCGAAAGTGCATTACAACCCAATCAAGACGCGATCATTGAATTGGGATCGACCAGTGCCGCCCATACTGGGAAGTTTGCCGCACGATCGTTTGATCTCAAACGGCCCCTCAAACGCATCGAATCGCAAGCTGGCTCGGGCAAACACGAGTTTTACGACGCACCGGGTGGTGGACCTTCCATGGAAGGCATTCTCAACACCCGGGTGAAGGATCAAAAAGAAGGCAGCGTCGCGCATCGCGCGGGTGTGGCTGGTTTGTCGACGAGCGTTCGTCCGTTCCCTGGCGTAGCGATGGAGCTCGACGGTCATCCCGTCGGCAAAATGAATCAGCGGTATTTGGTGACCAGCGTCGAGGTTCGCGGAGACGAACACCATCCGTGTTCGACGCGTTTTACGGCGATAAAGTTGGAGGTGCCCTTCCGACCGTTGCGTTTGACGCCCGAAGCCAAGCAAGCGGGTTTGCAAATGGGGCAGGTGGTTGGTCCGGAAGGACAGGAAGTGCATCCTGACGAACTGGCCCGAGTGCGAACGATATTGCATTGGGATCGTCTTGGTCCGCGTAATGAAAAAGGTGGCACTTGGATGCGGGTTGCCCAGCGCGCGAGTCCGGGATCGATGTTATTCCCGCGTATGGGCTGGAACGTGGCGACGTTTAATGAGGAGGGAGGCGTGGATGTGCCGAGCGTTATTTGGCGTATTCACGATGGCGAACGTTTGCCCGAGTATAGTTTGCCCGGAAACATGACCCGCGTCGTTTGGAAAACGGCCACCGTGCCCGCGGATGGAACGGCAAACGAAATTTATTTCGAGGACAAATCAGGCGGCGAGGAGATGTTCATCAACGCTTCGCGCGACATGACCTACACGATCCTCGATGCGAAATACGAAACGGTGCAAAACGACTCCACCCGCACCGTTGGTTCCAATCACGATCTGACCATCGACGACAACTTTGACGAGCGCGTCATCATGGATCAGAAGTTTTCGATTGGCGGCAATCACCAGTCCACGATCAAGGGTTTCCGGATGCATACCGTGACGGGTAATGACACGGAGACGATTGGTGGCAGCCGCAATATCGACGTCGAAGGGTCACATCTCACGACGGCAAAGGGCAATCGTACGCTCAATGTCGGTGGTGCGCTCATTGAAATCACGCCGAACAACATCAATATGGTTGCACGTCATTCGACGGTGGTCGTCGGGGGTAGCGTAATCAAAGTTGCGAACGAAGATATCTCCGAAGCGGCGCGGAAAGATTCGGTACAGGTGATTCTGGGATCGAAAGTCGAAATGGCGAAGAAGGATCGCGCGCTTCGGGTCGATACCGAATACAAGGAAACCGTGCAAGCTTCAATCGTCTGCGTGTCGAATGACAAGTATCTCGACAATGCGGATACGACCTCGACGTGGAAAGTGTCGGCCTCGGTGCTTGGCACTGCCCCGATCGTTCATGTGGAAGCGATCGATTCAATCAAACTCACTTGTGGCAGCAGCGTGCTCACCGTGACGACGGATGAGATTACGTTGAATGGTACGAACATTTCTTTGTCGGGCTCGGAGATCGACGCCGACAGCGCGAGCATCACGCATAACTGAAGGGGAACGCCATGGCTGCCGAAGATCCGGTTCTATATTTCATCGAGCTTGGCGGAACGACCTATCGCGTGACGACGGTCAAGGGCCAAGAAGCGCTTTCGCAGACGTATCGTTTCGAAATCACATTGCATTTGGATCCGACCGATGCGCTCGATCCCGACGCAATCATTGGTTCAGATGCGACGCTTTCGCTGGCGCGTGCGTCGTCGGAACGACGTATTCAGGGCGTCGTGACCGATATCAAGCGGGCGGCAACGCGGAAAAAGAATGCGGGTACGGGACAAGTCAGCGTTGTGCTCGAACCGCGCCTTGCCACGGCGAAACACCGTGTGGATATTCGCGTTTTTCGGGACAAATCAGCGCCGGAAATCGTGGCCGAAGTCATTAGCGCGCACGGCGTCTCGGTCGTGCAGAAGCTCGTGGGTTCGTACGTAAAACGCCCCTATTGCGTGCAGATGCGCGAATCCGACTTGAATTTTGCCATGCGGTTGCTCGAAGACGAGGGCATTTTTTACATCGTCGACGATCAAGGGCAGATGGTTCTTGGCGATTTCACCTCGGCGTACATTGACGGTCCCGGGACGCTTCCGTTCCGCCACGATTCAGGTTTGCACGGGCAACGAGACGCCATTTACGAGATTGGTTGGTCGGGACAAGCTACGCCGGGTAAAGTTTCTTTGCGCGACTTCAATCCCGAACGCCCGCGCCTCAAAATGGACGTTTCCGCCAAAGGGCCGACTCCCTGGGGCCCCGAATGGTACGACTATCCAGGTGAGTATGAGCTTCCGGCGCAAGGTCAAGCCAAGGCGAATTTGCGTGCCGAGGCGCTTGCGTGTTTGAAACATCGTTTGTCAGGGCGAACGACAGCCCTGGGGATGATGACTGGAAGTTTGTTCGTGTTGACGGACGCGCCCTCGGGCGTCGAAGATGGCGAGTACGTCATTACGAAAATCGAACATGAATGGGATCGGGCGAAAACTGCATTTCATCTGGGATTCGAGGCGCTTTCGGGGGCGACGGTTTATCGTCCTCCCGTCGAATCGTACGTCCCGATGCTCCGCAATCCGCTTACGGGCTTCATTACGGGACCGGCTGGCGCCGATATCTACACCGACGCTTGGGGGCGCATCAAGGTGCATTTCCCTTGGGACCGGCTGCAGCCCAAAGACGATAATTGTTCGCATTGGATTCCCGTTTTGCAGGACAATACCGGTCGATCATCGGCAATGCCGCGAACGAGATGGGAGGTCCTCTGTCATTTCCTCGAAGGTGATCCGGATCGTCCGGTCGTATTGGGACGAACCTTCAATGCCTCGGATCCCTTCATGGAGGAATTGCCAATTCGGAAAACACGCATCTCGCTCCAATCGCTCAGTTCGCCGCGCGACGAGAGCGGGCGCACTGGTTATAACATGATTCGTTTCGACGATATTGCAGGCGCCCAAGAAATCATGGTGCACGCCGAGAAGGATCAAAATATCGTCGTGGCCAATAATCAGGATGAGTGGGTTGGCGCGGTAGAACAGCGTGTCGTTCAAGGCAATGAAAAAGTCTCGGTGGGGGCGAACGAAACCATTACGGTGCTCAACCATACGGTGGCTAAAATCGACGGCAATCAGAAGTTTAGCATCGGGGGCAATCGTCAGGTTGATGTATCGGGTTCGTATACGGACGCGATCGAAGGCAATCATACGAGGACGATTGGCGGTTCGCACATTCGTGATGCGCGCGAGGACGACAAGGTGACGGTCGAGAAAGACCTCACGGAAATCATTGGCGGGATCGTTTTCGAGCAGACGGGTAAATCCCAGAATGTGACGGGAGGAAAAACGGCAGTTCTTGCCGCGGGCGGCTCGATTATTGAAATTGCCAAGAAGGGCAAAGCCGAAGGGACGGAGAAGAAACGCGACGAGACGGTGCTTGCGGACCTATTCAGCATGGCCGATGAAAAGCACAATGTGCGAGCGGAAGAGTTGCGCCAGACTTCGGTGACCGGAAGCTACGTCGTTTCGTCACTGAAAGAATTGCTGTTGGCTGGTCTAGACAAACTCCGGGTCGAATCGACGGATACTACATTGTCGGGTAATGAGATCACGCTCAAGGTTGGGAAGACGGAAATTCACTTGAAGAGCGGTCGTATCGACATGGATGCGCCGAAAGAAATCACGTTTGACGCGAGTGGCACGAACAACCTAGCTTCGACGAAGTCGTCGCAGAACTAAGGGAGAATGGATGATGACCCCTCCGAGGTACATCTATCGCATCATGCATCGTCCGGGAGCGCGCGCTCGTGCGCTCATCAATGGCGTTCCCATTTACGACCGCATCGTCAAAGACAACGTGTCGCCGGCTCAGCCGATTACGCATTGGCTTGCTTCTGGGGACAACACCTTGACCTTCGAATTATCGCCGGCACCGCTGTCGCCGAATACGCCTTATTTGGGCGCGCATTTCACAATGCTGATTCGCGAGGTCAAAGAGGAAGAAAAAATCGAAGAGATCGATCTCTTCGCGTGGAGTTATCCCAATAGCCTCGTGGACAAGGAACTGCCCACAACTTTGCCGCTCGTGCATACGGAGGTTTTTCATGTGTCGGCCGATTTGCCGACGCCGGAATACGCGAAAGCGACGCGTGAGGAGTTTCCCGAAGAAGGAACGCCGGAATTGCGTGCGGCCGTATTCGAGCTTTACGATGCTTTCGCCAATCGCGACGGGGCTCGTTTCGATAAGGCAATGGAAGTGAAATACGCGGAATTCGACCGCTATTATGAGCTTCCGTCGACCGCGAAAGCCGACGCTGTGCAAGAAATGAATGCTCCTTGGATCATGGAGCCATTTAATGAGCACGATTTGCGATTCGAACGGTATCTGGATGGGCGCCTCGCACGAGTCTATCGCGCATCTGGGCGCCAAGCAGTTCGTGCGGTTCATCGAGACGAACCTTATTTGGGCTGGGGAACGGATTTCTTTTTGACGCGCCTCGATGGCCGCTGGCGCATTTACTGGTGATTTGAACGCGTGTTGAAGACGGGCAGGACGGAGGACCATCCATGGGCGCGACTGTAACGAATCAAGACAAGGGCGTCACCACCAAAACCAGCGACCATACCTACGCGACGCTCGGACCGACGGATGTCTGCATGAATCCGCCGGTGACCGTGGCGGTGCCCCATCCGAACTACGTAAAAACGGAAAAGGCCGTCGAGCATACGTCCGGAAAAACGCTTTTCCAAAACGGAAACGTCGTTCGGGTGCAAGAAGCGCTCATGCCCAGCGATCCCGCTCATGGGGACATTGGCGCTGGCGGTGGGGTCAAGAGTCATACGTATCGACTGGAAGCACGAGCCACGTCGGGCTCGCCAAACGTTCGCGTCGAAGGTTTGCCCCCTGTTCGAACCGATGATCCCACGACCCAAAATCACGCCAATACCACCGGAAAAGTATTCCAGGTGGTTCCTCCAGCATTACTGCAGGACAATCCAGAAGATTATTTCAAACGTTGTTCGTACGATACGTCGACGATCACGTGCGATTGTGACTTCGCCAAACCCGTGAAGATGCCGCAGATTGATGTAAAGCGCGGCAACAACATCACGATCGATGCGAAACGCAAGAACGCCAAAGTGAAGGATGAGCCGCCTGAGTGTGCCAATCCGACGCACATGAAATGGAAAGTCACTCGGACAGGCGGCGTGGATGCGGACAACGTTCCCATTCCTCCAAAATACGAGGAGTTTAGTGGCGACAAACTCGAGCTCAAGGATTGGTTGCCGAAGGTTGACCTGAAGGTCAAAAAGAGGGACGAACTCAAGGCAGACAAACGAAAAGAAATCGAAGCCAAGAACAACTATGCTGCAGAAAATGCTGCGGCGCGGGGTTCGTCACGGGTCGAAAATCAAGATGGGCAAGCTGGTTATGCCCGGGTCAAACAAGACCGACAGGATCGCGAAGCTCATAACGAGGCGGCGAAATACGTCAACGTATTGACCGATTTCAATAAGTTCATGATCATGTGGCGGGCGGCGCAAAACCCAGTCCGCCTCGCCATTGTTGGAAATGCGTGCAGCGGGTCCGTGACGTACGAAGTTCACGGATACCCCGAGCCCAAAATGGAGGTCGAGATCCCGCTCGAGGGGCTGAGCAAAGCAGTTGCTTGGATCAGCCGCGCGATGGATACGGTTCGAAAAATCGGCAGTTTGGCCAATGTGCGTGTCGAAAATAGCCTCAAGTTTCCAGCCGGTGACATAAAGATCACGCTCGGCTTCGAATGGAAAGAAGGCGAAAATGAAGATGCCTATACGATGGTCAATGAAGCCGGCTTCAAGATCGGTGGCAAGATCTTTGAATGGAAGTTCGAAGTTTCCGTGCCATTGACGAATTTCTTGTCCATTATCCCGTTTGGCGGATACCTCGCCTCGAAAGCCATTGGATGGATTATTCAGCGTATTGGTGCCGATGCCTCGCTCGGCTTTGCCGTGGAAGTCTCCCTTTCGGCAGACGCAGGCATGACCTTCAGCTGGAACAAGAAACGCGGATTCAAATGGGAAGCGGCCATGACCTTTCCCATCGAAGCCAAGATTTACGGCTACATTCGCATCAAGTGGCGCGATAACTTGCATATCGAGGGGCGGATCATCGCGCAAATGGACCCGGCGCTCAAGATCGAGGGCACTTCAGCCGGCCTTGTCCTGAAAAACAAGAATTTCATCATGAAAGCTGGTTTGTCCGGGTTCATCAAGGTCAGTGTATCGTTCTACACGTACGAGGACACTGCGGAGAAGTTCCCGGAGTGTCTCACGTGCAAGGTGCCGGAGACGGAACTTTGGAATATCATCGGTAACTGATGAACAGCGTCCAGCCTTTTTCGCGAATCCTCGTCGCGGAGTCGCCCGTCAGGCTCGCTGGCGAGCGTCGAGCCAAACCAATACCGTGTCGTGTGGGAATTCTCCCGTGGATCGTGGATCGACCCTGGCTCACGATATTCGTGAGTTGTACGTTTCGTTTCGACAAATCCTCGGCCGAGCATCCCATTCCGCTCGAATTCGCTCCTCCCCGACGTTTGCATGTAGGGCCCACGAGTCAAAACGAGCAAGACATTCTGGACGACTTCGTGCCTCTGCGGCTCAAAGTCGACTTCACGGTGCAGGGGCATTTCGATAATCCCCCCTTGCCATCAGGCGCGATCTCCTCATTTCAACCGCCGCGGCTCGTGCAAGTGGGCCTTGGAGAAAGGCGTTTGTCCTTCGTCATTGCCGCGGATAAGCCAGGGAAAATTCCCCTGCGCCCGCCGTACACGCGGACGCCGCACGGGCGCGAAGTAGATATGAGTCTCAAACGTTGTCACGACGGATCGGTACATCATTTTCGCCATCCGCCGGATTTCGATTTGAGCGCGTATCAATCGGCGATCGAAGAGCTGCAATACGATCCTGACGACGTTGCCTCGATTCGACTGGAAGGGCTCCTTGCGGATCCCGAGGCAAAAATCGAGATTGCCATGCCGCAATACACGCCGCGCGCTTTGGTCAGCTACCGGCAAGCGTCCGTCAACCGCGGTGATGTGCAGCTTTTCTTGGATACCGTCATTGTCGATTGGGATGAGAGTACCGTTCAAGTGGTTTGGCGGGGATTGGTGGAAACGACCCCGGATGCACACAAAGACGTCGATCGAATTCTCATCGGCTGGGCTCCGGCTGCGCGATGGTATGCCGACCGCGCGCACGCCTGGGACGATAACCTCCGCGAGCTTCCCCGAGGCCGATTTTCCTGGGCAATCGAACGTGATGACGTTCTTCGCGACGAACCACCGCCCCCGCTCGCCCAACAAGAACTTTTGATGGCGCGTTATGAGACATGGGGACATTCGAATGCGGCCGATCCCGAATTGTTGCCTTATGAAGCCGCAGCCATTGCCGCGGAACTTGTGGAGCAGCGGTGGCCCAGGAGCGAAGTGTTCGAGCGTCACGGCATTGATGAGTATGCATGGGGAATCGAAGAACGGGCGTGGGCGCAACGATTGGCAAGTGTCCGTGACGAACCTGAAGGCGGCCTGGGCGCCGATTACGTGCGGGAGTTTCAGCGTGCATCCGAGGCGCTGGCGACGACGCGCGAAAAGGAAATGTCGGCGGCGGAATTCGTGGCGCTGCAAATACGTGTGCAACGTGGCGATCCAATGAAGGAATTGGAAAAGGCTGGATTGGGAATCGGCGCTTATGGTCGATTGGAGCGCCGTTTTCAGGCCCAAGCAGGCGCAGACCCAGCGTTTGCCAAAGAACTCGAACGTTTGAGGACGGATGAAGAGATCAAACTCGGTGATGCGACCAAAATTGTGAGAAGCGGAGACTCCGCGACATGAAGGGGATCATTCTCGGCGTGGGTTTGTCGTCGCCCTTCGGGCTTGACGCGCGACAAACAGCGCTCGTTTTTCGAGCGAAAAAACTCGCCCCGGAAAAAGCATCCTTTGGGGATCGTTCGGGGTTTGGATTAGGAAACGTGCGTTCGCGGCGCCTCCCGGATTCTCTCGTAGGCCGCGAGCGCCTACTTGAATTGGCAGCACCGGCACTTGCCGAAGCCATACGGGGTTTGCCGAGCCAACCTGGACCGCTACCTCTGTTCTTGTCGTTGCCGCCGCGACGTGCCGAAGCAGAACAACCGCTCGGCGCTGATTTTCTGGAGGCTTTGGGCAAACGAGCCCAGGTTCCCATTGCTCTCGAATCTTCCGAACCGTTTCCCATTGGTCATGCTGGGTTTGCCGCGGCGCTCGAGCGCGCATTGACCTTTTTGGCGACTCCGCCACCACCTGCGCCGCTGCAAGGATTGCCATTCGGCCGTCTCGGCAAAGCGCCAGAACCGACTGGCCCGGCCAAACCCAAACCGACCTATGCCCTCGTGGGAGGCGTGGATAGTTATCATGATCCCGCAGTCCTCGACGCGCTCGACAAGGAAAGCCGCGTGAATGCGGAAGGCATTTGGGATGGGTTTGTCCCATCGGAAGGAGCTGCGTTTGTCGTCGTTGCCTTGCCGGATGCGAATTTGCCGGTGGTCGGACGGGTGTTGGGCTTGGGTTTGGGCATGGAACGCCCGGAAGATCCGCAGAATCCCACCGTGGCCGAAGCGGCGACGGAACTCGTACGTATAGTAGCGACAAACTTGCGGACACCCGTTCCTTGGGCCCTTCCGGATCTCAATTGCGAGCGGCACCGTGTGAAGGAATGGACCTTCGTCCGAATTCGCAATGGCGAAACGTTTCATGATACCGCGACCGTGGAAACGCGGTTGTGTGACGAGCTTGGTGATGTTGGAGCTGCAACCGGGGCAGTAAGCACGGCTTTCGTCTGCTCAGCATGGAAACTCGGTTTTGCGCCGGCGAATCAAGCGCTCGTGTTTTTATCGTCCGATGGTCCGGCCCGTGGCGCCATTGCATTGGGGGCCCCATGATGCGTTTGCCCAGTGAAGTGCGAGCGAGCCTCGATGGATTGCGAGCGGCGCTCGAGGACAGCTTGATTTCGCTTACGGATCGAATCGATTGGAAGCCCATTGCGGATGCCCATCGAGATTGGATTGCGACGCTCAGTCGGATCATCGATACCGAAACGATTGACGAAAAGGCTATTGACAGTTTGGAATCAATCGTCGTGGACATGAAAGCCACGCGCGAGAAATGGTCCGAAGAAGCACCGCTCGTCAAACGGCTCGACAGCGGAATGAAGCATTTGACCGAGGCATCGGACAAACTGCGCTCGCGTATTCCTCTGCGAATGCCGTTGGCGAGCAGTAATGAATTGGCCGTTGTTCCGCAGTTCTTGGCGAGCGTGGGAGTTCCACGCGCTCATGCGTTGGAGGTGACTGCGCCACGTGTGCTCCTGCGCGATGACCCTACACGCACGCGGGCTCAAAACTTGGCGAGTTGGTCCGGAAGTACCACGGGTGAACTTGCGCAACTGCAAGCGATCGCGCGCGATTGCTTTGAAGACATAGGCAGTTTGAGCAATCTGCGCCGACTTTACGATCACGAACCGTGGATCGACGCAGCAAAGTTCGAGCAAAGATTACTCGACAATTTGGATGCTGTCGTGTCGCTGGACTTGCCCATTGACCCTGCTGCACCTCGTTTGGGTTTGGCCGAAGCTCTCTTTGCATATGCCACGGAATGGACCATTCCCGACTATGGCCGTACGTTTGCTCTCGCATTTACTCTTTGTTGCCTCGACTCAGAAACGGCCATGCGGTGGGTCATTTTGGCGCTGCGTCGTTCCCATCCGCGAACGTTTCCCGCGTTTGTCGATGCGTTTGTCCTGGGATCGAATCCAGCAATCGATCGGGCCTTGGCTGAATTGTGCCGCTGTGACGAATCCGCATTGGTTGAGGTGGCTCTCGAAGCAATGACGCGCCGGGGGCGACCGGACATGGCCAGCGTCGTGCTCGTGCTCATGCGGCCGTCGGCTTCTCTGGCCGCAAAATCGATTGCCTTGGCAACACGTTTGCCTCCCGCGTCGGCAATGCCGCTGCTCACGCGACTTCTCGACAACACCAATCCACTCATTGCCGCACACGCCGCGTCGGCGCTGCTTACCTTGGGCGAAGCTCAAGGACCCAAGCATTTGCGGGCGCTTTTGCAACAAAATCGTCAAGACGAACCACAACATCGTTTGGCGCGACAAGTAGCGTTCGAGTCTCTGTGTTTGCTCGGATCGTCTTTTGATCGCAGTATGCTGGCGGTCGAAGCGACTGCCGTTCCGGAAAACGTCCCGTGGTTGGGTTGGCATGGTCATCCCGATCATTTGCCGATGCTCATCGAAGCTGCACGGCGGGCCGCGTTGGCCGGAACATTTCCAGAATGCGAACGAATTGTCGTGGGTTTGGAAAGAATGTGCGGGATTGGAGCGCCACGGATCAGCGGGTTTGGCCCGACGGAATTCGATGCTCGTTTGACCACATACTACAAAGCATTCGAGGAGCGTCGACCTTTACAAGCCGAGCGTTTGCGTTTGGGAGCTGCTTGGAGCCCGAGCGTCGTGGCGAGCGAATTGGGGGCGCGGGAGACGCTTCAAGGTGTTCGACCAATCTTGGCGCGCGAATTGGCGATTGCCACGCGCGGAGCGGTGCATGTCGACGTTGCCGGATGGTTCGTCCAGCAAGAGCGCGCGCTCGCAGCGGCAAAAGATAATGTGTTCCGCCAGGCCTGATCCCAAAATCGTTTCAACGTGTCAAACGGTAAAAGAGTAGGGCAGCTCGTTTCGTAACGATTGGCAACGACGGCAAGTCCATCGTTTCTCCAGGAGCATGCGCGCCGTCTCCCGAAGGACCCATTCCGGCAAGGGAAGCGACGAATGGTGCGACGAATGAAACATCCGCGGCGCCACGTTTTCCTGGGTCGATGACGTCAATGGGGCCTAGGCCGAGATCGCGAACTGCTCCTTGCAATTCGCGGAGCAGTGCCCAATTGCCTTCGGTCGGCGCCATGGGCGGGTATCCATCGTCGAAAACTATCTCTGCCGATGTTTGCGGAAGGTTTTTTTGGACAATCGCGCGCATACGTTCCTTCGTCCGCGTCAGTTGATCGAAGGTGAGGGTGCGAATGTCACCGGTCACGGTCGCAGTTTGGGGAATGATATTATTTTTGCCCGTCGCGGTACCTTGCCCCCGCTTGTCTTCGACGATATTCCCACCCACGATGAGTCCAGCATTGAAGGTGAGATTTGGTTCGCCACGGAGTTCCTGGTAAAACGTGTGCAAAATTCGGGAGACCTCGTAAATGGCCCCCGAGCCCGCGTCGGCCGAAAAAATTCCCGAGGAATGACCTGGTTTGCCGCGGACCCGCAGCGTCCAAGAGGCTGCCCCGCGCCGCGCAACCGTCGCACTGTTTGGCCCGCCAATCCCTTGCTCGAATTCGAACGCTGCATCGCTGCGTTTCGCCACCTCGATCAAGTCTTTCCGCGCGGTCTCGACAGGGTCGCCAGCACTCTCTTCGTCACCCGTGAAGGCCACGACGATCTGCGTGTCTTCCAGTTGTCCCGCGGCACCGAGCGCTTTTAGAGCATATAAAATGGCGATGTCTCCCCCTTTCATATCAACCACGCCTGGACCTCGGGCCTTGGTCGGGGATAAAAGCTCGTAACGCTGGAATGGATTGTCTTTCTCGAACACGGTGTCGAGATGTCCAATGAGCAAGAGCCGTTTTCCCTTGGTACCCGTACGTTCGGCAAAAAGGTGCCCGGCACGATGCGCCGCGTCCATTGGAATCCAGCGCGTCGTGAATCCGAGCGCCTTGAATTCGGCATCAAAAATGGCTCCGACTTGTTTTACTCCCTCGAAATTCATCGTGCCGCTATTGATGTTCACCACGCGTTCGAGCAGCGCGAGCGCCTCGTCTCGGTGTTCGTCGATGTACGAAGTGATTCGCGTTTCCGTGGCACTCAGCGGACGTGGCGGAGCGAGGGGCGCAGTGGATGCGGTTGGTGCTGCTGACGCTGGCGCTGCGGTGGCGGAGGTCGTCGTGGGTTTTTCGGGGAACACGGCGTTCGCGGTCGGTGCGGCACACGCAGCAAAAATGGTCACGCCGATGGCAAACCACGGCAGGTGGGCAGCGGGCTGGTTAGGTCTTGGCGGGCGTTTCGAGGCGTTCGTCATCGGGCGACTACCCTAGCCGAAGTTGCCTCGGATTGGCGATCCTTTTATCGTCGAATCTTGAAATGGGGAGGTTTGCAGCGCGGCGTCTTGGCATTCAATTACGGACGATGGTGACCGTGCCGGAACATTGCGCTTGGTTGACCGTCATCGTCGCCGTTCCGCTTGGCATGCCAAACCCGCTGGCGAACATGTACGACGAACCGGCAGTGAGGGGCATTCGCACACTGAGATGCACGCTGCCAACGGTATTCGAGGTGGCGACGAAGTCGACAGCTGAACCAATGATGTTGGGGGTTGCTCCGACAAACGCAATTGGGCCCATTTCCAAGAAATCATCCGTTGCCAACTGTGCCCAGCCATTGAGGTGGATGAGGGCGACTTCATTGGCACCAGCAGTGTACGCAGCCGTTCGACAAGCTGCGGGCACGACGTAATTCATGTTATTGATTGAATCCGTCCAGCTGCCCGTGAAATCGAGCGTTCTGACGATACCCGATGCTCCCGTCGCTCCTGTCGCGCCAG
>DAOMZH010000167.1:0-14980 GCA_035437985.1 Polyangium sp. (in: bacteria) | reverse complement strand
GATTCGGGCGTCATCCAAAGCCGCCATGTTGATTTCGTCGAGGCGTTTTTTCACGGCACGAGCGATGAGGGGGGCGTGTTGCGCCAAACCTTCCAGTGTATTGCGGCCGCTCGTGAACTCCTCGTACCAGTGGCGGCGGACGTCCAGAATTTCAACGTCATCCCGCAGACGAAGTGTCTTCAGCGTAAAGGCGGCGTCATCACGACGCTCGAGGGGGATTCGCTCTTCGACGAGAACCATTTCGTGATGGGGCAAAAGGATCTCGAACCAGCCATGCCCAATCTCGTGGGGATCCAGGATGCGAGCGTTCCACGTTCCCTTGCGCTCGTTCATGAGGCTCGACGCGAATCGATAATTGGACCATTCGTACGTAAGAGGCCGACCTTGTCGCGATGATTTACAAATATAATGATCGACAGTTCCGGGTTTGGTGAATATTGCCGAGTAACCGCACAAATCATTGAATCCAGCCGCTAGGTCCTTGCGAAATCGGCTCCAATGATCAGGAAACTTCGCAGTCTTTGCATTCGGATTTGCCGCTAGCCAATCATTGCCGGGTACACGGGCTTCGCGATCGAAATGCGGAGGTTCAGGAACACGGTCGACGGGAATCATGGTTTGGATTTCCCCATATAGGTCGCCCACCGAGCCCAAAATGGATCTTGGTCCCAAAGCGTTCGTTCCAGCTCTTTGTCAATTTCCTCGGGCGTCTTGAAATATTTTGGTTCGTCCCCGCGCATGAGGGCATTCGCGTCTTCCATCGCTCGCTCCGCTTCAATGGAACGATCTGCATGCAAGCCAAAGATACGCGATTTCAACCAACGCGAAGCCGTACCCCGTCGACCAAGCTCCGTCGATTCGAGGACGACCTTTCCCTCTTTTAATGCAAAATGAAAGAGTTCGTCGCGTTTATTGTCCCAATGCGGTTCGAGCGAGGCGAGGACCATGGGCGAATGGGTGGTGACGTGCATTTGGACTTGCATGCCTTCCCCAAGCGATTCCAACACTTTTAGCAATGCCGGCAGAATGCGCCGTTGCCATTCGGGATGGAGATGGTTTTCGACTTCGTCCATCAGGAAGACGATTTTATTGATCGGCTTTTCTTGTCGTATGTGCGCTTGTTCGAAATGCTCATGCCATGCCCAGGTAATTAGATAGGCGAGATTGATGATACGCTGCATTCCTGCAGACGCATGTATGATCGGAACTGCTCCGTATCCCGTATCAATCGCCGGAAATGTACGCGCATCATTCAATAGGCGAAGAGGAGGGACAGGACGTATCGTTTCCCCTGCCTCTACATTCGGCGAAACCATTTCAAGAATTTCTGCTAGGTGCGCAAATGAGCGTCCGCCTGCTGTTTCGGGTCGTTTTTCTTGCCAAGTCACCCAATCTTCAATAAGTCCTCGACAAACAATTTCACCCTCTTGAGTTTCTATCCCCCTCCAAATTTTCTCTGGCGAGAACTTGAAAATAGTCCCGGTTCCCCACGCCGAATCTCCAAAGGTGCGCGAAGGATCCCAAATGACCACACTGCCATCCACACGAGCATAGATAATCAGACTGTCGCAATCCCGAATTTCTCTTTCCCACGTGCCGCGCGCTTTTAGAAAACTGACATCTCGAATACCGTGCTCGTCTTGTTCAAATTCAATTTTCGCACCATCGAGATCGCCATTCGGGTACACCGGTATCCCGGCCCAGTTCCACGTCAGCACATACCAAATCGTCTCCAAAAACAAACTCTTCCCCAGCCCATTGTCCCCCGTGAGCACATTTAGGCGCGGCGCAAATTGCATCTCCATCTCCGGCGCCGGACCTACCCCCACCAATTTCAACGATCGCAACATGTTTTCCTCTTACACCACTCCGCCCAACCCTGCGAATCGCCAAGCTCAATCCACAACCAACCCCATCACCGAAGCTCCCCCGTCACTTCCTCCACTGCTTTCACCAATTCCCCCGATAACAACAATTCGCGCACCGCTCCAATATCCTTGTACAGCGGCCGATCCTCCAAAAGCGTCGGACTCACCCCACGCACCACATCATGCGCTCGCTCCACCGCCTTGCTCGATCGCAATGGCCGACGCTGATCAAGCCCCTGCGACGCCGTCAATATCTCGATCGCCAAACACGTGCGCACATTCTCGATCACCTGCCCCAACTTGCGCGCACTCACACTCCCCATACTCACGTGATCCTCGCGCCCCGCACTCGACGGAATCGAATCGACACTCGCCGGATGACACAAAACCTTGTTCTCACTCACGAGCGATGCACTCGCCACCTGCGCAATCATGAACCCCGAATGCAAACCACTTTGAGGTGCAAGGAACGGGGTCAAACCCGTCGATAATGCGGGATTCACGAGCTGCTCGACACGTCGCTCGCTGATGTTCGCCAGCTCCGCCGCCGCCATCGCCGCCAAGTCGAGCGCCAACGCCAAAGGCTGACCATGAAAGTTTCCGCCCGACAAAAGATCCGCTCCACCATCGTCCCGCAAAAAAATCGTCGGGTTGTCCGTCACGCTTTGCAGCTCGCGCTCGAGCACACTCGCCGCCCACACGAGCGCATCACGCGACGCGCCATGCACCTGCGGCATGCAACGCAACGAGTACGCGTCCTGCACACGCGGACAGTCCGCATGGCTCTGCATGATCTCACTGTCATCCAGCATCGCGCGCAAGTTCGTCGCGACAGACGCTTGGCCAGGATGCGGTCGAACCGTCATCAATCGCTCGTCAAACGGACGCTTGGAACCCTTCGCCGCTTAGAGGCTCATTGCTCCCGCAACATCGGCGATCGTGCAGAGCTCGAGCGCGTCACACACCGCCAGCGAGCCGAGGGCCGCCATGTACTGCGTGCCGTTGATCAACGCGAGGCCCTCTTTTGCGGCGAGTTCTACCGGACGAACACCGGCACGAGACAGTGCTTCTCCGCCGGTCATTCGTTCACCTTCGTACGATGCTTCGCCCTCGCCCATGAGTACGAGCGCAAGGTGCGCAAGCGGCGCGAGGTCGCCCGATGCACCCACGGAACCTTGCGACGGAATGCGCGGCGTGACGCCTCGATTGAGCATCTCGACGAGCAAGTCGACGACGTCGACACGCACACCCGAATAGCCAAGCGCCACGACTTGGGCGCGCAGGAGCATCATGGCGCGAACTTCGGGGATGGGTAGGTCCGGACCAACTCCACAGGCGTGACTGCGAACGAGGTTTTTTTGCAGCGCGATGACGTCACGATGTCCGATGCGCGTCTCGGCGAGCGCGCCAAACCCAGTGTTGACGCCATAAACCGCGGGGGCTGCATCTCCCCCTTCCACGATCGCATCGACAGCTTTGCGCGCAGCTTGCACTCGCGCTCGCGCCTCGGCGCCAAACACGACTTGTCGACCTCGACGCGCGACGTCTTCGAGGTCCGTGAGCAACAAGAAACGACCTAATTCGACGGGGGGCTTTGCGTGCACGAGCGCAACGCTAGCAGGCGATACGCGCGGCGACGAACTGCCTTCCGAGAGACGGGTCGATCGCCTATTCTGCCACCCGCTCATGCGCTTGTTCTCGTTGCTCTTCGTCGTCTCCCTCGCTGGTTGCGGTGCGTCATCCGCGTCAGACGAGTCGAACGTGCCGATCACACTTGGCCACGAGAAAGACGCGATTCATCAGCCGGGCGTCTCGGAGCCAACCTCGTCCGGCGAGGGAAAAACCGCACCGAACACCAATGGCGATCAACCAGGACCGAACTTCGGCTGCCGATTGTCTGCACCCGTCGTGAGCGACGACGCGTGTTCCAAAGATGCGGACTGCGCGCCGAGCACGCCATGTCACGCGCGAGCATGTGTCGCAGTTGCCAAGGCCACGCCGCGCACACCCGACACCATGTGCACGATGAACATCGACTGCCAAAGCGCCGACGTAAATCCCTGCTCGTGCTACCAGGGACATTGCGCACTCGTTCCCAAAAACCCCTGAGTCCCATGCGTTACTTCGTCAAATTTTCCTCTGGTCGTGAAGTCCCCGTCGACGTGACCGTGCTCCCGAACGGTGACGTTCGTGCCGAAATCGAAGGTCGTTCGTTCCAGGTCAACACGTTCGAGCATCGAGGGGCCGTGCACCTGAACCTCGATGGTCAGTCGATCGAACTCTGGATGGACGGCAAATCGCCAGAGATGGGGGTGGTTTCAGCGGACAAACGTTTTCACGTGCAGGTCGAGAACGAGCGCACGCGAGCTCTTGCTGGTAGTTCCGGAAAAACGGGTGCGGCTACGGACAAACTCATCACGTCGCCCATGCCCGGACGTGTCTTGAAGGTGCTCGTGAACGAAGGGGACGAAATTCATGCGGGCAAGGCGCTCGTCGTGGTCGAAGCGATGAAGATGGAGAACGAACTTGCCGCAGCCCACGACGGCAAAGTGAAGAAGGTTTACGTCACTGCTGGCACAGCTGTCGAAGGTGGTGCCAAGCTCGTCGAACTCGAATGACCATGCGCCGACGCATCCCCCTCGCTCACCTCCCCACGCCCATTCAACGTCCCCGTCGACTCGTCGAAGCCACCGGCATCGACTTATGGGTCAAACGCGACGACATGACTGGAGGCGCGGAAGCCGGAAACAAGATCCGCAAGCTCGAATATCTGCTCGCCGAAGCGCTTTCGCTCGAATGCGACACGGTGATCACTTGTGGCGGCTTGCAGTCGAATCACTCGCGCGCAACAGCCCTGTGTGCAGCTTCGTTGGGGCTCAAAACGATCCTCCTTTTGAGGACCAACGATCCGGACAACGTGACGGTCGATGGGAACTTGCTTCTTGATCGGCTCGCGGGTGCCGAGGTTCGGTTCATGACGCCGGAACAATGGCCGGATCGAAATCGGATCATGGATCAAGCGGCAGATGCGTTGCTGCGCAAAGGTCGCCGGGCGTATGTGATCCCGGAGGGTGGTTCGAACGGTCTTGGCGCGTTGGGGTACGTCGAAGCGATGGCGGAGGTGCGGCGGCAGATTGATCTGGGGTTAGGTGGGGGCAAACCTTACGACGCGGTCGTGGTGGCGTGTGGTTCGGGAGGAACTGCAGCAGGCGTGGCGCTTGGTGCATCGATGTATGGGGTGGCGCGGGAAGCGATCGCGATGGCGGTGTGTAACGACGCGGCGTATTTCGAGGCGCAGATCGCGGACATCATGAAGGACGCGCGGCGTGTGGATCCGCGACTGCCCGAGCCTGCGCGGCTCATCGTGCATGATGGCTGCAAAGGTCCGGAGTACGCGGTGATGTCGCTCGAGCAGCGGAAACTCTTGGCGCGAGTGACGAGTTTGTCCGGGCTGGTGCTCGATCCGGTCTACACGGGCAAGGCGTTTGCGGGTTTGGTGGATCTTACGAAACCAAACGGTTTGCTCGCGGGCAAACGGGTGCTTTTCATACACACGGGTGGTTTGCCGGGACTCTTGGCGCAAGCAGCGGAATTCGCGAGCGTGGTGGAAGAGGAAGAGTGACCCGAAACCGCACGCAGTGATTTCCACGCTCGCTTCGCGCGCTAACAAGCGCGCTACGCGAGGCTTTGTTTACGATGGGGGGCTCGCAGACGGCTCCTTGAGTCTTTTGACCTGCGGTCAAAAGACGAGCCGACTGCTCCGCCCCCCATACCCCCCGGATTTACCTCATCCCAGTTTGTCACGGATGAATATTCACGACGGTGCCTTCGCCGGTGGACTCATTGGTTTGCACGCCGTGCCAATCGGTGGGCAGCGGCGGATCGGTCCACATGAATACGCGGCGCGCATCAATGGGCGACAGATTCACGCAGCCGTGGCTTCGAGGTTTGCCGTATTCGTCGTGCCAAGGTGCGGCGTGTAATGCGTACCCAGCCTCGAAATACTGGACCCAAGGTACGTCGCGCAATTCGAATTGATTGCCGACTTCGTGCGAGTCCATCGTGGTCGTGACGTGTTTTTCGCGAATTTTGAAGGTTCCGCGCACGGTCGAATACGTCTTTTTCGGGTCGCCGAGTCCGTCACGACCGGTGGCGACTGCGGTCGCGTACACAGGGGTCGTGCCTTCGTAAAGAATGAGAATCTGGCTGAGAATGGAGATATCGATCCATTTTTTCGTCGTTTTCGCAAAAGCCGGCAATTCGGAGGGTTTGACGGCAATGGCCACGTCCGAATCTTTGACCCACGAGCCATCTTTGGCTTCGACGAGACGGGTTTCACCAATTTTCTTGGATTTACCCGTGAGCTGAATGGCGGTATGAAAAGGGATTTTGCCCTTTTTGTCGAGAGCCAGGCGACTCGTGTCGTATTTGAACGCGTCGGGAACACGGACGAAGGCGAGCGGTAATTCCCAACCTTTTTTCATGTCTACGCCGTGGAATGTGGAGCCACGAGCGGGCTTGAGTTTGGAAGTTGGAACCAGGCGCGCATCGGTGGTCATGGCAAAGCGGCGGTCGTTATCACCGACGAACGTGCCAATCAGGGCCAATCCGGCATGTCGCGCGACGCGATTGGTGATGATGGCGTAATCAGGAACTTTGAACGTGGAGATATTGGGGATTTTGCGGCCCCCTTGGAAAAACCACGGAATGGCGTCGTTGCCATCACCATTGTAGAGAACCTGATCGGAAAGATCCGGGGGCTCGGTGGGCGGATCGCCCATGGCATTGCCTTCGGGATCGAGGGGGACATCGTTGGCGCCGACTTCAATGGAGTCCCATTTTTTCTGCAGGCGTTTGTAGCTGCGCAGGTGCTCTTTGAGGCGCATTTCGTATTGGAATTGTTCGGCTTTCGTCGCCGGGCGGTAATAGTTCGGCGCGATGGCCCGGACGAACGCATAAGGATACGGCATGGGTTTCGATAGATCCGGCCTTTTGGTGAGGGCGCGGATGATCGGATGCTTCATGTCGATCGAAGCTTCTTCGCCGTTGCAGATGTAGCCGGCGGGGAGGACGCGGTAGTAGCCGCCTTGGCAATCGTCGTACGCGGCGGGTTTTTCTCCACGAACCGCGGTGCCGCCGGCGCGGAGGTACCCGATTTTGGGCGATCGGCGATCGGGCTTGGCGTAGATCGGCGCACCCATTTGAATGGCGCCGATACGTGGGCCGCCTTCTTTGGGGAGGGTGGCGGGATCGGCTTCTTTTTCGGCTGCCGCGGACAAACTAACGATTCCCTCGGGCTGGCCTTCTTTTTTGGGGCCACCTTTGCATGCGCAGAGAGCGAGGACGCCAAGGGCCAACGAGAGCGCGCGAAGGTCGAGTTTCATGGGACGTCGAACGGTGTCGAGGGTCTCGCAGCCGAGCGAAGTGCTGGACGAAAGCCGATGGAGTGCGGGCATGAGGAGGCTCATGCCGAAGTTGGAGATGAAGGGCCAAGTTTTGGACGAACAGCGATCTGTGCGCGAGGTTTTTGCGGCGAGGTACTTGCGCGGCGGCAAACTTGTCGCTAGGGTGCAGGTCCCGTTCGTTGAAGCGGGCGTGCGCCACTAGCTCAGCTGGATAGAGCGTCGGCCTCCGGAGCCGAAGGCCAGTGGTTCGAATCCACTGTGGCGCGCCAAGAGACCCGTCCGAGGGGAGTGCGGACGAGACGAACTGCGAGGAGGATCGTTGGAGGAGCAACGATGACGCGGGAGTTGGCATGTCACGAAGCGTGATCGGCTGGTTTGTCTCGCCCAACCGTGTTCGACAAACCTACGTTCCGTGTGGGTAGCAAAGGTGCCAAGTCAAACGCGTGAAACTGTTTTGGCTCAAGCTGTAAAGGCTTGTGATCTCAAGCAATTGCCGCGAGACACCCACTGGCGACGTTCATAGGAACACCTCCAGGTAGTAGTGTGCGCGGACAGTGACGATTTCGCGTTCGGGTCCTGCGCGACGGAAGCTGAAGCCGAAGGTGCAGGGGTAATCTTTGGCCAAGAGGACGAGGCCCAGGCCCGAGTGGGTGTTTTCGCGAGATTGATCTTCGACGATCTGGATGTGGAGTTCTTCGAGGTCCGAGTTCAGGAGGATTTTCACCTTTTCTTCGAACTTCTCGGCGTTGCTGGGGGTCGCGTCGTTTTGTACTTCGATGCGGACGACGGAGTTGAAGTGTTTGATGCGTATGCGGATGACGGCTTCGCGATGGCGTGAGTACTTGGCTGCGTTCTCGATGAGTTCTTGGAAGATGGTGGAGATGCTGCTGTACACGTGAAACGTGTGCATCTCGCGGCTCTGGTGGTAGGCGTAGGCGATGAAGCCGGCGACGAGATCCGAGAGCAGGCTGCATCGTTGCCAGTGGGTCATCAGATCCATGGGCGAGACGCTGATTTCGAAATGCGCCTCAGGCGTCAACTCTTCCGGAATCATCTCGAAATCGCCGTATATGCGCTCAATCATGCGAGCCTCCGGGGGCTCCTCATGGCGAGGTAGCCGACCGGTCCTTCTTCACCATCGGATCGTTTCGCCTTGTGTACCAGAGGTACGTTCTGCGTGCCTCGTTGACATACGAGAGAGCAGCGACCAGACGCACTACCGCCTATTTGGCCACGAAACAAGCCTTGGTCATCGACAAGGATAGGGTGATCGTGCTCGCGGATTGCGCTTGTGCGGATGCGTCCATCGACGAGCAAGAAGTCAATGCGCGCCGTCGGGTCGAACATTGTGGGTGTCGACGAGGTCATGGGAGGGTTTGTCTTGGATCCTTGACGATATCCGGTTTCACCTGGGCAACGTAGCTGCAGGCTATTTGGAATTGGCTCTCCAACGGGATTGATTCATGGGTGAGCATCTTGGTCTTCAGGAGCGTCGTTTGGGGTGATGATCATCGTGATGTACCAGCAAGGCCTCGATGCATAATGCCAAAGTCTTGACAAAAGGCGGCTCGGTCATGGTTTCATGTTCGCCCGGCACGAACAACACCTGGACGGGACGCCCAAGCGCATCGCTCCAGCCAAGATCGGGGGCCCGAGTAGAATTGCCAGCCGCGCGGAGCACGGTGACGGGGGTGTTGATCGAGCGAACGTGCCAATGAATCATTCGCTTATGGTTGTTCTCGGCGGCGACGAGGGTTGCGCGTGCCCAAGCGAGAGGATCGTTGACCAGGGAATCGCGTCGGGTACCTAGTGCGGTGGCAATACGATTGAGCACGGCTTCAATATCGTGTTGAAAATCCCCGCTGCGAGGCACTGGGGGTGCGCCAGCATGTTTTGCAACTACTTCGACAAACTCGAGCGGGTGAAACGTTGCGTTGCTATTGGGTGGTCCTCCATCGAAAATGAGAACGCATTCAACCTTCTTGCCCAACGCCGTCAATTGTCGGGCCATTTCGATGGCAACCATACCTCCGAATGAATACCCACCCAATCGAAAGCTCGGAGTATCGGGCATTGCTTCGAGCAATTCGGTCACCCACAAATGCGCTAGTTCCTCGATTGTTTCCGGTCGCGCTGAATGCCGGGCGAGATATGGTTCATCGAAACCAAAAACAGGTATCGTCGCCCGAAGGGCGTCACGCAGGGAAAGAAAAACGAGGCTGGATCCGGCGAGCCCGGGCGTAAGTACGAGTGGGGATTCGTCACCATTGGGGCGAAGAGAAACGATGCACCGCGAACGGCTCGGTTGACTTGCAGCGAGTGTTCTGGCTAGGTCCGCAATGGTCGGATATGCGAATAATTGCCGAACGGTCAATCGCAAGCCGGCCTTGGCTGCGCGGCTGATCATTCGAATGCTCACCACAGAATTTCCGCCGAGTTCGAAGAAATTGTCGTGAATGCCAATGGAGTCGAGCCCAAGCACCTCGGCCCATATGCTGATGAGTGTGGCCTCGATTTGCGTTCGAGCAGCAACGAATCGAACGGATAGGGCGGCGCGATCAAATTCGGGAGCAGGCAATGCCTTGCGATTAATTTTCCCATTGGGCGTCAATGGAAATTTCTCGAGGTAAACGAACGCCCCGGGAATCATGTAATCGGGAAGTGTCGCGGCTAGGTGTGCGCGCAATTCCGCAATGGGAGGCAAGGCATTACCAGCGACGTACGCGACGAGACGCACCTCGGGTGCTCCATCTTTTCGGGCCAGGACTGCGCATTGGTTTACCGCGGGATTCGTGGACAATGCAGCTTCGATTTCGCCAAGTTCGATGCGGAAACCGCGAATTTGGACTTGATCGTCAATGCGTCCCATAAATTCGAGATTGCCATCGGGACGCCATCGGCACAGATCCCCAGTGCGGTACATTCGGCTTCCGGGTGGACCGAACGGATTGGGAATGAATCGTTCGGCGGTCAGGCCGGGGCGATTCAAATACCCGCGCGCTACACCAACCCCCGCAATGTAAAGCTCGCCTGGAATTCCGATTGGGGCCAGACTCAGTACGGGAGAGAGCACATACATTCGATTGTTGTTGCTCGGTCCGCCAATTGGCAAGGGCAAGTTGGGCGCGATGACCCCATCCCAATAGGAAACGGTGACGGTCGTCTCGGTGGGTCCGTAAGCATTCACGATTCGGCAAGCTTTTGCGAAGCGTAATGCCGTAGCTGTCGGACATGCTTCACCACCGATCATCAAGACTCGCACTTGATGGAGATTTTCGTCGAGGAGTGCCAATGCGCTGGGAGGAAGATCCACTATCTCGATGCGGTGCGTCTGGATGAACCCCATGAGGGCAGGTTTGGAGCGACGGCTCTCGGACGGGACCAATGCGAGGCGCCCGCCGCAACTCAATGTGGAAAGGATTTGAGAAACCGAGGCATCGAACCCAATCGACGTAAATTGAAGCACTGGTGTGCCCTGCTGGATATCGAGGAGGCTAGCTTCGCACGTAATGAGATTGACGATGGATCGATGGAATGCGCAGACTCCTTTTGGTTTGCCTGTCGACCCGGACGTGTAAATGACATAGGCGATATTTTCCGGTAGAACTCCGCTTTCTGGGTTTTGGGTTGGCAAAGCGGCGAGTTTTCCTTCAATGGCGGACATATTGACGCAATGCACGCTCTCCGGAAGATCGAAAGATGCCTTCGATTGCATCATGAGCACGCGTAGCCCTGCATCTTCGACCATGATGTGCAATCTTTTTGCTGGAAAGCTCGGATCGAGCGGTACATACGCGCCTCCGGCTTTGAGCACCGCCAGAATGGCGACGACGACATCCGCCGAGCGCTCCAAGCAAATGCCCACCCGCAATTCCGGCCCTATGCCCAGCGATCGTAAATGGTGAGCCCAACGGTTGGCCTGCATATTGAGTTCGGCGTAGGTCAATTGCTGCTGCTCGAACACCACCGCAATGGCATTCGGCGTTTTCGCCGCTTGCTGCTCGAAAAGTTGATGCGCGCATACCTCCTGCGGGAATGGTCGGGCTGTGTCGTTCCATTCCACGAGGATTTGGTTACGTTCCTTCGAGCTGAACATATCCAACTCAGACAAACTTCGGTTCGCATGGACCGTCACGGATACAAGCAATTGCCGCAGATGACCGGCGAGACGATGGATCGTTTCCTCATCCACTCGACTTCGATCCCAGGTCAACCTCACGATGTACGTATCGCCGGGAATGACCGCTGCGGTAAGGAGATAATTCGTATGCTCGAAGAACGCTACGTTTGCCAACTCGAACCCGACATCCGATCGGAAAATCGCGGGGTCCATCGGGTAATTCTCGAACACCAGGAGCGTGTCGAACAGGGTCGTTCCAGCTGCGATCCCGGCAAGGCGCTGCACCTCTGCGAGCGGCATGGTCTGGTGCTCGCGCGCCAATGCTTGATTTGTTTGCAAACTCAAAAGCCAGTCAACAAGTCTCGAATCGCCATTGATTCGCGTTCGTAATGGCAAGGTGTTGATGAGCAAGCCCACCATCTGTTCGATTCCCTCGACTTGGGGTGGACGACCCGACACGGTCACTCCAAAACACACGTCGTCCCGCCCACTATACCGAGACAAGAGCAATGCCCATGCACCCTGCAGCAGCGTATTGAGCGTCAAGTGTTGGTCGCGAGCAAATCGCTGCAGTGAAGCGGTCAGCTCGCGCTCCAGGGTCAACATGAATTCTCCCTGGCCTTCTTCAGACGTTGAGGTGTAGGGCAAATTCAGGACAAAGGGTTCGGTAATGTCGCCCAGATTCTGGCGCCAAAATGTAGCTCCGAGTGTCTGGTCCTGATTCACAAGCCAGGCAATATAGCGCCGATACGGTGCAACTTCGGGTAACGTCAGCTGCCCTCGAGCCCGTTTTGCAGCATAAAGGCGAAGAACCTCCCCCAGGACAACAGGCAATGACCAGCCGTCCATTAATACGTGATGATGGCTCCACACAAAGACTCGACGATTTGGGGCCAAGCGCAACCAGGCAAAACGCATCAATGGTGCACGTTCCAGGTTAAACCCGCGTGTTCGGTCGGCAGCGAGCCATGCCGCAAGTCTCTCCTCTTGACCTTTGGCCGATTCATCTCGCCAATCAACGCGCTCCCAGTGTAAATCTACCGACGCCACGACGGCTTGCAGTGGCTCTGTTACGTTTTGCCAAACCAATGCGGTGCGCAGAACTGGATGTCGAGCAACCACTCGAGCAAATGCCCATTCGAATGCAGCCTCGTCGACATCGCCCCGAAGCTCGAACCGCAACTGCTCGAAATAGGCTGGCGATTTAGGATCATGCAAGGCGTGGAAGAGCATTCCTACCTGCATTGGCGTTGCAGGATAGAGGTCGACGAGTCGTGGATGAACAGCATGAATGCGGTCGAGCGTTTCTTGGTCGACCTGTGCAAGCGGTACATCCGACGGCGTCAATCCGCCAGCTTCGCTCGAAACGCAATGGGCGATGAGGTCTTCCAGAACCGAACGGAAGAGCTGGGCGAACGCCTCGACGGAGCCTGGTATGAAATGGCGCTCATTCCATGCGAAGTGCATTTGCAAGACTTCGCCGACAACCAGACCATTGATGCTGACGAGAGACATTTCATGATTTTCTCGAGCCACGGATTCACCCACCGGCCCGGCATTGGCACCGAGACCCGCCTGACCCGTCCGCACCTGACCCAAGTAATTGAAGAGGACGTCGAACCCACGTTGGGGTAGGGCCAATGGTTCACCATTTTGGGACAACCAACGCAGCATCCCATAACTTGCACCCTTATGCGGAATCGCCCGCAATTGCTCTTTTACCGATTTGATAGCTTGACCAAGGTCTCCCTCGACAACCTCGATTCGTACTGGGAACATCGTGGTAAACCAACCGACGGTTCGACTTACGTCCAATCCGCGGAGCAGTTCTTGCTCACGGCCGTGGCCTTCCAGCAGAATGCCTACCTGATTTCCGCCAGTCCAGTGCTTTATGACGAGAGCCAAGGCGCACAGCAATAGATCGTTGATTTCGGTGCGATAAGCCTTGCCTGCTTCACGTAGCAGCATTCCCGTATGTTCGGGCGACAGTTGCTCGATGGTATGGTTATGCTTGGACACACCCGGCCTTACAATCGTCGGCACGGGCACGACTGGGGCGTTGACGGTTTTTTCCCAATAATCTCGCGCCGAATCAAACACGCCCTCGGTAACTCGGTCACGCTGCGCTTCAGCCCACGTCTTCCAGGCCGTCGTTTTGGCACCCAGGTGAACTTGGCGGTGTTCCGTAATGGCGAGACAAACCTGACGAAGGTCATCGAGCAAAACCTGCCAACTCACTCCGTCCACGACCAAGTGGTGAATCGCCACCACCAGACGAATCCCTTCTTCTCCGCAATCGACGCGCATGGCCCGCAGCAATGGAGGGCGCTGGAGGTGCATGGTGCTTTGCAGCCGGGTGCACGCGGCCTCCATTCGGAGATCGCGCTCATGCCGATTGGTCATTGCGGACAAATCGAGATTCTCGACGGACACGCGTTCTGGAGATTCGACATGCGTGGCTCGAAGGCCATCGAATGCGAGGCGCAAGGCGTCATGATGCATGACGAGGGCGTCGAGCGCGTGGGCTAGTACGTCGCCGGACCAATTCGCCGGAATCTCGAGACACACTGCCTGATTCCAATGATGCGCCACCTCGAACTGCTCGGCGAAGAACCAGCGCTGAATAGGCGTCAATGGTGCGTCTCCCCAAACTTGTCCCTGCTCGACTTGCCCGACATCGACATTCGCTGTGGCAACAGCCGCGAGTGCAGCAATCGTTTGTCGTTCGAATAGTTGTCGTGGCGTAATCGTGATGCCCTGTCGGGCCGCGCGACTGACAACTTGAATCGTCAAAATGGAGTCTCCACCCAGTTCGAAGAAATTGTCGTGGATGCCAATTCGCGGCACACCCAGCACTGCGGACCAAATCTCCGCCAATGTGGCTTCGACGTCGGTACTGGGGGGCGAAAAACCGACTGCGAGCGCCACACGGTCGAGTTCTGGGGCAGGTAATGCCTTGCGATCGACTTTGCCATTGGGTGTCAATGGCAATGATTCCAGAACGACAAACGATCCTGGTATCATGTAATCGGGCAACGTCGCACTGAGGTGCGCTCGTAGCTCTGCAATGGAGGGCAATGCGTCACCAACGATGTACGCGACGAGTCGAGGTTCGGTGGATCCATCTTTTCGGGCAACGACGACACATTGTGTTATTGCGGAATGCTTGGACAATGCGGTTTCGATTTCACCCAGTTCGATACGGAAGCCCCGAATTTTGACTTGATGATCGATGCGCCCAAGATATTCGAGATTGCCGTCGGGACGCCATCGGCATAGATCGCCGGTGCGGTACATTCGGCTTCCAGGCGGACCGAAGGGATCGGGAATGAACCGTCCGGCAGTTAATGCGGGACGCTTGTGGTAACCTCGGGCGAGGCCGCTGCCAGAAAGGAACAGTTCCCCAGCCACGCCAATCGGTGCTGCGTGCATTTGGGCGTCGAGAATATATGCTCGGCCATTATCGATTGGCCGTCCAATGGTGGCCAAACTATCTGCCTTGCGGTGGGCGCATGTCGAATAGGTCGTGTCCTTGGTTGGGCCATACAAATCGCGTACTACGCGCACCCACGGGAATTCATGATAAA
>DAOMZH010000166.1:0-15040 GCA_035437985.1 Polyangium sp. (in: bacteria) | reverse complement strand
GTGTCACGCGCGGCCCGTGAAGCCGGCGTGGATCGTCGACATCTCCAACGTTTGATGGCTCGGTTCGGGATCAAAGCCGTGAGTGAATGATCGCAAATGAACGGGGGAAATCGATGACTGCATCACGAGTTCTTTTGGCGGGCGCGACAGGGGCCATCGGGCACGAAGTGTTGCGACTTCTGCGCGAAAAAGATCACTTCGTGCGTGCTCTTTCCCGCCGACAAACCAATGCCACCAAGATTCGCTCGTTGGCCAACGACATCGTCACGACAGACGCGACGGAAAACCGCGGCTTGGATGACGCTCTCGCCGACGTCGACGTCGTCGTCTCGTGTCTCGGCGCCAATGTGTCGTTGTCGCTGCGGGAACGGCGTTCCTTTTTCACCGTCGACGTCTTGGCCAACTCGAATCTCCTCGAATCCGCAAAACGTTCGGGGGTCAAACGATTCGTCTACCTGTCAGCGCATGCGGGGCCCGGATACGACCACACCCGCTACATGCGCGCGCATCTGGAGATGGAGGAACGCATCCGTTTGTCTGGGTTGACATACTCGTTTGTCCGGCCAACAGGAGTCTTTTCGGCGTTGGGCGACCTCGTGACCATGGCGCAGATGGGTTTTGGATCCGTGGCTGGAGACGGTCAGGCGAAAGCCAATCCGATTCATCCGTTCGACGTTGCCGAAGTCATCGCTGGAGCTGTGGACGAAGGTCCCGAAGCGATCGACGCAGGTGGTCCCGAAGTGATGACGCGCGAAGAAGTCATGCGTCTAGCGTTCGATGTCGTCGGCAAAAAGCCCCGCATCATGCACGTACCTAGAGCTGTCTTCCGCGTGGGAAGTGCGATGATGCGTTTTCTTCATCCTCGTCTTTCGGACATGATGGAGTTCGTCGCGTTCGTCACGACAACCGATTCTTTGGCCCCAATGATCGGCAAACGCACGTTGCGCCCCTGGTTCGAAGAGCTCGCACGCAACACGAAGCGCTGACGACGTGTGTACGTGCACGCGCGTTCACGATCCGACATGCGCTGCCGCAGGTGCGGCAGAGATGTCGCAGAGAGATCGTGGCGAAATGCCCCGAAAACTTGGCTCTGACACTGGCACGCGATGTGCTCATACACCTCAACGACAACACGGGAAGTCCCGTTTGAGTATTTGGGTCTTCGAGTCGCTTACGGCGCTCGTCGTCCCAAACCCTGAGAGGAGTCACGCCATGTCGAGCCTTCGTACCATCGTCAAAGCCCTCGCGATCGCCGCTGTTTGCGCCTTCATCACGACGCCGCTTGCCGCCCGCGCCGAGGACAAACCCAAAGCTCCGCGCGTCGAAAAGGCCGGCAAGCACCATCACGACAAGGGCGAGTTCCCCATGGAGCCGACGAAGTTCAGCGAGCTCGTCGAGCGCAAGATCGAAGTTGCCCGCGCGCAGATGGAGTTCCTCCTGACTGCGAGCTCAGTGCCGGACGCAGTCAAAACCCAGGCGCGCAAAGACTTCGAGGCTGCTGCGGTGAAGATCCGAGCGGCAACGAAAGAAGCCGGCAAGGACGGCAAGGTCACGAAGGAAGAAGCCAAGGACGTGCGCCATCAGGCGAAAGACTCCGCGAAACAAATGCGTGAGAAGTACGGCAAAGACAAGGATGGCAAGGACAAGAAGCACGCGAAGGGCAAAGGCAAACGCCACGGCAAACGTGACGCGTGACGCGGCAGTGGGACCGAGACAAACTCGATCCCACCTTCGACTTTCCTACGAATTCAAATGAATTTCGTTGGTGCTCACAACACATCCAGTGAGCCACCATTGCCCACACTATCCCGCACCTCGACTCTCACTGCGTCAGTGACTTCTTGCGCGGTGAGGGTCACCGAGGCTTTTCCTGAGCCATCCGGAGTTGCATCCACCACCTTGGTTTGACTGTTCATGAACGTGACGGTCACTTTCCACGGACCAACCAGCGGCACGTCCGTGTCGCTAGAACCAACCTTCAACGCGCGCAAGCCTGGAGCGCTTCCGAGACTCGCCGTGATGTCGATCGCGGACGCACCGCGAGTTGCGGTCGACGATGATGCGAGCGGCGCGGCAACGACATCGAAGGCCTCGCTCGTGATCGTATAGGGGGTTTGTCCTGTCGCAGTTTGGGCTTTGCCTTCGACGACGAAACGGTATTTGCCGAGGGGCAAGGAAAACGGAGCAATCGGGTCTTTCAGGGAGATTGGATCTCCGGGGACAGGTTGCCACGTAGCGGCAAAAATATGTTTGTCAGGGGTCATCGATTCCAGCGGCTGCGGCGTGTAGGTCGTAATGATGTAACCGTCATACGAGGAAACGACGTGGCCCTTGGAATCTTCGAGTTTCTTGAATTGACCGGGCGTCGTTTCTTGCTCGATGAAGATTTGCGGCGTATCGATGGCTACGTCTCCGCCGTACCAGACAAACCGAGCAGCTCCGACGGCTCGCGGGACAGAAGGCTCAAGAACGAGCGCTTTTTTATCCGCAGTATCGGGCCACCAGATTTCTGGAGGAATGGGAGCAACCGTACCGTGCTCGGTTGTCGTGACAATCTTCACGGGTTCGACATCGGGGTATTTCCATTCCGTAAAACGCGAACTTCCTACTTCTGGATCTTCGATTTCGGGTGTCCAAGCGACCTTCGCCGCCTCCAATATCCCATCGATGATGACTTCGCCTTCGAGAGGTCCCCAAATGTTGATGCTCGGTTCGTAGCCGCCGGCGAGCCAATCCTCGGCGGTCAACAAATAGCCGATATGATCATTGGCATAACCAATGAGTAAGGTTTTGTCGGCGCCCGCCGGAGAGCGATTGCGAAGGTAACTCGCAAAGGGAGCAACGGCTTCGCCGGGCATGGTGAGGGCCAGGTAATCGCCTCCGGGTGTGCCGGAAATACGAATTGCCGATACGGTCGTTCGCGACGTGTCGCAGATTGGGAATTTGACCTCGAAGTCGCCGATGTAGAACGCATCGAAAATGATGTGTCCGCCGGTTTCGACATTGAGGCACGCGCCGTAGGGCTTGAGTCCTGCGGTTCCCGGAATGGGGGCAATGGCGCCAGCGCCATTTTTTTCGCCACACAATCCAGCACCGGCGAAGGCATTAAATTCGTCGATGGGGCTCAGAATCTTGCCATTTTCGTCGAAAATAATGCGATCGGGTTCGACGAATTCAGGATCGAAGGGCTTGTACCGTAGTTCCGTCCCGTCGAGACGTTTGACGACGGCGTCGCGCCCCAGATAAATTGTTTTCGTGACGATTTCGAATGCCGCTTTGTCCCCCGTTTGCACATCCTGAACCATCGGCGCAATGATTTCCGCGGCGCGCGCTCCAAGTGATTCCAGGCGCGGAAAATCGAGGCATTGCCGGGAATCTGGACATGCATTGCGCCCGTCATGTCCCGCAGGAGACACATCCCCCGCCGGGCCTTGAAAATGCAGTACGGGATATCCAAGCTCGTGCACGAGCGCACGCACGATGCCTCCCGTGGCGTCGGATGAAGCCAATGGATTGTCGCTACCGCTCACAGTTCCGTGAATTGGGAAATCGACAATCGCGGCCATGGGAGTACCATCGAGTTTGTCGACGCGCATGATCCACAAATTGGGATCCTTGTCCGCGCCAGCCGTATTGCCGTCAGGTCCCAGCACCATATCGTTGTCTTCGCGCCGATCGCGATTGACTTCGTCCATGGGATCGAATGGCTTCTGAACCTTGAAACCAATCTTTGCCGGCACCATTGCGTCCATCGCGTCTTTGATCGCCCCAGCCAAACGATCGGTAAACCATTCAGCCAATTCTTGCTTTGGCCTGTCCGATCCCGCCATGAGCACGAGGCTCGGTTGATATCCACCCCAAGAGGAATGGCTATGGGAAGCGCTCAGTACGATGTGACCCCGCATCGAACCATCTGGCGCTACTTTGGATTCCAATTCGAACACCGTGTTTTCCATGACGTACGGTGCGTCGAGACGAACGAGAATGATTTTTTCGCCCCCGGCTTCGAGGGCCAACACTTCCGCCCGCAAAGCATCGTGAATTCCGACGGTCGGCACGAAACTTCTTGCAAATCGTTGCGGACGCTTGTCGACAGGGTTTGGCCCGCCAATCAAACCTTTGGCCCGTGCCGTGTATCCCCCGAGCGGCGAGCCAATGGGAATCGGCAAAACGACCGTGCCATATCCCGCCTTGATTTCCGTCGGCGAATTTGCTGGTTTTGCTTCGTGTGTGGGTGGTTTCTCGAAGTTGCAATGCGCCAACACGTCGACCGGCGGCACCTCGACGGGCGGTTTGTCCGTGCCTTCGTCGCCGCAAGAAGCCACAAACGCGGCCAAAATCCCCAGCCCTAGCCATCCCATTTTTCGCCGAATTGCCATAACCAAGCGCCTCCAAACCGCGAGTCTACTTGATTTGGGCCCGGTGCCTATCCCTTGACGAGCTTCATCGTGAGGCCACCAATCACGATACGCGCGCACATCGGCAAGCTACACGACGTAATCCGCCGGCCGTTGACCAACGTCCCCACGCGGCTTCCCAAGTCTTCGATCGTGACCCGATCACCTTGCACCACGAAAAGAGCATGCCGCCGCGAGATGGTTTCGAGAGAAAAACGAAAGTCCGCTTCCGGACCGCGACCGAGAACATACTGGCCGTTTTCGAGTTTGAACGTGCGCCCGGCATCCTCGGGCCCCACCACGATGATTTGATACTGCGACCGCGCAATCTCTGTGGAATTTCGCGGACCTTCATGTTGCGTCGGTTCTTCGCTCGAGGACATGCCTTGGCAATGTCGACGAGCCCAACGCGCGCGTCAACTTCCCTTCCACGTTGTTTCGGCACTTGCTCGAAGCGAGCCAAAGACGCATGCTGCGCCGACCTTTCGACCAACAACGCATGGAGAGATCATGGTGAACACGGACAAGGACATCGTCATCGTCGCCGCGAAGCGCACGGCATTCGGCACGATGAATGGAGCGCTCGAGGGCATTACGGCAAACGACCTCGCTGCCCATGCCGCCAAAGCGGCGCTCGCACAAGCCGGTGTCAAGGCGAATGAAGTTGGGCACGTCGTCGTTGGCAACGTGCAACAAACGAGCGCGGATGCAATTTATTGCGCTCGTCACGTCGGACTCAAAGCAGGTTTGCCCATTGAAACTCCGGCACTCACGGTCAATCGACTGTGCGGCTCAGGCTTCGAAGCCGTCGCGCAAGCCGCCATGCTCGTATTGCTTGGCGAATCCGATATTGTGCTTTGCGGCGGCACGGAAAACATGTCGCAAGCTCCTCACGTTTTGCGTGGTGGTCGCAAAGGATATCCCTTCGGCAAACCCCCGGCGCTCGAAGATTCGCTCTGGAGCGCGCTCACTGATTCCTATGTGAATTCGCCAATGGCCATGACCGCGGAGAACTTGGCCACCAAATATGGCCTGACCCGCGACGATTGCGACGAATATGCATTGCGCAGTCAAAAATTGTGGGCGGCAGCCAATGAAGCGGGCGCTTTCAAAGACGAGATCGTCTCCGTGGAACTTCCGGGCAAGCGTGGCGCGCCCGCCGTGCAGTTTGTCGTTGATGAACATGCTCGTCCACAATCAACACGCGAAGCGCTCGCTAAACTCGCTCCTGTTTTCAAAAAAGACGGTGTGGTGACCGCCGGCAATGCGAGCGGGATTTGCGATGGGGCCGCAATGCTCGTCGTGACAAACGCGAAGGTGGCGAAAGAAAAAGGACTCACGCCATTGGCGCGGCTCATTTCGTGGGCGTCTGCGGGTGTGGATCCGGCAATCATGGGTATTGGCCCAGCGGCGGCGATTCCCAAAGCATTGGCGAAAGCTGGTTTGAAGCAAGACGAAATCGATATTTTCGACGTGAACGAGGCCTTTGCGCCGCAATGGCTCGCGGTGCAAAAGGAACTCGGTTTGCCGCTCGAGAAATGCAATGTCAACGGCGGAGCGATCGCGCTCGGGCATCCATTGGGCGCATCGGGCGCCCGCATTACGACGAACCTCGTATACACGCTGCGCCGCTTGGAAAAACGTTATGGCGTAGGCAGCGCGTGTATTGGTGGTGGGCAAGGCATTGCGGTGGTCCTCGAACGTCTGTAGAGAATCGACGATGACGGAAGAAATGTCTGCACGTTCGACCGACGCTGACGTTGTGATTGTCGGCGCTGGTTTGGCTGGTTTGTCCGCGGCGCGGTTGCTCGTGGAAGCGGGTGCCCGCGTCGTCGTGCTCGAAGCGCGAGATCGCGTGGGCGGAAGAACGCTGGGCCGTCCGATTGGCGGCCGCGTGCTCGACTTGGGTGGACAATGGATTGGCCCCGGCCAAGAGCGTCTCGAAAAACTGGCTCGCGAGCTGGACGTGCAGACATTTCCCACCTATCACCAGGGGAAAAAAGTTCTGTATCGTAATGGGAAACTATCCCATTATTCCGGAACGATTCCGTCATTGCCCTTGCCCGGATTGCTCGTGCTCCAATGGGCGCTGAGCAAATTGGACCGATTGACGAATGCGGTGCCCCTACACAAGCCGTCGGCTATGGACAATGCTGCAGAACTCGACGGACAAACCGTAGAGACGTTCGCGCGCAAATACATGCCACGTAAAGACGTGCGCGATTTGTTCAATGCGGCGGTGCAAGTCGTTTTCGGAGCCGAGCCGCATGAAATGTCGATGCTGTATTTCCTGACGTACCTGCGCGCGGGCGGCGGCTTGATGAAGCTCGTCGAAATCGAAGGCGGCGCGCAAGAACGACGGTTCGTGGGAAGCTCGCAAGAATTGTCGATTCGCTTGGCAGCAAAGCTTGGTGATTCGGTGGTACTTTCGTCGCCTGTACGAAAAATCGAGCAAACGGATGACGGGGTCGTGGTGACGTCCGATACGCGAACGATTCGGACAAGCCAAGTCATCGTGGCGATTCCGCCGGTTTTGGCGAATCGAATCGAATTTCATCCACGTTTGCCAGTTTCTCGAGACGCCCTCGCCGGGCGTATGCCCATGGGCTCGGCAGCTAAATGCATTGCCGTGTATGACCGACCTTTTTGGCGTGAAGAAGGTTTTTCCGGCGAAGCGGTAACCAATCAAGGGCCATTGTCCGTCGTTTTCGACAATTGCTCGTACGATGGAGCCGTCAACGCGCTGCTCGGGTTTGTCATGGGTGATGAAGCGCGGCTCTTTTCATCGCGTCCTCCGGCAGAACGACGCGACGCGGTGCTTGATAGTTTGGCCAAAATGTTTGGCGAAAAGGCACGAACACCTATCGAGTATGTCGAATTCGATTGGTCGGCGGAAGAATGGTCGCGCGGTTGCCCTGTGGCCAATATGGCCCCAGGCGCCATGCTTTCGTGTGGAGACGCATTACGCGCACCGGTTGGGCGAATTCATTGGGCGGGTACGGAGACCGCAACGGAATGGACGGGGTACATGGAGGGGGCGTTGCAATCGGGAGAACGCGCCGCACGCGAAGTGCGGGAGAGGTTGGGGCGGTAATGCGCCGGTTTATCTGGCGCTCCAGGGTCGGTTGATTCTAATGGCTGACCAGCAACAGATTCCAATTGCTTTACCTGTTCATGAATTCGGTTTGCCAACGCCGCGTTGTCCGCGTCGGCCTTGCAAACAATGATTCCCGCATGCCCCGGATTCAGCTGATGTAGTCGAATGAAGTCGCGTCGATTGAGGGTAAGTACGGCGCGATTGTTTTGTGTGGCATAGGCCAGGACGGAGTCGTCTGGAATTGCCTGTCCGGCTTTTCCAGCATCTTGCGTCGTGAGAACGTCGTGACCCATTGCGCGAAGCAATTCGACAGCGCGATACGGAAAATTTTCGTTCGCGTAAAAAAGCGCCATGAACTAAACCTCGTCGTGCTCGCGAATTGCTTCTTCGATTTCCAACGGGTGTGCATCCGCATACGCATATGCGTTTACGAGATCGGCCGCGCGCAACGCCGGAAAATTATCTAGAATCTGCGCGTCGGTCCATCCAAGACGCCGATAAGTCTCAATTGTCCATATCGGAATCCGTGTGCGTACGATACACGCATCGCCACCTGATATTCCGTTTTTTTTCTCGACTCCGGTAAATGCGTGCGTCATGGAGACGAGCAAAGTTCGCGCGAGTTGGGCTTTTTCAGCGTCACTCAGGTGCGTCAGTGCGAGTTCTAGCTCCTGTAACCTCGCGGCCATTCCGGAACTCTACAGCAAGAAAAAGTAACAGGAAAGCTCTACTTCTCCCCCGGCCCCAACAAAAACAAATCGGATAGTCCCGCTGCGGCCGCATTTCCAAGCCGTCCCATCTGCTGCACGTAATACAGCAAAAGGCTACGATTGTCGGCAAGAGGCAACTTTTGCATTTCGAGCGCCCCAATACGATCCTCGGGCGTGAACATCGCGTCCGTTCGCTCCATCGACAACTTTTCCGCCGAATAAGCGCTCATCTCCGCCCGCGTATCGAGAATCGTGTAATCCTCTCCGCGACGAAGCAAAAGCCGCACGACTCCGCTGATGGGCGCCGCAATCCACCGCGACAAACTCGCTTTCAAGAGCATCGCCTCCGGATCATACCATTTGCCGTCATACAAGAGCCGCCCCAGTTTCCGGCCCAGCGTCAGGTATAGATCCGTCGTATCTTCATTATGCGTCGACGACAAGATTCGTTCGTACGCAATGTGCAAGAGCGCCATTCCCGGCGCCTCGTAAATCCCACGGCTCTTTGCCCCAATCAACCGATTTTCGATTTGATCGCTCATGCCCAAACCATGCCGCCCACCAATTTCATTGGCCGCCGCGAGCAATGCATATCGCGATGCATACCGCTGGCCATTCAACGCCACCGGCTCGCCCGCCTCGAATTCAATCGTGACCTCCTCATCCTCAATCACGACATCCGATCGCCAAAACGCCACCCCCATGATCGGCTTGACGATCATCATGTTTTTATCGAGATGTTCGAGGTCTTTGGCTTCGTGCGTGGCGCCGAGGGCATTGGCGTCGGTGCTGTAGGCCTTTTCCGTTCCCATATGGTACGGCTTGCCAATCGATTTCAAATACTCGGCCATTTCCGTGCGCCCACCGAACGCCGAGACGAAGGCATCGTCGAGCCACGGTTTGTAGATCTTCAAGACCGGATTGACGAGGATTCCATAACGATAGAAACGTTGAATGTCGTTGCCCTTATGCGTGCTGCCATCTCCGAATACATTGACGCCCTCTTCACGCATGGCGCGCACGATGGCCGTCGCCGTCACCGCTCGACCAATCGGCGTCGTATTGAAATATTTTCTCCCCGCCGTTGCCAAATGAAATGCACCGCATTGCAGCGCCAAAAAACCTTCCCGCACGAGCGCTTCGCGACAATCGATGAGATGTGCTTTTTCCGCGCCGTGATCGAGCGCAATGGGCGGAATGTCTTCCGGCGTCTTTTCATCGGGTTGCCCCAGATCCGCCGTGTACGAAAAAACTCGCAATCCCTTGCGCGACAGCCAGGCAACGGCCGCGCGCGTATCGAGACCGCCAGAGAATGCAAGACCGAGTGACGTACCTTCAGGAGGAAGCGAGCGGTAGATGCTATTCATGACGCGGGCGAAATAGCAGGCAATCGCGTCTGCCGGTAGAAGATTTTTAATCGTCTTTGCCCAAAAGCCCCTCGCGCCGCCCCATTTCGTAAAGTTTTTCCTTCACGTGCTGGAATCGTTTGCGCAAACGCGCCGCGGCTCGCTTTTTCTCTTCACCTTCGAGCGGTGGATTTGCCTCGCCATGAAGCACCACGGCCAAATCATCCCACGCTAGCTGCCGATCGACTCGCAACATCAAAATCTCTTGTTCCTCCGCGGGCAAACGCGCGCGAAGCTCAGCAAAACGATCCCGACGCTCGGTGCGCAAATACGACTGCGTCGCCGTGCGTACTTCGGCTTCGATTGCCGACAAGAGAGAGGCATCGGGAAGCGGTACGATCCGGGCGGCCCGGCGTTTCTCCGCGCGCCGATAATCATGCGACACGTTGCGCGCCACCGTGTACGCCCACGTGCGCAGCGACGCATCCCAACGAAACGATTTCAGGTTGCGCCAAAACTTCTCGGCGAAGAGCGAAAACACTTCCGATGCATCCGTGTCGTTGCGATGTAGTGCCGCGACAAACTCGAAGATCTCCGGACCGTATGCACGCAAAGCAACGGACGTGGCTCCCGCGACATCGTCCTTCTCGAGACGTCGACGAACCTCGGCATCGATCTCACGCTTACGCTCTGCATCCATGCGGAACGTGTCATCTTGACGTGTCGACCTGGTCTTGGGAAGGGATCATTCCGCGTCAGCGATTGGCAAGAGCACACGAAACAACGCGCCGCCTTCGGGCGCCGTCGCGACTTCGAGCTTGCCGCCGAGATCACGAACGATGTCGCTAACGATGGGCAAACCAAGACCCGTGCCACCCGACTTCGACTTCGTGGAGAAAAACAGCTCGAAAATCCTCGCGCGATCCTGCTCGGGGATCCCCGGGCCCGCATCCGCAACTTCGAGGCGAACGCGCGTGTCTTTCTCGAGCTCCGTCTCTTCGAGCGCGAGCGTGATGCGCAAGACTCCTCCCTTTGACTGGGCCTGAATCGCGTTGACGCACAAGTTCATCACGACCTGCAAAAGGTGATCTCGCACCGCGATGATCGGCGGGATTTTCTCAGCCACGAGCACGCGCAGGTCCACGCGTCGAATCCGGAGGTCTGGCGCGAGAAACGCCGTCACTTCACGCACCACATCCGTGAGCCGCACGGGGCCGCGTTGATCCGCAGGAGGACGCGCAACCGAAAGCATGCGCTGCACGATGCGCGTGATGCGTTCGCACTGCCCTGCAATCGTCTCGAATTGCGAACGAACTTCCTCGGACAAACTCTCGTCCGCGGCACTCAAACGCGACCATCCAAGGATCGTGTTCAGCGGTGAACCTATTTCGTGAGCAAACGATCCCGCCACTTGTCCCACGACCGCGAGCGCTTGCGCATGACGAATACGCGCATCGAGCTCGAGGCGTTCAGCTTCGGCAACCAGCAGCTTTTCACGCGCTTCGGAGAGAGCTCGCGTCATCTCGTTGAATGCGTGGGCCACGCGATCGAGTTCGAGACGTGGCGAAGCGTCGACACGCACGTCGAGATCCCCTGCGGCTACGCGATCCGCTGCATGCACCAAGCTGCCCCATTCGCGACCGAGCACGCGCGCAATCCAAACGGCGATGAGCGAAACGGCCAGCGCCACCAAACCACCCGTGAGCCCGACCCGCACGGCAGTCATGTCCGCGATCCGCTGCGCAGGCGCGAGTTCGTGCGTCATCGCGATCGCTCCAACGTGCTTCGTTCCTTCGATCGGCTCGACGCGCAAGAGAACATCACGCCCGGCAACATGCACGACGGCCTCGATCGCCGCGCGTTGCGCAAGGGCTCTTTTCGCAGCCTCGTCGATGGTTTGTCGATCCGCACCCAGCTCGGACGAACACGCGACGACGTGCGCTTGTTCGTCGTACAGAACCACGCCTTGGACCGTTTCTTCAGCCGCGACACGTTCGACGAGTCGTCCGAGTTCGTCAGGCGAAACGGAGCTCATGAGCGGGAGAGCGGCGGTGCGCAGGGTGGCGATGTTGTCGACGAGCGCGCGTTCGCTGGCATCGAGGACGCCGGTGCGAGTCGTTTGTATTGAAACGAATCCGGCGACGAGAAAACCGATGACGACAGGCGCGGTGAAGACGGCGAGGAGCTTACGGGTGAGGCGATTGCGGGCGAGGTTCATGGGGCGAGGTTCATGCGGCGTACCTCATGACCGCGAGTTCGACGTCGCGATTGGCCGATTCCAAAAGTTTGTCCACTACCGCCATGACTGGATCGGAAAGTAGGTACGCGTTGCACACATGACACTGAAGCGTCGGAACGTGTTTCACGATTACAATTGTTCGATCGTCTAGTTTGAATGGTAGATCGGTGATGCGTTCCGTCAGATCACCGCCGCACGTAGAGCAGATCATTTGTGTTACCTCCGTCGCCTGAATTCAACGTCCCATTTTGATACATCGGGCAAATACGCCGTCACAATGCGCACGTTCTGACCACCAACGTCAGCTGCAACGAGCACATGAAATATGCCAGCAAGATGGTCACCTCGAACGAGGTAGCTGGGTAGGTATTTATCTTCTGGGTACGATTCTATGATTTCATAGGAATCAATAGCGGAACAAATCATGTCTCGGGTCAGCCTCCGCACGCCAAAGCGCATGTTGACATGATGCGTCCACAAGATATTCCCAGAGCGAACGCACTGCTTGATGAAGTCAAGCGGCTCGGCGGGGAGTTTTCGCACCTCGATCATTCGTGAAAGAGTTGACCGTCACCCGTTGAAACGCAAGGGTACAGTACGACGAACCTCCACGAAACTCGCCTCGACCCATGCCCCTTGTGCCCCCACTCAACCTACTCATCGTCGAAGACGACGAAGCCCTCGCCAAACTCTTCGTGGGCATTGCCAGCAAACGCAACGTGCGCTCGACGTGCGCCACCACCATTGCCGAGGGCAAACGCCTGCTCGAATCCGGCGATGTGGACCTTTTGCTCACCGATGTCCGCTTACCCGACGGCAATGGCCTCGACCTCATCGAATGGACTCGACAAACCGACCCACGAATCGTCATCGTCGCAGTCACCGCCTTCGGCAGCATTGAAATAGCTGTTCGGGCCGTAAAACAAGGCGCTTATGATTTTTTGACCAAGCCCGTCGAACCTGCCGTCCTCAGCGTTGCAATGGACCGGGCCATCGAAGCTCGTTCCTTACGTGGCGAAGTCGAAGCATTACGCGGGGCGCTGGCGGCAGAAACCGCGGTACGCGACGTCATTGGTAAAAGCGCGGCGTTGCATGACATCATGACGCTGGTCCGGCGCGTCGCTGATTCTCCCGCCACCGTGTTGATCACCGGACCGAGCGGAAGTGGAAAAGAACGCGTTGCCCGAGCGCTCCATGAAGCGAGCAAACGCAAAGACAAACCATTTGTCGCAGTAAACTCGGCCGCCATTCCAGAATCACTGCTCGAAAGTGAATTGTTTGGATATGCCAAAGGCGCATTTACCGATGCGCGTCAGGATAAAAAAGGATTGTTCGCCGAAGCGCATGGCGGTACGTTATTTTTGGATGAAATCGGAGATTTGCCTGTGGTTCTGCAAGCCAAAATTCTCCGCGTCCTCGAAGAACGTCAAGTGCGCCCATTGGGATCGACACGCTCGGTTGCCCTCGATGTGCGCGTCGTCGCCGCGACCCATCATGAATTGCGCCAAGCCGTCGCGGAGGGGCGATTTCGCGAAGATTTGTTTTATCGCCTAGCCGTGATTGAAATCGCTATCCCACCATTACGCGATCGCCCCGAAGACATCATGCCGCTCGCCGAATATTTTTTGCAGCGCGCGGCGAGTCGGGCTGGATTACGTATTCAAGGGTTTTCCGGGGCCGCCGCTCGATTGCTCATTGCGCACCAATGGCCCGGAAATGTGCGGGAACTCGAAAATGCCGTCGAACGAGCAGTTGCCTTGTCGAATCACGAATGGATCAGTCCCGATGATTTACCCGGCGCCGTGCAAAAACCGAAAGCACCCGATATTTTTGCCGGGGCCGCCGAACGCATGATGACGCTCGAAGAAGTCGAACGGACCTACGTCGAGCATGTATTGCAACGGTGTGGCGGAAACAAAGTCCGGGCCGCGGCAGCTTTGGGAATCAGTCGGCGCACGATTCAAAGGTGGATTGGAGGCAGTTCGGATGGAGAAACCGAATAACGAACCAAGTCTACCGCGCACATAGTAATGGTCATCTACAGTTCCAACGTCTCGAAGACTCGTGACGCATGGCGTGAAGGCCATGCGACAAAAAGTCACAGGTGAGACGGCGCGTCGCAGCATCGGGACTGGATCATTGGAGCTTCGACGCGAAAATCGCGTGGCACGCCACGTGCCTAGCGAATTCGTCGTGACGAAACTCGAATCCCCCCCGAGCTCCACGAGCAATACAGCGACAGACGCCAACGAAGACGCGCGGATTTCCGTAACCCCGGAACCTCCCGTGCCGCACGCGCGTGACAACACGGAAGCTCTCCTCGCCGCTCTTCAATTCCTCGCGGAGCAAGCGGGGGTCGATGTCGATCGTGCTTCGGCTCGTAAAGCCCTCGATGAAACCCGGCAAGACGCGATATTCGTCGGACAAGACGCTTATTTTGACGAATTGATTCGTGCGGGCGCAGCCTTGGGTTTGACCATCCGCACCATTCGTCGCACGAGCGCGGAGGTCATTACGCGGGCCCGAGCCCTGATTCCGGCATTGACGTTTGTCGCTGGTGATGAACTGCGTCCGTTGGTGCTGGTCGGGTATCGACGTAATGCCGTGCGCGTGGTTGATCCGAATCATCGAAAACATCCCGAGTGGCTTGATGGGGACAAACTTGCGAAACGACTTGGCACGCCCAATGCAACTGAACCTGTACTTTGGGCGATTGCCGATGCGAGTGAGCCTTTGGCGACATTGGCGCATTCAAAGCACGGAATCACGCCATTTCGACGATTGCTCGCTTTGTTGCGCCTCGAACGAGACGATATCGGGGTCGCGTGCACTTATGCGGTTGGAGTGGGTATTGCGTCGCTTGCGGCACCGATTGGTGTGCAAGCATTGGTCAATACGGTGGCATTTGGAGGTTTGTTGCAGCCTCTCGTCGTACTCACGTTGCTCGTCTTCGTGGGTCTCGCATTTGCGGGCGTATTACGCGCGTTGTGGGCGTGGGTGATCGAACGCATTCAACAACGCATTTTTACCCGAGTGGCTATGGATTTGGCTTATCGTCTACCGCGCGTACGGATGAATGCGCTTGGACGGGCGCACGCGCCAGAACTCGTCAATCGGTTTTTTGACGTGCTCACGGTGCAAAAAGGCGCAGCGACATTGCTCGTCGACGGGGTATCGATCACGCTGCAAACAGCCGTTGGAATGGTGGTTCTCGCCGTATATCACCCAATTCTCTTGGCGTTCGACGTGGC
>DAOMZH010000165.1:0-15071 GCA_035437985.1 Polyangium sp. (in: bacteria) | reverse complement strand
TCAAGTGAACAAATGAATGTCGTGCGGAACGATGAGCGTCGTATTGCCGCGCGCGTCGAGCACCTGGGCACCTTCGCAGGTAAAGCCAATGGCTACGAAAGGCGGTTGGTCTGCTTTGCGTTCGTGATAGACAATCCATTCCGTGGAGCTGCCTCCACCATGGCGCCGAATGACTTTGCGATTCGTAATCATCCACGGAATGCCAATCAAATCTATCGCCATGGCGACCGGAATTCCGAATTCCTGCACGGATTCCGGTTCGGCGACGTCCGCGTCGAGACGCATGATGCAATCTTCCCCGGCGGCCCAACAATCTTTGCCCACGCCCGCTGCCGCCACAATGAGCGGAGGACGTTTGCGTAATTTTTGATTCAGGATGCGACAAACGTCGTCATGACCGAGCATGAGCCCGCGCGCCGCGCCCCCTTTTTTTCCTCCGACCACGAATAGCCCGGACGTACCATTGGTCATCGCATGAACGGTTCCACCCAAGGGTACCTCGTATGGTTCGCTCCAGGTCACTCCATTTTCGGATACCCATAATTCCAAATTGTATTCGACATCGATCGGATCGGCAGTGACGATTCCAAACATGCGGCCGTCGCCCACTGCGGCAACAATGGGGCCGAGGGGCCTTCCGTCCTGAGGCACGGGCAATTTCATCAATGAAGGTTCGGGACCTCGTCCAATCAATACGATATGGTTTGGACCGACGAGCGCGAATCCAGCAATGGGACCACGAACCATCGATTCCGTCGTCGTCAACAAAGGAGCGAATTCGGGTTTTACGCCGACGAATGCCGCTTCGCCATGAATGATGCTCACGAGGTCTCGACCAAAAAGCCCGAGCGCTCGGCCGTCGGGTTGAAATGCCGCAAGCACAGGATTGTTCGCGGTCATATCGAGCTTGGAGTCCATGTTCCATCGCGCGGCGCGTTCGGTAATCCCCAGAATCGGCGTCGTGGTATGCTCGGCGGCCGATAATTTCGGAGACCGGAGGGTCGTCGCGGCGCGTTTTTCCCGACGCGCGCGGGTTTTCCACTTCTCGGCTACTTTTTCGAGCAAAGGGAAAAGGTCATCGGCAAACGAGGCTACATCCGGATATCGCTCGGTCCCTTCGAGCAATGCGGGCACCATCATGCGTGCAGCCCGTTCATAAATCTTTTTCGCCTCCGGCGTCCACACGACAGCGGGCAAACGCGAGGCGGCGCCTTTTTGCAAGACCGCATCGATTTGCATGAAAAGCTCACCCTCGGCGTGAAACCCGTAATGCACTCGATTGGCATATAGCAGGCTGCGGCGCTTCCCTTCGACCCAGTCGCTATCGTTGTCACTGCGACACCAATCTTCGCCACCCAAAATGAACCAAACCACCGCGGCGAGCGCATGCACGTCCGACCAAACCCCAATCAGCGGATTACGCATGCTCGGCGAGGACAGGATTTGTTCGGGCGCACCATAGGCGTAGGTCATTCCCGCGAGCGTGCTGCTGATTCCGTCGACGCGAGCAATACCGCAATCGGAAAGTTTGGGCGTTTCATCGTCGACAGGACCAACGATGAGCACATTGTCCGGCTTGAGGTCGCGATGAATGATCCGTTGTTCGTGAAGAACTCGTACCCCTTCCACAATTCCGCGAATCAGGCGTAATGCCCGAATCGGGTCGATTCCTTCCGGCTCCCGTTCCACACGCGCCGTCAATGAAACGCCAAGCGATCCCCCAGTAACCAATTCCAGTATAATCCACGGCAAACGGAGCGGCGACTTTCCCAATTGTACGTCGACAAACCCACTACCATAACACCCGACCACGAACTCGGTCGGCGGCACCCGCTCCATCACCCGCCCGAGCGCAATCACTTCCCGCTTGAAAATATCGTCGAGCGATGCATTTGCATTTTTGATGTCCTGAACCGTGGCCGGTTTCATGATCTTGATCGCCACGGCTCGCGGTGTGCGCTCCCAGATGTCTGGCGAGCGAAACGCCGGGTCGAAGTCGGCTTGAAATACCGTCGACATGCCTCCGACTCCGATGAGTCGGGTGAGCGTAATGCCCGTAAAATGGCCAGAACAAGCTTCCACGAGAGGCAAACGCCCCGTGACGAGGTCGCGTAGCTCCGGGTCTTTGATGTGGATTGGTTCGGGGTCGAGGATCATCGCGGCAGAGATTGCGAAGCAGATCCGATTTGTGCGTCGTGGTCAACTCGAATCTCGCGCTTGGAAAGGGGCTCGAAGTTGCGCCCAATCGTCGACCTGATGCACATGCCCGATTCGCATGCAAGAAATTTTCCTGTCAGCTTATGCGCGCTTTCGAGGCGTTGGGCGGATTGCTGGCAGTGAGCTTGGACCAACCGAATGCGGTCACGGCTGTTGTTCCGTACGCGAATGGCTGCATCGATGTTGCAGGGGCGAGCTGTCCCGATCTACGATGATCGCGTTGAATTTTGTTCGACGACGGGGTTTTTTGTGGCCTTAGTGTACACGACCGATCTTGAGAATGGCGGGCTATTCCAGGAGCGGTATCAAGTCATCCGTTGCATCAAGTCCGGGGGCATGGGCTCCGTTTACGAGGTGTTCGACCAAAAAACAGCGAGTCGTCGCGCGCTGAAAGTCATGTTGCCGCAGCTCTTGTCGAACGATTCGCTTCGCGCACGTTTCGAGTTGGAAGCAAAAATCACCGGGGCGATCGAAAGCGATCACTTGGTGCGCGTCCTCGATGCCGGCGTCGATACCAGCAGCCAGATGCCCTTCCTGGTGATGGAATTGCTCCGCGGCGAAGACCTCGGTTCGCTCGTCGCGCGTTATGGATTTTTGGATCCGTTCGACGTCGCTCTCTACATCGGACAAACCGCGCGTGCTCTCGACAAAACGCATGCAGCCAACGTCGTCCATCGCGACCTCAAACCCGAAAACCTGTTTCTCACGTTCCGCGACGATGAAACTCCGTGCGTGAAAGTCCTTGATTTTGGCATCGCCAAAGCGACCGACATGCCCGTCGAAGGTGTGCACACGCGACCCATGATGGGCACGCCGCTCTACATGTCGCCAGAACAAATGCGGGCGGAAAAAGTTGGACCAGCAACGGATATCTACGCCCTCGCGCACATTGCGTACGCGTTGCTCACCGGCGAACCCTATTGGAAAAACGAACTCGACGACAGCCCATCGCCGTTTCTCCTGGCGGTCGAAGTTTTGCAAGGTGTGCAGGAAATGCCGAGTGCTCGGGCTTGGCGCCGCAAACAAGTGCAGCTGCCTCCCGCATTCGATACGTGGTTTGTCAAGGCAACTGCACGCGCCCCCGACGAACGTTTTCCGCGGGCATCCATCGCGGCAGCGGCCCTTGCGGATGTTTTCGATATCGACATTGCTCCACGTGGATCGCGATTCAACATGGGGCCACGTCCGACGCCAGAAGCTGGTGCATCCCCATCAGCAACGACACGACCGCGTCCGATTGAATCGACTCCACCGCCCATTGGAGTTTTGCCCCAAAATCCTCCACCGAAGATTTCCACGGAATCCGGACAAACAGGGCATACAGGTTTGTCGAACGTATCCGGGACCATCGACGAAAGAGCGGCCCTTCCCGCGGTCGAGGTATCGGCAGTCTCGCCAGCAGCGGCATCTCCGACTCCACGTGCCCAATCACCCGTTGGCCCGGGACCGTCGAAGACGGATCCGCATCCAGTTTCTTCCAAGCGCCCCTATGGTTTGACAGGAAGAACCGAAGCGGCTCCAGCCGTCGCGCCCGCCACTGGGGTAGGACTCAAGAAAAAGGGTTTTCTCGTCGAAGTCGATACTCGTCTGGCGATCGTCAAAGTCAAAGTATGGGGGTTCTGGTCCCTCGAAGATGGCGTTGCATACGTCGAGGAATTCAAGCGCGCAGCGCAAAAAGTTTTGGGTCGACCGTGGTATGTCCTCGCGGATATTTCGGACTTCAAAGCGCAAAAGCCCGAAGTCAGCGCGCTCGTCGAACAGACCATGGCGTTTGCCACGAACAACGGTTTGGCCAAAGCGGCCAATCTCGTGAGCAGCTCGCTTGGCAAGGTTCAGATTCAGCGCTTGTCACAAGCCATGGGCCTCCCTGAATTTTCGTTTTTCCAGTCCGAGCAGCAAGCCATCGAATGGCTCTTGGCGTCTGCTGCCTGAATCTCTAGGTTCGTCGCCGCATATTGATTTCTCGGTCTGCTCGGTTTACGGTGCCCCTTCAGCGAGGTGTGCCGTGATCAGTTCGAGAGACTTCAAGAAGCAACTGAAGCGACTTTTGCTCAGCCCTGTCACTGGGATGACCTGGGATGACAAACTTTCTGCTGCGCGCACCTACATGCGGGAGCTCGAGTCGCGCAACAATCCCGAAATGGAGTCGACGGATCTCACGCCCGAGATTGAAATCGTTCCATTCGAGCCAGGTCGTCGTCCGGTGGACGAAGCGCTTGGCCAGGGGCTCGGCGTTTCCGAACACGCGACGTTTCTTTCGACAACCCCGACGACACAAGCGGGGGACGAACTTTGGCTCCTCTACCATATCAAGAATATTTATGCCTACGTGGAGCTCTTTAATCGGCCCCTCGAAGTGCGCATGGCGCTCACGTTGCTTCCGCATTGCGACGAAGAAGGCCAACCGCATGATATCCAGGGATTGTCCGCCATTACGGTCCCTCTACGCAAAGTCTCCGCGGCCGCATATCCCGTAGCCGCGCTCGAAGAAGCCTCATTATCCAATTTTTACGAAACTTGTTACACCGCCACGCTCGATCCCGAAATTCTCCTGCCGCGCCACAAGCGCAAGAATCCCACCGGCGCAGCGTACGATTGGAAAGACTTGCCCATCGACGTTCGGGCACGTACGCCCGACGGGGATGATCCGTTCACGTTTGCCAATTTATTTCACCAACGTGTGCGCGTGAATATGACGCTCTTTTCCGAAGGAGCCACGGTTTCCTACGACCACATCGATGTCGAAGTTTACGATGCTGGTCGATTTGGTTCCCTTTATGCCCGTTTGCTCGAACAACTCGTCGCGGACGATACCGCTGCTCAAATTCGCACGACGGGCATCTACGAATTGCATCCGGGGTATCATCCCTGGTTCCCCGTGCTCACGATCGGTATGGACAAAGCGCTGCTCTATTTGCACGCCATTCGCCAAGATTTGGGGCAACAACGACGCAACTTACCGGATCCGGTTTGGCTCGTCCGCGTCGGATTGTATTTGGAAATGTTGACGTGCCTGGGTATTTTCGAGGCGGTCAAAGACGAATACCCCAATTTGCTCACGCCTGCGGAACGGCGCGCCTTCGAGAATAGCGCTGCATTCGCAAAAATTCGCGAAAAAGTCGATGTCGCCGCCTGGCAAAAAGTATGGGCATTACGCAAAATCGTCCCTCGCGGCACCGATATCCTTTCGACCGGACCCGTGAGTTTTTCCAATTTGATGCGAAAACAAAAAGCCACACTCGCGTTTTTGCATGCCCATCACGACGACTTGAAAAATGCCATCGAGCTTGCCGGGCCAAACCTCGACAACGCCCAAGAAACCTGGCATCGCGTATTTCGCGACGCCGAGCGCGCCGTTTTGCGCAATAGCTTGGCCGCCTTCCCGGAACTCGGTTGGCTGGACAATAAGCAACGCGATTTCGCCATGTGGCATCAACGCGGTCAGTTTGGCTCGTACGCACTGCCGGAATTCTTCACCGGCGCCTTTGGCGATCAAGACGGCCTTTTCCCTTCAGCCTGCCGGCAATACCGCAAGTCCATGAATGAAGTCGCCGCCTGGGCTCGTGATCGAGAACTCATGGATCATACGGGAAGCGAATGCATTCCGCGCACCGCGAGCTTGCTCGAAGCGCATATGCGTGGCGACAAAGGTCTCATCGATGCTTTGCAGCGCCGCGATGGGTACGGCAGCGGCCTAGAAACCGATGATCCCGCATCCTTGCAATCCGAACCGCTCGTCAGCGACATCGCGGCGATTCTGCGTCGCGTACCCGTATTCAAACCCCTCACCAATCGCGAAGTGGAAAAACTCGCCGCCCGCGCCCGACGCGTCACCTATGGTCCCCATGATCGCATCGTCATTCAAGGCGATCGCGGCGCCTCGCTTTTCGTTGTCGAAGCTGGGTTTGTCGAGGTCCTCGTGCGTCAAGCCGATGGTCAGGACATCGCCGTCGCAACCCTCGAACCCGGCGCCGTATTCGGCGAAGCTGCGCTGCTCACCGGCGTCGAACGTACCGCGACCGTCCGTTCCAATTGCGAATGTGTTCTTTACGAGATCAGCAAACAAGCCCTGCAGCCCATCATCGAGTCCCGTCCGCAATTGGTCGTCGAGTTGTCGTTGCTGATGGCCTCGCGTCAAGCAGCTCGAAAAGATCAACAACAACAAGAAGCAGAAAAGCAGGGTTTGGCGTCGCGTATTCGCAGGTTTTTCCTGGGCGGCTCTCTCAGCGGCGCCTAGCAACCCGTTGCTTTATCTGCTCACGCCCGAAATCGTCGGTCGACATCGCTCGAAATACTGAAGTATTCCTCGCTCCGTCGCCCTAGCTTTCGGGCGCTCGCGACGACAAATCAACGGGCTGCTGGCAGCGCAAAAGACGCTTGCTCAAGCGAGCAGCTTTTGGAGATCCGTCCACATCTCACGCACCGATTGGTACCGAGCATCGGCGGCCGTCGCGAGAGCTTTGTTCACCCACGTATCGATTTCGTCTGGCAACTCGGCGCGCAATGCTTTCAAACTCGGGCGAGGTCCGCGCGCGACTGCCAGCATCAGCTCGACGAGTTTTTTTCCTCCAAACGGCAACTTGCCCCCGAGCATGCGAAAAACGACGACACCCAAAGCGAAAATGTCGACGCGATGATCAAGCAGGCGGGGTTTTCCCGCCCAACATTCCGGAGCGAGATAACTCGGCGATCCCGTAATCGTTCCGTCGACGGTTCCGACCCCGCCGGCGCCCCCAACGACCTCTTTCGCCAAACCGAAGTCGAGCAAACGCACACCACCTCGCGACGGGTTTGTCAAAACGAAAATGTTGGCTGGTTTGATGTCCCGATGGACGATGTTGCGAGTATGGGCAGCCTCGATCGTATCGACGATGGGGCTCAGCAATTCGAGGACCCGTTTGACTGGCAGCAAGCTTCCTTTGGCTTCTTGAGCGACCAGATACGATTCGAGATCCTGGCCGTCGCATAACTCCATCACGATGTAGAAGACGCCAGTTTGTGATTGGTTGAACGCGAAAATTTCCGTGGCGCTCGTGCCCGCGAGCAGGCCCATCGTGCGCGCTTCGCGTTGCATCCGGGTCAAGAAAACTGGCTGGCTCGTCAGGTTCTCGTGGAGGCATTTGACGGCGACAAACGTGCCCGCGTTCTCCATGTCCGCAGCGCGAAACACGGTGCCATGGCCACCTTCGCCGATGATTCCCAAAAGTGTGTAGCGACCATCGATGACATGGCCAACCTGATACGCCATCTGCTCGGCCTCCTTGCCAGCGAGATGCATACCACGAAATAGTCAATTGTTCAGGGATTTAGGACGCTTTTTCCAGTGCTGAATTTGTTTTTCGAGGCCATCGATGCGCTGCAGGTTTGCCTTGACGAACGAAGGCGAACGTCGCGTTCGATGGGCATCACAACATGTACGGATTCATCATCTCGACGTTTTTCCGCACAGCACGCGGTTTGGCCCCAGCCTTCTTGGCATCCAGCCCTTCCCGCGCATTCGTCAGCGTATCGGCTTGCCCGGCATAGTCGCCCGCAATCTTGTCACTCTTGCCCGGTGCCGCCGAACGTTTTGCTTTCTCGGCCGCCGCCGCAAGCTCCTGTTGCTGCACCTGAATCTTCTGCTCCGCCTCTTGAACTCGACCCTGTTCGATGAGTTCGTTCACTTCCGAAAGAGTTGCCGCCGTCTTGCTTCGCGCTACACGCGTGGCCACTTGCGCATCTTGCTCCGACGGCGCATCCACATCGCCCTTCACCGCCACACTCAGCTTGCCTTCGCAACGCCCCGCCGTCCCCAACACTCGATCGTCATAAGCGAGATTCACGTCTGCAACCGGCACGATCCCTGTGTTGCCCGTAGGAACCGCAAGTTCCATCAACACAGTGCGCGTATCACCCGTCGAGAAGTTTCCAAGCTGCACCTTGATCCGATTTCCTTCACGCTCGAACGATCGATCGAACACGCGTTCGACGCTCACGCCCTCCGCGAGCGTGATCGTTGCCGTTGCGGCCAAAGCGACGGTCGCCTTGAGTTTGTCGGCCTCGGCCAAGAACGCTTTTTCCAGGGAAGACGGGTCTTCGATGAAGTAGTGGTTGCCCCCTGAGCCGAGCGCGATAGCGCCCATGATTTTGTGGTTATACGACGTCCCTACACCAATCGTCGTGATTCCCACGCTCGCATCACGCGCCGACTTTGCGACCGGGAAAAACCCGGCTTCGTCGCGCACACCCGCCGTTGGTTCCCCGTCACTCAGCACGATCATTCGGTCCGCCAAACCCACGCTTTGTCCAAGCTCGTTCAGGGCCGAAGTAAGGGCACACGAGATGCACGTATCGCCACCGAGCGTGATGCGATCGATCGCGTCCTTGATCTGTTGGCGATTGTTGCCAGTCACTTCCACCATCGGCACATCGATGCGCGGCGAAGTATCGAACGAGATGACGCTCACGCGATCGCCAGGATTGAGTTTGTCCACGGCGGCTCTGGCGGCTTCGAGCGCTTTCGGAAGGCGATCACCTTTCATCGATCCTGACCGATCGATCACGATCGCCAAGTGCCCCTCCACGGGCTTGGCTGCGGCATCTGTTTGTCCCGGATGAACATCCAGGAGCAAGAAGGTTTTGGACGACGAACCTTTCGCGAGGAACGCGTTGCCGAGGCGCCCTTCGACTCGTAGCGTCGTGCCCGCACTGAATGTCGGCGCTGCCTCCGGAGCTACGGGCAGATTGATCGACACCGTTGCCCCCGTGGGCGCCGATTCTCCAACCACTTGCGGCTTCGCATCCGTTGGTCGAGCCGCGAGCATATACCCTGCGGATGCAGCAGCTGAGACTCCCATGATCGAATACAGGGCAAGTGCGGCGAGCTTCATACGTGGGAGTCTCCAAGGTGAGGGAATTAGCGTTCTGGGTTCAGAGAATCGACGAGTTGAACCGCTCCCAATCGTTCTTCCGGTGTTCGCAACGCATGCAGTTTTCCGTGACGAACTTCCAACAAACCGAAGACGTGTCCCGGACAGGATCGCCCCAGTCTGCCAACGAGCAGTCCAAGCGTTGCTTGGACGCGCTTGGGCGTCAGAGGTTCTCCCCGAAGATACATTTTGATCACGTAGGGCGTTTCATCGATGGCCAAGCCGAGTTCCGGGTTGATGTCGATCTCGTTCGGCCCCGCCACGTAGCTCGCCCGCGGCGGCTCGAACCATTTCATGTTTCCCGACGACAAGAACCGTCGGTAGCCATGAATGACGCGTTCCAGCACCCGTTCCCGCTTGGGATTCGTCTCCCGATCCAGAACATCGTCGAGCACGCTGTCGGGCAAATCCCGCCGATGCATCTCGACGATCGCATCTCGCAGCAGTTGATAAAACTCGGGAAGCGGATCGCCTTTGCGCTCTTTGGCGGCGTTTGCGTCTCCTTCAGGACCTGTATCGAGAAGAAGGTCGACGAGGCTCGTGATCGAAATTCTATCCATGCGCTTCTCGTATGCAGGGTCGCGTGCTCGAGAATGCGAACCTGCCCGTAGTTTTGATTCCTATCACGAGAGTTCTGCGTCGCGGGAGCCGTTCTTTCGAGGCGGACTCGTGCTGTGGGGAATCTTTGGCGAGGGGATGACCGGCAGAGATGACCAACCTGCGTGCGTTGCCGTTCGGCACGATTCTCGACGTCGGACGATTCGCAGATGTGCGTTTTGTGTTTTTCCGGTATTTGGGTCGGGGACGAACCGGTAAATACCACGATCAAAGATGGGTGTTGACCCGAGGTGCGAGGTTGCGCCACGCCACGAACTCGGGGTTGGGCAACCATGGGCCTCTGGCCAATTCGAGCAGAGTAAAGGGTTATGCGCGAAATTACATTGCGAGACAAACTTCGTTATCGATTCGACAATACGCTTTCGGGGGGCGTGGGCAAACTGATTGGTTGGCTGGCGCTGGCCTCGACCATTCTCATTGCAATTGCGGCCCTGGTCATCGTCTCGACCGAGATTGCGCCAAAAGACGAATCTGGCACGCCCATGACGTATGCCTCGGCGTTGTGGGTGACCCTGATGCATTCGCTCGATGCAGGCACGGTCGCCGGCGATTCCGGGAGCGTGTCGTTTTTGGCCGTCATGTTTGCCGTGACGATTGGCGGTATTTTTCTCGTTAGTACGCTGATTGGTATTTTGACGAGCGGCCTCGAAAGCAAGCTCGACGAATTGCGCAAAGGGCGGAGCTTGGTGTGCGAACGAGATCACGTGGTGATTTTGGGTTGGTCGGCGCAGATTTTTGCGGTTGTTTCCGAATTGGTGCTGGCGAATGAGAGCCGCAAAGACGCAGCGATCGTCATCTTGGCCGAAAAAGACAAGGTCGAAATGGAGGATGCCCTGCGCGAACGCGTCACGTGGCCGAGCAATCTTCGCCTGGTTTGTCGGAGCGGAAGTCCCATCGATCCTGCCGACTTGATGCTCGTCAATCCCAACCAAGCTCGGGCGCTCATCGTGGTGGCTCCGGAGGAAGGGGATCCAGATGCACATGTCATCAAAACGATTTTGGCGCTCGTGAATGGTCCCGATCGTCGTCAGGACAAATTTCATATCGTTGCGGAAATTCGCGACCCGTCGAACCTCGAAGCGGCACATTTGGTTGCTGGAGACGAAGCTCAGATTTTGCCGGTATCTCGGCTGATTGCGAGTATTACCGTCCAAACCTGTCGGCAGTCGGGTTTGTCGCAAGTATACACCGAATTGCTCGATTTCGGGGGTGATGAAATCTATGTGGTACCTGCCGAGGCGGGCGTTTTGGGAAAAACGTTTGGCGAGGCGTTGTTTCTTTATGAAACGGCGTCGCCGCTCGGTCTGGTCAAAAAGGATGGTTCGGTGCTGCTGAATCCCGACATGAAAACGCCGCTCGGAAATGGCGATTCGGTCATCGTCTTGGCTGAAGACGACACGAAGATACGCACCGGACAGAGTACCCAAAAGCGCGTTGACGCTGCCGCCATCAAACCCGAACCCAAAATCGCGAATGAACCGGAAGAAATCTTGATTCTCGGCTGGAACGATCGCGGTGTGGCCATATTGAGCGAGCTCGATCGCTACGTTGCCCCTGGTTCGCAAGTGAAGGTCGTCAATCAGAACGAGGATCTGCGTCGCGAAGTCGAAGAGATTGGTGCTGGATTGACGAACCTCGAGGTCGTTTTCCAAGTGGGTGATACGCGTAGTCGCAAAATCCTCGATCAAGTCATGCAGTCCGAGTACGACCATGTGATCACGCTGTCGCCATCGAATGAATTGGGTCCTCAGGATGCCGATGCGCGAACGCTCGTGACCCTCTTGCATTTGCGCGACATTGGGACGAAGACGGGCCGCAAGTTCTCCGTGGTTAGTGAAATGCTCGATGTTCGTAATCAAAAACTGGCTGAAGTGACGCGAGCTGACGATTTCATCGTGAGCGACAAACTCGTTTCGCTCATGATGACGCAAATTGCCGAAACACCAGCGCTGGGCAAAGTATTTCGCGAGCTTTTCGATCCCGAGGGGGCCGAAATTTATCTCAAACCCTCGTCGGATTACGTCGAAACGGGCAAGAGCATTTCGTTTGCGACGGTTCTCGAATCCGCGAAACGACGTAATGAAGTGGCTTTGGGGTACCGAAAAGCCATTGATGCCACCGACGCGAACAAGTCCTTTGGTGTACACCTGAATCCCTTGAAGTCCCGGATGGTCGAATTCGAGGAAGGCGACAAAGTCATCGTCTTGGCTAATTCGTAAACAGCCAAACGGTCATTGCCACTTCGTCGCCCTTGGCGTTTCCGGATTTTTCTGCCAGGCTCGGGTATTACATACATTTCGCCGGGGGGCGACCCTCGAGAGAACGAGCGATGGTAAGACCGAGAATAACCGATATTTCGGTTGAAACGGCAGAAACTCTCCACACGCTTTTGTCAACCGAACAGCAGAATCTCGTCGATCATGTTCAAGCGGTCGTGAGCAACGGCGATCGAATGCTTGCAAAGTCGTTGCTCGAGGCACTTTGCGATTCCGTTCGGCAAAGAAATGGCGCGCCGCTCGCTGATAGGATGAATGGCACGGACGCTCACTCTACGCATTCGTTGCTGGTTGGTTTGAGGCGTTCGGTCATCGAGGTGCTTGGGGCAACCATTCTGCAACAGGAGCATTTGGGTTCGTCCGCACTTCATTTCGTGATGGAGCTGCTCGATTCTGCTTTGTATGAACGATCAATGCGCAGATTCGCGGAAGCTACGGCCAATGCGGCGGACTCGATTATGCTTTATGACCTGTCGTGTTCGCTGGTGACATCGTCGAGTTTCGAAGAATTGGTCGAGGTCATCATGACTTATCTCGAGCCATTTGGAGCGAATTCGAGTGCCATTTTGAGATTCGACACGGTAGCCGGGGAGCGGGAAAACCAAATTGTTTCTTTACTACCATTTGACAATGCATTGGCTCGCGCCCTCGAACGCGCGGTTGCCCCCGATTCCCCATTGGCTTCCTTGTTGAACACGAAATTGGCCGTCGTCATTGATGATGTCGAGAACGATTCCTCGATTGAGGCGAATGCCCGAAATGCACTTCGTGACTTGGGCGTGGGGGGTATTTTATCCGCGCCGCTTCTTCTTCGTGCCGAATTGGTCGGGCGGCTCGTCGTTTCTTGGCCTGTGCGTACACCCCTTCATGCGCACGTCGTGCGTACGATGCATGCGCTCGGAACGCAAGCAACGGCGGTCGCGGAACGACTTTTCGTCATGGAGCGATATCAACGCGAAATCGAGGAGCGGGCTGCATTGCAATCGAATTTGGTGGACGCGCAGCAGACGCTCCTGCGCGAGCTTGGTACGCCGATCATTCCGGTTGCTGACGATGTGGTCTTGATGCCGCTCGTGGGAACGATTGACGAGGCGCGGGCCGGGCGCATTACGGAGGTCATGCTTTCGGGGATCGTTGCTCGCGGAGCGGCTACGGCGATTCTCGATTTGAGTGGTGTTCCCATGGCCACGGCGCGAGTTGCCGAAGCGTTGGTCGGGGTCACTCGCGCCGTGCGCCTCGTTGGGGCGGAGGTCGTATTGACGGGAATTCGGCCGGACATGGCGAAAACGCTCATTGAAGGCGGAGAATTACTCGAAGGGTTTGTTATTCGAGCCACCGTGCAAGGGGGTATTGCATTTGCGTTGGCCAAGAGCTCCGCCCGAAATCGACGACCATCGCGAAAGCAGGGTTGACATGACGACGGAATGTTCGTCAAATGCGACTGGAAAACGAAGATGAGCTCGAAACCCGTCAAGATTCTCTTTTTATGCACGCACAACAAAGCCCGTTCGCAAATTGCCGAAGGCATTTGCCGACACCTCGGTGGCGACAAGGTCGAGGTCGAAAGTGCGGGTAGCGAATCGTCGGTGATTCATCCCCTCGCGGTCAAAGTGCTGGCCTCCATGGGCATCGATGCCAGTCGTCAGCGATCGAAACACATGGATGAATTCGCAAATCAGCCGTTCGATTATGTCGTGACCGTATGCGATCGCGTGCGCGAAGTTTGTCCAGTTTTTCCGGGTGCACCGACCTATTTGCATTGGAGTTTGCGTGACCCCACGGCCGTTCAAGGCTCCGACGCCGTGCGCGAAGAAGCCTTTCTCGGCATTGCGCGACAAATAGAAGCCCGCGTTCGCCATTTACTCACGCAGGTGGAGCGCGAATCGACGGCCAACTAAACCCGCATCGATTTCGGCGAGCCGCCTGGCTATTGAGTTTCATTACCGGTTCGGCTAACGTGCGGAGATGACGTCCGCGTCGAGCCCGTCGAAGTCGAGTGCCCGCAACCTGCTTCAGAGTTTGCCCTATCCGCTCGCTTTGCTGGTGCTTCGCGCGCTCAACAGCAAAAGCGCTCCAGAACGACATCACAGCGCTTATTACTTGGCCGAATGCGCTTTGAAACTCGCAGCTGCGGCGCGTGTGGGCGTGTGGCTCGAACGAGCCGGAATCTCCGGGGATAAGGAGGACAAACCCGCGACGTTCGACAAGGATATTGCGCGACGACTCGAGGCGCTCGTTTTGCCGTCGGCGGGTCACTGGTGCGAGATACTGCGCGAGGTGAGTCGCAATTTGGCAGAACGAAAAGACGCAGCGCTCGTCCCGCTCGCTCCAGAAACGCGCGATCTTTCGAGAACTCCTTCTACATGGACGGCAATTCGAGCATTCGCCGAACGCGCCATCGAGGAGGAGTGCATACCGCCCGATGCGTCGCGACAATCGCTCCGTCGTGGTGCTTTGGGTTTTTTTGATATCGTCGTGGCGTACCGCAATGAAGTGATCGGCCATGGAGCCCAGCGGTCGAACGCTTTTTATGAGGCATTGGGCGAATTATTGCTTGCGGCGACTTGTGAAGTGTTGTCGTCGCCCGCCTTGTTTGCCGGAATGGAACTCGTTCATGCACGTTTTGCTCATGAAACATCCAGCGACGAACCAAAGGTTCGATTTCAAGGGCTTACCGGACCGGCGACGATGCCCATGGATACGTCGGCAAGCGGCGCATTGGCTGGCCGATTGTATTTGGTCGGCCCCGCGGGACGAATCTGCCTGCACCCGCTGGTCGTATTGCAACAGGATGACGAATTCGGTCGGGATCGTATTGGTTTTTTGAATCGAACCATTCGGCGCACGAAAAAAGGATCCGATGCCGGGGTCGAGGAAATTCGGCGGGTCGATTACCTCGATTATGCCTCGGGTCAGGCGCTCGTGGGCGTAGATGCGCGCGCAGCCATGGCCGATCTATTGGGAAAGCTGCGCGGAAAACCCATTGCCGAGGCGGACCACGAAGCCGCGACCGAAGCAACATTGTCGGGTTCGTCCCCGGACCCCAATGACG